>NZ_KV814962.1:0-319845 GCF_001814125.1 Staphylococcus sp. HMSC072E01 | reverse complement strand
CACTTATATCACATCTCTTATTTCAACCATTTTCTTATTGATTATGGTACCGTTCTTCTTGATTTATATGTTGAAAGATCATGAAAAATTTATTCCAGCAATTGGTAAATTTTTCAAAGGAGAACGTAAAGTTTTTGTTGTTGATTTACTCAAAGATTTAAATTATACCTTAAAATCGTATATTCAAGGTCAAGTTACTGTTAGTTTCATCTTAGGTATTATTCTTTATATTGGTTATAGCCTTATTGGGTTACCTTATACACCATTGCTTGTATTATTCGCTGGTGTAGCAAACTTAATCCCATTTTTAGGACCTTGGTTATCATTTGCGCCTGCTGCAATATTAGGGATTATCGATGGTCCATCAACATTTATTTGGGTCTGTGTTGTTACATTAATTGCACAACAACTTGAAGGTAATGTCATCACACCTAACGTCATGGGTAAATCACTAAGTATTCATCCACTTACAATCATTGTTGTTATCTTAGCAGCGGGTGATTTAGGAGGATTCACACTTATTTTAATTGCTGTTCCACTTTATGCAGTATTAAAAACAATAGCAAGAAATGTATTTAAGTATCGTCAACGTATCATTGATAAAGCAAATAGCGATGTTAAAGATTAAATTAATTATTAATGCTTTTTAATTACTTATTGCGGATAGAACATATTCTATTCGCAGTTTTTTTATGTCATATCATATTGAATAATATAAAGCTAAAAGAGGGATAAATTTCATTTTTAAGTCGCCGTTCCACATCATCAATGCATCCCCAATTTGCGTTGAACGTAGATGTTCTTATTGAACGTTTCTATGTTCTAGCCTTGGAACTGAAATTGAATAAAGCTTGATACAAATGCATTTTCAATTCAGTCATCAACTGTCGATTTATAAAAAAAGTCTAAGACAACTCATTGTCTCAGACTCTTGGATTTATCATATATCTTATAACTATTTTTCAATTTAAACTTATTTAATTGCGTGGAAACCACTATCTACGTGGATATTTTCTCCAGTTACACCACTTGAAAAATCACTTAATAAATAAGCAGCAGTTCTACCCACTTCTTCTTGATCTACATTACGTCTTAACGGTGCACGTTCTTCAACTTCTTTAAGAATTAAATTCAATCCACCTACACCTTTAGCACTTAATGTACGAATTGGTCCAGCAGAAATTGCATTGACTCGAATATTATCTGGGCCTAAATCATATGCTAAATATTTAACATTTGCTTCAAGACTTGCTTTTGCTACACCCATCACATTATAGTTTTGAATTGCAAATTCTCCGCCTAAATAAGTTGTAGCTACAATACTACCACCATTCGGCATAATTTTTTTCGCTTCATGAGCTACAATGGTTAATGAATATGAACTAATATCTTGTGCAAGTAGGAATCCTTCACGAGATGTTTCAGAAAAACGACCACGTAAATCTTCCATATTAGCAAATGCAATTGAATGATAGACGCCATCAATATTTCCAACTTCTTCACCGATTTTCGCAAAGCCATTAATGACATCTTCATCTTTTTGAACATCTATTTGATAAAGATGATGCTCTTTTTGATTTAATTGATCTAATAATTTTTCTAATTCCTTTTTACTACGTTCTTTACGATATGTAAATACGAGATGCGCGCCTAATTCGTCTAATACTTTAGCTACGCCAAAACCAATACTACGTTTGTTAGCGATACCCATAATGACAAAGGTTTTATTTTCTAAATTAATCATATAAATTATCTCCTTATATTACTTTATATTAATCCGTTCATTATAAACGTTTTTAACATACATATTTTACCATTGTTAATAATATTTAATAAAGTAATAATAAATTTTCAAATCATCTCAATAAAAAGAGAGGTACACAAAGTAATGTATCTTTTTATGTTATTTTTCAAAGATACCCTTTATTTTGTCCTCTCTTTTAAATGGATTAATAATAAAATTCTAATTCAGATTTGAGTTCATCTACATATTCTTTAGAACCTGTTACAATTAAACGGTCTTTATATCTAAGTTGCGTATCTCCATGTGGTACAATGGATTCATTATTTCTAACAATACGTACAAATATGATATCCCCACCAAATGGGAAATGACGTAATAGAATATTTTCATATTTATAATTCAACATTTCAATTTCATATAGTGACGTTTCAACATTACTTAAAATATTTAGCATATTTGGTGTTTCAATTAAACTTTTTAAGAAAATTTTATTACTAATAAAGTTACTAAATACTTCAATACCATCTGTTTTTAATTCTTCATCATCACCACTATTTTCTAGTCGACAAATAACTCTGTTTACACCATGAGATTTAGCTAATTTTGCTATCCTTTTATTTAAACCATCATCATTAGCAGAACATACGACAATATCTTGATTAAACAAGCCAAGTCTCTCTAATAAACTTTCTTCATATTCACTAATTTCAATGACAGTCACATTGTCAGGTAAATTACGCTTATCACCTAAATCTTTACGGTAAAACAACGTTATATTATATAACTGTGAAGTCAGATTTTGAACAATTGGAATAGTCAATTGATTTTTACCAATTAACGCAATATCAATTTTTCGGTTCACTTCATCTGGAATTGGGAATAATTTTTTAAATACAACAGGTACAAATACACATGTAATAATTGCACTTAATATTAATATCCCTGACATTTCAGAAGTAATTGCTTTTAATTCTTCAGCAATTTTTGCTGCAGCAATAACAAGCGAAAGTGTAGATGTTAATAAAAATGCTGATGCAATGGTTGTTTTAGTATCAAACCATCTTCGAATAAATAAGACAGGAATCAACTTAGAAACGATAAAGGACAATATAAGTATCGGAATTATAATAAGTAAAGAAGGTTCCTTAATTAAAGATGGTATATCTAAATCTACACCGACCATAATAAAGAATATCGGTATAAAGAATCCGTATCCAAATGAATCTAAGGTATGAATCATTTCTTCATCAGGTTTTAACAGTGATACAACTACACCAGCTAAAAAAGCACCTAATATATATTCAGCACCAACACCCTCAGCAAGAGCAACGAGTAAAATGATTAATGCAAAAATGGCCCGTATGCCAATTTGTGTTGTACCACCCATTAAGCGTTGCATAAAATTTAACCGTTTAAATACAGAACCTAATAAATAAAATATTGCAGTAAACACGATTAAAATTGCAGATAGCCAAATTGATCCTCCGCCTTCACCATTGATTCCACCATAAATAGTTAATAAAACCATCGTAAATAAATCTGCTAATACTGCTACTAATAATATAAATTGTCCTATTGTTGTACGCATGATATTCATTTCTTTAAGTGTTGGCACGACTACACCCAATGAAATGGTTGAAATAATAATGACCATTAATAATACATCATCTACAAAGCCTAACCATTTAAATGCAAATGCTAAAATGATTGAAAGCACCATTATTAATGAAAAAACTGTAAGTGCTAATTGTAAATGACTGGGTAAATTCTTTTCATTTTTATTAATACCCTGTCTCTTTCTTGTGTCTTTTTTAAATGCGCTAAAATCAATTTCCAGTCCACTTAAAAACATTAAAAAGATAAAACCTAATGTTGAAAGAATGTTTAACATTTCATCTTTGTGGACAAGTCCTAAAAATGAGTTTCCTATAATAATTCCCATTAATATTTCAGCTACGACAACAGGTAAAAAAGTGACGTTTAATCGATTAACAATAATCGGTGTAAGAAATGCTGCGACGACGACTATGACCAAAGAAAAAAATCCCATTTCATCCCCCTATGTTAGATATGACATAAATGTTGTTGCAAGGCCAAAATAAATTAACATACTTACAATATCATTGATAGTTGTAATAAATGGTCCGCTTGCGACAGCAGGATCGATATGAATTTTATTCATCAAGATTGGAATCATTGAGCCTACTAACGTACCTACTGTCATGGCAATAGTTAAACTTGCACCTACAATCAGTGCCAAGAAGGGTTGACGATAAATAATGACAATAATTAAGAATAAAATCACTGCACACACAAAACCAGTGATTAACCCACTGCCTGCTTCTTTTAAAGCTATTTTAAGTTTACTTTTTTCTTTAATGTCACCATTAGAAATATTACGAACAGACACTGCTAATGATTGCGTTCCTGAATTTCCTGACATCCCACTTATAATAGGGATAAATGCTGCTAATAATGCAACTTGCGACAATGTATCTTCAAAACCACCCAGAATCGTTGCTGTTATCATACCTAAAAATGTTAAAATAATCAGCCACGGTAATCTCTTCAATGCTTTCTTAAATACTGATTGATCAGTAGATTTAGTATCAGAAACCCCTGCTAAACGTGAATAATCTTCATCTGCTTCTTCATTTACGACATCTAAAATATCATCTATTGTGATAATCCCTACTAAATGATGTTGATAGTCGATAACAGGCATGGCAATAAAGTCATAATCTTTCATTTTTTGAGCAACACGTTCTTGATCCTCTTCTACATTTACACTTACAACACGTTGAATCATTACTTCTTCAACATGAGCTTCAATATTTGCTACAATTAAATCTTTCAAAGATAGAACACCTACGAGTTGACCGGCAGTATCAACGACATAAATCACATATATCGTTTCTGCGTCAGGTGCTTGATTTTTAACTAGCATGAGTGCCTCTTTTACAGATGTGCCAATATCCAATGAAATATATTCAGTAGTCATGATACCACCGGCAGTATCTTCTTCATAATGTAATAACTTTTTGATTTTATCTGTGACTCTGTTATCCATCAAAGCTAATAAACTGGCAACTTTTGAGTTAGATAATTCATTTAGAATATCAACTGCGTTATCTGTAGACATATTTTCTAATACTTCACTTGCATAATGTGCATGCATTGAATCAAATAATATTTCATATTCTTTCCCTTCAATATCTAATTGATTAAAAAATCTACTCACTTCTTGAGGCGATAAAAATTCGAATATTCTTTCTCTATTCTGATTCGTTGTATTTTCAAAATATTCACTTTGTTCATATTGATGTAAAGTTAGAAATTCTTTTCTGAATTGATCTATATCATTGCGGTTTAAACTGTCATCTAGTCGTTTTTGATTGTATACTTTATTATGTTGTATGTCAGTTGTTTCTGTATTTAATGACATCAAGTGTACCTCCTAATTTTAATTTACACTTTGATATATTTTTTCTAAGTTTTTATAGTCTAAAATAATCTCGATTTCTTTATTATATATTGGATGTATAAATTTTACTTTATAACACTGTAAAGATTGTGTTTGAATCCGAGGATGAAAACCATCATATAAGTCATCCCCAATAAGTGGATGACCAATGTGCTTAAAATGAACTCTAATTTGGTGTGTTCGTCCAGTATGTAATTTAACTTCACATAAACTTGCACTGTGATGACTACTCAACGTTTTATATTCAGTTTTTGCATATTTACCAGATGGCGTAATACACCGAGTAATAATACTATCTTTGTTTCTACCAATAGGTGCCTCTATCATAGATTGTTCTTTAGTTTTACCGTAACACACACATATATACCGCTTATCTATTTCAAATGTCGACATAAGGTGATGAATATGACCATGTTTAGTAAAGATAACGATGCCCGTCGTATTACGATCTAATCTTGTAACAATATGAGGTACTACATATTGTACTTTATTCGTAGAATGATTTAAATAATACATCACGCGCTCAATTAAACTATCATGAGGATGTTCTCTTGAAGGTGCACAATTTAAATGTACCGGTTTTGAAACGATAATTAAATATGTATCTTCATATAATATTTCAATATGTTTGTTTGAAGGACGAAGATATGTACTCGGAACTTCTTCCGGCAGTTTAACAATAAGGTGATCATCTTTTTTCAACATATATCTAACTGTTACAGGTTGCCTATTAATAATTAAAGCGCCATCACGTTTAATGGCGCTAATTGTTTTCTTTGAATAATTATGACGTTGTAAAAATGTCTTAAGCATTTCTTCGCTATGAATATGGTATACAAATTTCATCAATCATCTTCACTTTCAATAAACGAATCATGAACTCTTTTCCAAAAAGGAAATGGTCTAAATCTAGCAAAACGTACTTTTTCATTTGCGACTCTAAATTGAATGTCGCTCACATTTTTATGTTTTAGACTGACATGATCAATTGTTGTTCTAATTGTATTATGATTTACAGGTGTAATCAAACATGTATGATGCTTTGGTAATACTAATGGTGAACCTACCGTTCTAAATACTCTATTATTAATAGATGCAATTTCAGCAATTTGTATGGCTTCAAGAGAAGGATGAATCAGTGCACCACCCAGCGCTTTATTATAAGCCGTCGACCCAGAAGGTGTGGAAATACATAGACCATCTCCTCTAAATCGTTCAAAATGTTTACCTCTAATTGCGACATCTGCTACTAATGTTGATCCATTTTCAGTTTTCATAGTTGCTTCATTGAGTGCTAGATAGTGTGTTTCATTCTTAGCGTTGTTATATTTAACAATAATTTCAAGTAATGGATATTCAATCACTTGAAATTCAGAATGATGAATTTCATCAATCAATTTTTCAACTTCATGAGGTAACCAGTCTGCGTAAAAACCTAAATGACCAGTATGTACTCCAACAAATGCTACATTTGATAACATATGACTATACTGATGAAAAGCTTGCAAAAGTGTTCCATCTCCACCGACAGATATCACTATTTCTGGATTTTCTGTATCCTCTATCATATGAAAAGAATTCATTTGATTCATCATTTTATGTTTAAGCGTGTTTGATTTAGAGTCACCTTTAGATAAAATCGTATAACGCATGTATTGACACCTCATCAGTCATGTTTTTTTGCACGTTTTTGAGTATAATATTTTTGAGCTTCTTGTATTTCCTCTTTAATTTCAGACATCTCTTCATCTAATAAGTAAGCCGCTTCAGCTGCTCTTTCTAGACGATGTTGTATCTCAGCAGGATAATCTCCATCATATTTGTATCTTAATGTATGTTCGATTGTAGCCCAAAAATTCATTGCTAATGTTCGAATTTGAATTTCAGCTAATATCATTTTTTGACCACTTAATGTTTCAATTGGATACTCAATAATTACATGATATGAACGATAACCACTTTGTTTTGTATTGTTAATATAATCTCTTTCTTCGACAACTTTAAAATCTTGACGTTGTCTAAGCATATTAACAACTACATCAATATCATCAACGAATTGACACATCATCCTTAAACCAGCTATGTCGTACATTTCTTCACGTAATCGATCAAAAGGAATTCCCCTTTTATTCGCTTTATCAATGATACTTGTAATAGGCTTTACACGACCAGTTACAAATTCAATGGGTGAGGCGTTTTCTCCAACTTCATATTGCTTACGTAAGCCTTTTAATTTCACCTTTAATTCATCGACTGCTTGTTTATATGGTGTTAAAAATTGCTCCCATTGATTCATATGGTTCCACTCCGTTTCACTTTAGTTCGAAAGTTTCTTCAACTGCTGAAACAAACTCCTTACCATAGTTATTATTTCCTTCAACATTTTCTAGGATATAACTTAACTCATCTTGAAAATGTTCTAATTCTAATTCATCGTTAATAATTACTTTTTTATCTCTATTATTATGTAACATTGACCACGTCTCTTGTACAAAAATCAAATATGAATACGACGAGCCATCATCTAATAAATAAGCAAAACTAAAATTATCACTATCTACAAGCATTTGTCCTACTTCATCTAATCCATCAGTTGGATCTTCTGAGTAGCAATAAATGCTATCATCTTTGATTTTAATTTCATTTACATATATACGCATGCTTGTTCCTCCTTATTATTCCTTATTAGTTTAACATAATTTAACTTTCAAACACACATTTGAGTACCATATTTCAAGTATGCTCTAAACGATTAAATATTTAGCTCTATATATTTTATTTTTAGTATTGTTATTACTTTAATTTTTTACAAATGTCCGTCAT
This sequence comes from Staphylococcus sp. HMSC072E01, assembly GCF_001814125.1. Taxonomy (NCBI): domain Bacteria; kingdom Bacillati; phylum Bacillota; class Bacilli; order Caryophanales; family Staphylococcaceae; genus Staphylococcus; species Staphylococcus sp. HMSC072E01. Next base: position 311,794 of record NZ_KV814962.1, on the reverse strand, counting down.
AATGAACTACAATAATATACTAAAGATTGTCTAATGAGGTGTAATTATGAGTACTAATAATGAAATTGAATTTAAGCAATTAATTGATTTCAATACATATAACGCGATTAAAGCTTCTTATTTTAAACAACTCACACCATTCACTCAAATCAATTATTATATTGAAACACCTAGTTTTAAACTACGTGATCATCGTTCTGCTTTAAGAATACGTGTTAAACAAAACAGATTTGAAATCACACTAAAAGTACCAGCTAAAGTTGGCTTGATAGAATATAATCATCTAATCGATATGAATCCTCATATTGGACAAACAATTGTCAAATCAACATTACCTAATGATATTCAAAAAATTCTTACTGAATTTGATATTGGAGAAAACGAATTAAGTGTTTTAGGTGCATTGACAACTGAAAGACTAGAAGTTGAATTTCAAAATGAACTATTAGTATTAGATAAAAGTCAATACTTTGATAAAACAGACTATGAATTAGAATTTGAAGTCAATGATTATGAAATAGGCTTTGAAAAATTTCAAAATTTATTAAAACAATTTAACTTAGTTCACGAGCCACCTAAAAATAAAGTTCAACGATTTTTTGAATATCAAGCTCAATTATAATAGATGTGAGATAAACTTGTGAAAAGTCAAATTACTTTTAAATGTAAAAATTCATGTTATATTAGAAATATATTAATAGAAATGGGTGATACTATGACTACAACACCTTTTGATGTAATAGGAGAAAAAGCTTTGTATGATATGATTGATTATTTCTACTTTCTTGTAGAGAATGATCAAAGAATCAACCATTTATTTCCTGGAGATTTTAAAGAAACAAGTAGAAAGCAAAAGCAATTCTTAACACAATTTCTAGGAGGTCCTGATTTATACACTCAAGAACATGGTCACCCAATGTTAAAAAAGAGACATATGGCATTTAGAATTACTACTTATGAAAGAGATGCATGGTTAGAAAATATGTATAAAGCAATCAATAAAGCTCAATTTCCAGCAGGAGTTGGCGACTATTTGTATGAAAGATTGCGTTTAACTGCTAACCATATGGTGAATTCCTAAATATAATTGAAGGTGAGTTAAACATGGCTGAAGAACTTAAAATTGTAGATAATGCGAGTCGTGAAAGCACTAATCTGTCACCTGTAAATAAAATAGAAATTTATTCATTCTTTGATCCCTTTAATAAAGACTGTTTTAAATTATCCGCAATTATTTCTAAATTAAGAATTGAGTATAATCAATATATTCGAATCAGACATATTTTGAATCCTTCATTAAAGGTTTTGACTAAATGTCAAGCTCAAAGTACTTCAGATTTTGATAATATTGCTTTAGCATATAAAGCTGCTGAATTACAAGGTAGATTAAGAGCGGAACGTTTTATTCATTTAATGCAGAACGAAATTATACCAAAAAAAGATATTATCACTGAAGAAATGATTTGTAATTGTATTAAAAATGCTGGTTTAGATTATGATGTTTTCAAAGAAGACTTACAAAAAAATAAACTTACCGAAAGTTTAAAAATAGATTTGCATATTGCAAGAGAAATGGAAATTGAACAAGCGCCTTCACTTGTATTTTTTAGTGAAGATGTGCATGAAGAAGGTTTGAAAGTCGAAGGTCTTTATCCTTACCATATTTATACTTATATTATTAATGAATTAATGGGATGCCCTATCGAAAAAGAATTACCTCCAAATCTCGAAACTTATATTCAATCCAAACAATTAGTAACGATGGAAGAACTGCTTACTATTTATGAGTGGCCGGAAAAGTTACTCGTAAAAGAATTAAAAAAATTAGCTTTACAACAAAAAGTTGAAAAACTAAATTATCCTGACGGCGAATTTTGGCAATCTAAAATGCCTAAGAAATAACAAAGAGCGATCACTTATATGAAGTGTATCGCTCTTTTTATATTAAATTGATTTAATAATTAAGCATAAAAAAAAACGCCGTGTCTGATTACACGACGCTAAACAAAGGGGATGGGAGAAATTTTTCACTTCAAACAAAGGGGTATGTTTGTTATGTGATTAATTTCATGTATATAATATAACACGCTCAAAACGCCGTTTCAATATTAAACTACATTTCCATCCAAAATGTCACAAATTAGACACATTGAAAACGAATACACTATTTTTAGTGCTTCATCAATTTTTCAAATGCTTCTAATTTTTGTTCAAAAACTTCACACGCTTGCTCTATAGGTTCTGGTGTAGTCATATCTACACCTGCATTCTTAAGAATCTCAATTGGGTAATTAGAACTACCTTTTTTCAAGAATTCATTTATATATCTTTCAACAGCAGGTTGTCCTTCTGTTAAAATTTGATGACTTAAACTTTGAGCTGCACTGTATCCAGTTGCATATTGGTACACATAATAATTCATATAGAAGTGTGGAATACGAGACCACTCTTTACTAATATGATCATCTGTTTCTACCACATCACCAAAGTATTGTCTATTTAATTTAGCGTACTCTTCATTCATACGAGTTGATGTTAATGGCTCTCCCGCTTCCTCAATTTGATGAATTTTATGTTCAAATTCAGCAAACATAGTTTGACGGAATAATGTTGCTCTGAAACGCTCAAGTTCTTGGTTTAGTAATAATAGACGTCGATCATCATCTAAATGTTTATCCATATAATCACTTAGTAGAGCTTCATTACATGTTGAAGCAACTTCAGCTACAAAGATAGAATAATCACTAGAGTTTGATGGTTGATTTTTACGACTAAAGTAACTATGTGCAGAATGTCCAAATTCATGCACAAGTGTATATAAATCAGAGATTGTATCAGACCAATTTAATAAAATAAATGGATTAGTTAAATGTGCGCCTGAAGAATAACCACCTGAGCGTTTTCCTTTATTCTCATAAACATCTACCCAACGATGATTTAAACCTTCTTTAACTACATCTAAATATTCTTTTCCCATTGGTTCTAGCGCTTTTAGCATCCATTCTTTAGCTTCGTCATATGGCATTTCAAATTTAACATCTTTAACTAATGGAGTATAAATGTCATACATTTTCAAATCATCAATACCTAAAAGTTCTTTTCTCAATTGAGTGTATTTATGCAACAATGGAAGATATTTATGAACTGTTGCAACTAAATTATCATATACTTCTTCAGGAATATGGTTATTACTTAAAGCGCGTTCACGTGCCGTTTTATAGTTATGCGCACGAGCATTGAAAATATTTTTCTTAACTTCACCAGCTAAAGTTGAGCCTAATGTATTGTTATATGCACCATACGCTTCATATAAGTTGTTATAAGCTGACTGACGTAATTCACGATCATCTGATTCTAAATATTTAATAAATGTACCTTGTGTTAAAGGATGTTTTTTTCCATCTTTATCTACTGCATCTTTAAATTCTAAATCAGCATTACTAAACATGCCATAGACATTTTCTGGAGTTGATAATGCATCTTGCGCTTGGGTTAATAATTTTTCTTTATCAGCATCTAAAATATGGGGACGTTTTTCATTAATTAATTTCAAGTCAAATGCATAACGTTTTAAATCATCGTTACTCTTAATAAAAGATTCTAATTTCTCTTCATCAATTTGCAAAATCTCTGGAACTAAGAAACTCCATGCTGAGCTAATTTTTATGATGAGTTGATGCGCACGAGATTCAAAACCAGTATATTTATCGTTAGATGTATCTTGGTCTTGTTTTAAATGTGCATAAACATACACCTTTTCTAATTGTGTTCCAATCTCATCTTCTAAAGCTAAAGCATTATATAAAGTTTTAGCACTATCTCCTAGATGTCCTTTAAATTGTTCTTCTTTACCTAGGTAACTTTCTACCTCTTTTAATGCTTTTTCAAAAGCTTCATCGCTTTCAAAAATAGTTGTTAAATCCCAAGTTTCATTTGGATATTTTCGTTCTTGCTCTTCTCTAGTAAGTTGTTGACTCATACATGTACCTCCTAAATGAATTAATGTTATAATTTTCTCATTCTTTTATTTATTTTGCACGTTTAAACTCCCACTTACTTGTTGAATATAATCATCTATTAACTTTAAAGTAATTTCTTCTTTATTAATATCCTGTAGATAAAATTGTCTGAATTTCAAATACGACATTAAATAATGCTTGGGAAGGTTATGTTTTAACAACAACTTAAGCTTGAGTTGCCATTGTACTGGATGATTTTCAATAAAAATTTGATACGAAAAAATATAACCTGTATCTCTACATACCTCATCGTCAGTTATTTGTAATTGATACATAGCACTTAAAGACGGTTCTAGCACCGAACGTTTTTTTCTACAATTAAAAATATAACGACTGATATGTCTATTTGACAATTTATAACAATATGACTCATTCTTTTTTTCATTGAATGATAATAATTCAGAAATTTGAATAATTCGTCTATGCGCAATAAATTTTCGACCACCAATATGTTGTATATTGACATACTTTACTATCAGTTGTTTTTCATGCTCCCAACTATATAACGTTCTATCAATCGGATTAATGAAATAAGCTTGAAAGGTGTTCAAGTATAAATAACCCTTACGATATTGTAATTGTTCTATAAGCCAAATAACTGCAACTCCAATTTGTTCAAATCCTTTTGATCGAGATTTAACCTCTTTTATACTTATTCTTGAAAATTGAACTTCTATAGCTACTTTAGCATCCACAAGAATATCAGGATACTGCATAATTTTAGAAAAATAAGGTTCTATTTCAACATTAAAGTGATATTGTTTTAAACGTTGAGCAATAAAAAATTTAACGTAGTAATGTTTTTCTGTTTCATTTTTCATGCATCTTTTTTTAATTTGAGAGACATGGGCAAAATGCGGAATCTTTTTTAACCCTTTTTTTAAAAGAAGTTTTTCTTTGCAATATGGACATCGGTATTCTTCAGTAATGATGGCTTGATGAGCATATACGGTTTCATTATTACGATTAATCGCTACTAACATGCATTCACCTCATACTATTAAACGTTTAAGATGATCCATTTACTTTTAAAAAAGAGAGTAGAAAAGAAATTTATTTTAAATTTCTTCTCTACTCTCGATTAATCGTTATATATTATTCTACTGAATCAGTAAAATAACGACGTACTTGTGAAGTAACATTATGACTCATAATAATTTTAGCGTAATCATTTAAATACACTTCTGTTTTATCACTAGGATAAGCGAATTCAAGTAATTGACTGTAGCTATCATTAATTGTCTCTTGGCTAACAGTACTATCGAAGTGAATTGCATAGTAGTAATGTGAATCACTCATATACAATAAATCTTCAAACTCATCTGTAGATAGATTATGATGATAAGCGTAATGAATGACTTCTTCTAAGTCTTCGAATTTCACAATAATTGTTCTTAAACTAGAACGTTGTTGTGATGGTTTACGTTTAGATTTATGTGCTTGTTTTTGTTGTGCACGTTGTTCAAATAAATCTTCAATACTTTCTTCTTGTTCTAATGTGTTAGCTAGCAATTCATTCACTTGTTCCTCAAATTGCTCATTTGCATGATTATCTGACATGTTCATTGCTTCTTCATTTTTAGATTTAGAGATTGTGACTTCCACACCTTTTTCAAATGCATGTACTTGAATCCAAAGAGGTCCTTCAACCACAAAATCTTCTTCTTCATTAATCTCGTCCATCATTGACCAAAAGAATTCTTCACCACGCTTACGATTTGTCCATAAATCTTCACGACTAAATCCTCTTGCTTCAATATCACCATAAGTGATAAATAATTTCACAGTTGTGTCGTCAACGCGTTCTATTCTCATATCATCTCACTCCTTACAGTCGATGAATAGTAACCATATTGTATTAGAACGTAAGTTAAATTACAATTTATTTGTTTGATTAAATTTCACTATTTTAAATAGGACACTATATCATATTATATTCCCTTTTTTTATTATAAAAAACAGCACTATAGCTAAGACAGTGCTGTTAAATAATAGGTTCTTAAATTTTAAATATTAGTCGACTAAACGTTGCGCTTCTTGTAATTGGAAAGTACGAACCTTTCTAGGTAAGAAACGTCTGATTTCATCTTCGTTATATCCAACTTGCAAGCGTTTTTCGTCTAAAATAATTGGACGACGTAATAGTCCAGGATTATCTTGAATAATCGTATATAAATCTTGCAGTGGTAAAGAATCAATATCTACGTTTAATTTTTGATAAGTTTTAGAACGAGTTGAAATAATTTCATCTGTTCCATCTTCAGTCATTTTTAAAATTTGTTTAATTTCATCAATTGTTAAATGTTCAGAAAAAATGTTACGCTCCGTATACGGAATATCATGTTCTTGTAACCATGCTTTCGCTTTACGGCAAGATGTGCAACTTGGTGATGTAAATAATGTTACCATACATCTCACTCTCCTATTGAATAAATATTATTCATTATATTAATAATTATACTAATTTGTCTTAAGCTTATATTATAAGTATAATATGTTAACATTAAAATTAAATGAGAAAATCCTAATTTTTCTGAGAAATTTCAAATTTTCTAAAAATTCCTATACAAAATCTAATCTCTCATATATACCTCTATTATAACATAACTTACAATTTAAAAAAATACTGTTATAATCTAGTTAAAATGAATTATTTTTAAAGAAAGTAGGCATCTATATGGAGACATTATTTTCAGGAATACAGCCAAGTGGGATACCTACATTAGGTAACTATATTGGTGCATTAAAACAATTTGCAGAAGTACAAAACGATTACAACTGTTACTTTTGTATTGTAGACCAACATGCGATTACCGTCCCACAAGATAAAATCAAATTACGTAAACAAATTCGTCAGTTAGCAGCAATTTATTTAGCTTCAGGTATTGATCCAAATAAATCAACATTATTTATTCAATCAGAAGTTCCAGCACATGTTCAAGCCGGTTGGATGTTAACGACAATTTCAAGTGTTGGCGAGCTTGAACGTATGACGCAATATAAAGATAAAGCGCAAAAACGTACAGATGGTATTCCAGCTGGTTTATTAACTTATCCACCTTTAATGGCAGCTGATATTGTTATTTATAATACAAATATTGTGCCCGTAGGTGAAGACCAAAAACAACATATGGAACTTACTAGAAATTTAGTGGAACGTTTTAATAGTCGTTATAACGATATATTAGTTAAACCAGAAATTCGCATGCCAAAAGTTGGTGGACGTGTAATGAGTTTACAGGACCCAACAAAGAAAATGAGTAAAAGTGATGAGAATCAAAAAAACTTTATCTCATTACTAGACGAACCAAATGTTGCAGCGAAAAAAATTAAAAGTGCTGTAACTGATTCAGATGGTATGATCAAATTTGATAAAAACAATAAACCAGGAATTTCTAATTTATTGACTATTTATTCAAGTTTAACTGATAAATCAATTAAAGATCTTGAAACACAGTATGAGAATGAAGGATATGGAAAGTTCAAAACGGATTTATCAGAAGTTGTTAAAGACTTTTTAGTACATTTCCAAGAAAAATATAACGAATTTTATAATTCAGATAAGTTAGATGACATCTTAGATCAGGGACGTGACAAAGCCCAAAAAGCTTCTTTTAAAACATTGAAAAAAATGGAACGTGCAATGGGCTTAGGACGTAAGAGATAAATTAAAAAACGACTGATCAATATTGATCAGTCGCTTTTTTATCATTATCTTCTATCTTTTGGATTAAACGCATCTTTTAAACCTTCACCAACAAAATTAATACTTAATATAGTAAACATAATCATTAGTGCAGGAGGCATCCAAATCCATGGTTTAGAACTAATTACATCGCCTTCTTGAGCATCGCTTAACATATTTCCCCATGAAGGAATAGACTTACTAATACCAAATCCTAAAAAACTTAGTCCTGATTCAACTACAATCATACCAGCAAAGGTTAATGTCGCTTGAACAATAACAACACTAATAATATTAGGTAATAAGTGTTTTAAGATAATTTTATGTGTAGGAGTTCCTATGGATTTAGCTGCTAAGAAATACTCATTTTCTTTTTCTTGCATCACTTTACCTCTTATAAGTCTCGCTATCCCGCCCCAACTTAAAATGATAATAACCACTATTAAAATCAATGCAGAACCGTATGGATTTTTAATTTTATCTCCTAATGCTGCATTTAGAACAATTGCAAAAATTAAAAATGGAAATAACATCACAAATTCTGTAATTCTCATTAATATTGTGTCAGTTACACCTCCAAAATAACCTGATATTACTCCAATTGTAATTCCAATGATCAACATACCAATAGTCGAAGTTAGTCCAATAGTTAACGAAACTCTCCCTGCATATAATAATCTGCTAAAATTGTCTCTTCCTCCAGAATCAGTGCCTAAAATATTATGTGAAGACATATCACCTTTAATATTTAAAAGATCTTGTTGATTAATTGGTAGAGGAGCTAATAACGGTGCAATAATAGAAATAATAGCTAAGAAAAATAAAAATATTAAAGATACCATTGCAATTTTATTTTTTAAAAACTTTTTTAAAGCTAATTGTGTTGGAGAATAAATTTTTTTAGTAGAATTTTTTTTACTGCTTCGTTCTTTTTTCATAATACTCTTGCCTCTTTTATTTAATTACTGTGAATTCTTGGATCTATAAAATTATATGTAATATCAGAGATAAGATTGCCAAATAGACCTAAGAATGAAAAGAAAAGTGTTAAAGCCATCATTAATGGATAATCTTGGCCTGTTACTGATTCTAAAAATAATTTTCCTATACCATTAAATGAAAAAATAGTTTCAGTTATTACTGCGCCACCTAAAATACTTACAATATCTGCCCCTAAAAATGTAATTATAGGAATAAGTGAATTTCGTAAAATATGCTTATTATAAATTTTATTAGTTGATAAACCCTTAGCTTTCGCTGTTAGAACATAATCTTTATTTGAATTATCAATAATATCATTTCTAAGGTATTGAATATAACCAGCAGTAGATAACAAACCTAATGTTAAAGCAGGTAATAACGTATGATATATTTTACTTATATAGTAACTAAACGTTCCTTCTTCTAAATTAATATCAACAGAGCCTTGAAAAGGAAATATTGGAATTTGAAATGCGAATAAATATATTGCAAAAACACCTGCTATAAATGAAGGAATAGCTAGCATAATATAGTTGAATATTTGAATTGTATAATCACTTAGTGTATAGGCATATCTACCAGATATAATCCCTAATATAAAAGATAATATGTATGTAATGATTAACGAAACTGTCCCTAATAATATTGTATTAGGTATACGTTCACTTATTAATTCAAGTACTGGTCGTTTATATTTAATTGATTCTCCTAGATTACCATGAGTCACATTATTTACCCATCTAATATATTGTTTAGGAATTGAGTCATTAAGACCTAATTTTTCTTTTTGAGCTTCAATTGCCTCTTGTTTAACATGAGGATTATATTGTCCTGTAAATGGATCACCAGGTTGAATGATTGCTAAACTAAATACCACTATAGATATCAAAAACAGTAAAGGAATCATTAATAAAAATCTTTTTATTATAAGTCTTAGCACTTCACTCTCCTCCTTCGCTATAGAAACAAGCAACATAATGATTAGGCTTAATTTCTTTTAATTTAGGTCTTTTTTCTGAACATATTTTTTTTGCTATTGGACACCTAGTGTGAAACGGACATCCTTGTGGTGGATTACTTGGAGAAGGTAATTCTCCATTTAAAATAATTCTATTTGATTTTTGTTTATTAAATTGTGGGATTGAAGATATAAGTGCTTTAGTATATGGATGATAAGCATGAGTATATAGTTCATGGCTATCCGCTATTTCAACCAAATGACCTAGATACATTACGCCTATGACATCACTAATATGTTTCACAACGCTTAAGTCATGTGCTATAAAGAGATAACTGAGACTAAATTCTTTTTGTAAATTTTTCAATAGATTTAAAACTTGTGATTGTACTGATACATCTAATGCACTAACAGGTTCATCTGCAACAATTAACTTAGGTCGTATTGCTAAAGCTCTAGCAATTCCAATTCTTTGACGCTGTCCTCCTGAAAATTGGTGAGTATATTTATAATATGCATCTTCGCTCATACCTACACATTTTAATAAGTATAGTACTTCATCTTTCAAATTCTTTTTATCTACAAGATGATAATTTAGTAAGGGTTCACCTACAATATCACCAACCATTTGCATAGGGTTTAAAGATGCATAAGGATCTTGAAAAATCATCTGAAAATCTTTGCGTGCATTTCTTAATTCTTTACCTTTAAGTTTAGTAATACTTCTACCGCATATTTTAATATCGCCAGATGTTATATTTTCTAAGCGTACAACAGACTTACCAAGAGTAGATTTCCCACAACCTGATTCACCTACTAAACCAAATGTTTGTCCTTTTTTTATTTTTAATGTGATATTATCTACCGCTTTTACATATTGATTCTTTTTAAAAAGACCATTTTTAATAGAATAGTATGTTTTTAAATTCTGTATTTCTAAGATGTAATCCATATTTCTTTTCCTTTCTAATCATTGAACAAATGACAACGTACCTTACTATTATTTATATTTAGAAGCTTGGGTTCGCATTGACTACAGATATTCATTTTTTTAGGGCATCTATTAACAAAACGACATTGCTTATTATTAAATTCTGTTATATTTGGAACTAGTCCCTCTATAACTTCAAGATATTCAGTATCTTCATCTAATTTTGGAATTGTATTTAATAATTTTTTTGTATATGGATGTTTAGGATTCACCATTACGTCTTTCAAATTTCCATATTCAACAATTTGGCCAGCATACATGACCATGACTGAATCACAAAATTCAGATACAACACTTAAATCATGAGTTACTAAAATAATAGCCATTTTATTTTTTTGTTGTAATTTCTTTAGTAAATCTAGAATTTGTGCTTGAACCGTAACATCTAAGGCAGTTGTAGGTTCATCTGCAATTAATAATTTAGGATTACATGAAATGGCAATAGCAATCATCACTCTTTGACGCATTCCACCTGATAGTTGATGGGGATAACTATTTAATACTTCTTCTACTCTTGCTATACCAACGTCTTCTAATAACTGTTTTGCCAATTGATATGCTTCTTTTTTATTCTTTTTTAAATGTAAACTTATAGGTTCAATAATTTGTTCCTTAATTTTAAAAACTGGGTTTAATGCAGTCATTGGTTCCTGAAAGATCATACCTATTTCTTTGCCACGAATATTTTGATATTCTTTTTCTGTTATTTTCGTTAAATCTTTACTATCAAATATGACTTTTCCATTTGTAATTTTTGAAATTCTATCAGGCAATAATCTAATAACCGATTTATTAAGTATAGATTTTCCACAACCCGATTCCCCCACAACACCTAATATTTCATTTTTTTCTAAGTTTAAAGATATCTGATCAATTGTCGAATACCATTTATTTTCAATTTTAATCGAAGTTTCTAAATCTTTAATTTCTAATAAATATTTATCCATCGCTTACTCCAATCAATAAACCCCGACTAAAGTCGAGGTTTATCCTAATCATTCTTTGGTTAATTTATATAAATCCATATCTGATCCTATTTTAATGTCCACATTTTTCACTTTGTCATTAACGACAGTTAGAGTGTCTAATTGAACAATAGGTAATGCTGGTAGTGTATCATTAGTATGTTTTTGCCATTCTAGATATATTTTTTTACGTTTTTTATCATTATTTCCTACTTTTGAGAAATCCAATGCATCATCTAATAATTTATCAGAAGTTTTATCTGTAGTACGCATTTCATTTTGTGGTCTATCAGAATGATATAAATCAGAAGGATCTGGATCAGAACCACCTGTCCATGTTCTAAAGTAAACTTCCATATCTTTAGAAGCTTGAGCTAAGTCATCATTATATTTACCAAATTCCACCATTTTCACATTCGTTTTCAAACCGACTTTTTCCTAGAAATCTTTAATTGCTGCAGTTCTAGGTTCAAATGTTGGATTTGATCCAGAATAGTGTTTTAAATTAATTTCAAATGGTTTACCATTAGGGTCTTCTCTGAACCCATCACCATTTCTATCTTTATATCCTAATTTATCTAATATTTTTTTAGCTTTTTCTGGATCAAAGTTATAGTCATTTAAATCTTTTTGATTAGCTGCAATCCAATGAATTGATGGTACAAAGCTATTTAGTTCTTTACCATATCCTTGATAAAACGCTTTTATCCATTTTTTTCTATCAATTGCGTATAACATTGCTTGTCTAAGCTCTTTTTCTTTATATTTTGGACGTTCTGCTCCAGTTTTATTTTTATCTTTATCATAATCATGAGATACAAATCCTATTACTGCATAATCTGTGCCTGGAGTTGACAATACTTTAAGTTTTCCATCTCCTGATTTTTTAGCTTCTTGAGCAATACTACCAGTAGTACTATCAGTCATATCGATTTCACCATTTTTCATAGCTTTAACGATTTGTGTTTGATCAATTACTTTTAAATTTATTTTGTCTAACCCTGGTTTTCCTTGCCAGTAGTCATTAAATTTTTCCAATTGTACCGCTTCACCTTGGACTACCTTTTTAACTTTGTATGGTCCAATACCTATTGGATGTTTTCTAATCTTATCTGACTTAGCTAGGTCTTTTACAGGAACATCACTTAAATATTTCTTACTTAATAAAGGTCCAGCAAAGAAATTTTCTAGATAATTAACTTTTTTATCTTTGAAAGTCACTTCCATAGTGTATTTATCTACTTTTTTAATACCACTAATTGAATCTGCTTGGCCTTCATGTTTTTCTTTAGATCCCTCGATATTTTCAACTACTGGATAATAATTTCCATTATAGTCTTTATCTGCTAACACATTTAAAGAATAAATCCAATCGTCAATCGTTAATTCATTACCATCATGCCATTTAATTCCTTTTTTAATTGAAAATTTAATTTTTTTGCCTGAATCAATGTCTTTCCAAGATGCAATATATGGCTTAGGTTTTAAATTTTTATCAAGTTTAATAAGTACCTCATTAAAATAATTTTCTACTGATGAGTCCGAAGCGTCAGAACTTAATAAAGATGATAAAGTTCCTGAAGGTGCAGCATTTAGAGCTACATTTAATACTCCACCCTTATGATTAGATGTTTCAGTTTTAGATGTAGTAGCGTCTTTAGAATTTCCTCCGCCTTTTCCACATCCACTCAATACTAATATTGCTACTAATAAAAGAATTAAATACTTTCCAATTACTTTCATTAATATCAAGCCTCCTGTATATTCTATGATGTTTTTCTTATTTTACTTCTAAAATAAAATTTAACAAATATATTTTAAGAATTTTCTGATAATTATATTATTTAAATTTTTAAATAAAAATAACCCCAAGTATTATAACTTGAGATTACTTTTTTGAATATTTAATTAGTTATCTTTCTTTTTTCCTGTTTCACGATCAATTGATTTATCGATATATACATGTTTCAATGTAGTATCTGGACCGATTTTATGATACTGTAATCCTTTGACCTGTGGATTAGTTAAGTGTGCTTCACCTTTTTGATAAACAGGAGCTACTGGTGCATCATGAAGCAAGATACTTTCCGCACGTTGTAGCGCTTCATTTCTTTTTTCTGTTTCACGTAACAATGAACTATTTGATTCTTTTAAAAGCCTGTTATATTCTTTGTTATCCCAATCAGTATTATTTTGCGCATTATCCTTAGTCATTGTTTCTAAAAATGCTGTTGGATCAGGATAATCTGGACTCCAACCTGAATAAGTCGCTTCGTAATTATTAGCTAATTCTAAAGTGGTTTTTTGTTTAAATGGCATTTGTTTAATTTTTAATGTAACGCCTGGTAAGTTTGATTCAATTTGAGATTTAATATACTCTGCAGCTATTTTAGAAGCTGGTGTATCTTGCGTATTCATTGTAAATGCAAACTCTTTTTTACCTAATTCTTTTTTTGCCTTTTCCCAATTTTGTTTTGCTACCTTAGGATTATATTTTAAAGGAGACTCAACCGTACTTGCGAAGTCTTTACCGTCAGGCGTCTTCGCTGTACCTATTCCCGTGAAATTATTTGAAGCAAGAGACCCATCATTTAAAACAGTTTTTACATACCCTTTTTTATTGATAGCTTGTGCAATAGCTAATCTCAAATTTTTATTTTTAAATTCAGGCACTGTTTTTTCATTCATTTTAATATAAAAAGTACCAGCAGTTAAACGATAGTTTAATTCTTTACTGCCTTTATATTTATCAACTTGTTCAGACGTGATGATTGTATCATCGATTGAATTAGTATCATATAAAGAAGCGCCAGCTTGTTGATCTTTTAAAACTTTATAATTTACTTTATCTAATTTGACATTTTTTTTATCCCAATATTGATTATTTTTAACCAATTGTATTTTATCTTCTACCTGCCAATTAGTAACTTTGAATGGACCATTATAAACTGCTCTTTCAGCATTCGTTCCATATTTTTTACCATATTTTTTGGCAATTTTAGCATCTTGTGGATAAAAAGTACTTAAAGCAAGTAATTCATTTATGTACGGTACCGGTCTTTCTAAATCAATTTGAAGTTTATATTTATTTAACGCTTTGATTCCTAAAGAATTTAATGGTTTTTTTCCAGTATTAACTAAATCTGCATTTTTTATATCACTCATTATATATGCAAATTCAGAGGCGGTTTTTGGATCTACAACTTTTCTCCATGCATAAACAAAGTCATGCGCTGTTACAGGATCTCCGTTTGACCATTTTGCATCTTTTCTTAAATTGATAGTCAGAGTTTTACCACCATTACTTTTTTGTGGTGTTTCTTTTGCTACACCTAAAGTTACTTTATCATTTTTATCTATTGAATATAATCCTTCGAAAGTTTGACCAGCAACATCGCTAGAAACAGCATCTGTAATAAGAGCTGTATCTAAAGTAGTTATATCTTGAGTAATTATTTTTCTGAATACCTGTCCTTCATCAGAATATAAACTTTTTTTGTTACTACACGCTGATAGTATTAAAGTGACAATAACTAATAGCGTTAAATATTTATATTTTTTCTTCACATTCTTGTCCTCCCTTCCTCAGACTTAATTATGTTGAAGATGAGTTTGATCTTGTTCTTTTAAACGTACTGCTTCTTCATCTGTTACAAAAACGTAATGATTAGGTCTAATTTCTTGCAGTCTACGTTCTGCATTTTTAGATTCATCTTCTTCATACACAATTCGTTTTCTTGTTCTTTCACTATCAGGATCAGGTTGAGGAATCGCAGATAACAGTGATTTAGTATAATCATGTAAAGGATGATAATAAATTTCGTCAGACGTTCCTAATTCTACAATTTTTCCAAAATGCATTACTGCTATACGATCAGAAATATATTTAACCATTGATAAATCATGGGCAATAAATAGGAAAGTAATACCTCGTTCTTTTTGCAATTTCAGCATTAAATTCACTACTTGAGCTTGAATAGACACATCCAATGCAGAAATA
The DNA here is from genome assembly GCF_001814125.1 of Staphylococcus sp. HMSC072E01. Classification (NCBI taxonomy): domain Bacteria; kingdom Bacillati; phylum Bacillota; class Bacilli; order Caryophanales; family Staphylococcaceae; genus Staphylococcus; species Staphylococcus sp. HMSC072E01. The sequence goes on along the minus strand of NZ_KV814962.1, from coordinate 296,195 downwards.
GGCTCATCCGCAATAATAAACTCAGGTTCTACAGCTAACGCACGAGCAATTCCTATACGTTGACGTTGTCCACCAGAGAACTCGTGAGGATAACGATTCGCATGTTCCTTACTTAAACCTACTGTTTCTAGCAAATCATATACACGACGTTTACGATCTTTTTTATTACTTGCTAACTTATGAATATCAATACCTTCTGCTACAATATCCATGACCTTTAGACGTGGGTTTAAAGATGCATATGGATCTTGAAAAATCATTTGAATTTTCTTATTGAAATTTAATAACTCTTTTCTTTTAGTAATCTTCTGGATGTCCTGTCCTTCGTAAAGAATTTCACCATCTGTAATATCATTTAGTTTAATAATTGCTTTTCCAGTTGTAGATTTCCCACATCCAGATTCTCCTACTAACCCCAATGTTTCTCCCTTATAAATATTAAATGAAATATTTTCTATTGCTCTAACTTCATTACGTTTGCCTTCATTAAAATACTGCTTCAAATTTTTTATTTCTAATAATACTTCTTTACTCTTCTCCATTGAACGACACCCTTTCTACTCGACGTGGTTTGTCGTAATTGTTAGGCATTTGACGTTGTCTCTTTTGTACCATTTCTGGCGGTTCAACTTTTGGAGCGCGTTCGTCTAACAACCATGATTTCACATAATGAGTAGGCGATACTTTAAACCATGGTGGTGCTTCCTTAAAGTCAATGTCTAGTGCATATTGACTACGTCTTGCAAATGCATCACCCTTTGGTGGATGTAATAAATCAGGCGGGGTACCTGGAATTGCAATTAACTCTGTCTCGTTACTTGTCGTTAAATCAGGCATTGAAGATAATAATCCCCATGTATATGGATGTTTTGGATCATAGAAGATTTCATCGACATGTCCAGTCTCAATCATTTGCCCGCCATACATAACAGCCACTCTATCAGCCACATTTGCTACTACCCCTAAGTCATGTGTAATAAATATAATAGATGTTTCAATTTTTTGTTGTAATTCTTTCATTAAATCTAAAATCTGTGCTTGCATTGTTACATCAAGTGCTGTCGTTGGTTCATCTGCAATTAAAATTTTAGGTTCGCATGCCAAGGCAGTTGCAATAACAATTCTTTGACGTTGTCCCCCAGAAAATTGATGGGGATATGCTTTAAATCTTTTTTCTGCATTAGGCAGTCCTACTAAATTTAAAATCTCAAGTGCACGTTTCTTTGCTTCAGATTTACTATAATGACGATGTTTTATTAAAGGTTCCATGACTTGCTTACCAATTTGCATCGTAGGATTTAATGACGTCATAGGATCTTGAAATATCATAGAAATATCTTTACCACGAAGTTTGTTTAATTCTTTTTCAGATTTAATTGCTAAATCTTCCCCTAAAAAATTAATTGTCCCTTTTTTAATTCTCCCTGTATCCCCCTGGAACAATTTTGTAATTGCTTTTGTTGTTACAGATTTGCCAGAGCCTGATTCTCCGACAATCGCTAATGTTTCCCCTTTATTTAAAAAGAAATCTACTCCTCTAACCGCTTGCACTTCCCCGGCAGTAATATCAAAGGAAACATGCAAGTTGTTGACTTCTAACACTCTTTCTGACATAGATTTTGCCTCCTTTGTTATTTACGCATTTTTGGATCAAATGCATCGCGTAATCCGTCACTAAATAAGTAAAAGAATAAGATTAATAAACTTAATACTGTAGCTGGAATAAATAATTCATGTGGGTGTATTAACAACATTGCTCGTCCATCATTTACGAGTGAACCAAGTGATGTTTTCGGTGCAGGTACCCCTATACCAATAAAGCTTAAAAATGCTTCGAAAAAAATTGCACTTGGTACAGTAAACATAGATGTTACTACAATGGCACCTAGTGTATTTGGTAAAATATGTTTAAAAATTAATTTAAATTTTGAAGCTCCCAATGTTCTTGAAGCCATTACAAATTCTTGACTTTTTAGTTTTAAAAATTCACCACGCACTACTCTACTCATACCTAACCATCCGGTGATAGACATAGCTAAAATAATCGTCCAAATAGATGGTTCAAATATCAATACAAATAAAATAACAATAATAAGATTAGGAATAGATGCTATAATTTCTAAAATACGTTGCATCACATTGTCAATACGTCCCCCAAAAAATCCTGAAATAGCGCCATAAACGACCCCTATAAAGATATCTAGTGCAGCAGCTACAATGCCAATAAATAATGAAATTTGAGCACCTTTCCATGTTCTAGTCCAAAGATCACGACCTAATTGATCTGTACCAAACCAAAAGTTTTCTTTCACGCCCGCTTCTTTATAAGCGCTCTTACCATCTGCTCCTGTTCCATCAAAAGGTAAAAAGTATACTTGATCTAGTACTGGAATTTTAGCAGGTAAATTTCGTCTAGTAACATCTTGTTCGGCATAATCATGTTTACTAAATGCTGGTCCTACAAATGCAAGAATGACAATTAAAATGAGTCCAATCAAACCGACAATAGCTAGTTTATTTCTTTTCAACTGTGTCCAAGCATCTTGCCAGAAGTTTTTACTTTCACGTTGTATTTCTGGTTCTTTATTTAAATCGAGTTCCCTAATAACAAAATCCGTCCCAACCGCTCCCTCAGAGGTATGTGACATCGCTGCATTTGAATGATCATCAAATGGTTTATTAAAATTTTCAGGCATTATTTTTTACCTCCTTGTACACGGATTCTTGGATCAATTACACCATAAAGAATATCTACGATAAAAATTGAAACGATAAATAATGTACTAAATAAAATTGTAGTAGCCATAATAACTGAGAAATCATTTGTTGTAATCGATCTAACAAATTGGTCCCCTAAACCGGGTACACCAAAGATATTTTCAATAGTCAGAGTCCCTGTTAAAATACCGGCTAACATTGGAACAATAATTGTAATAATAGGAATTAATGCATTTCTTAATGCATGCCCAAAAAGGACTCTTATCGGCGAGTTACCTTTAGCTCTTGCTAATAATATGTAATCAGAACTTAGTACCTCTATCATTTCAGCTCGAATATAACGAGCTACTGTGGCCATTACACTTGCTGATAATGCTAAGGAAGGCAATACTGCAGTTGAAAATCCTTCCCATCCTGCCACTGGAAACCATCTTAAACGTACTGCAAAAACGTATTGTAATAGTACTGCTAAGACGAATGAAGGTACTGATACTGCTATAACTGAAATAACAGTAGTTGTATAGTCTACCCAAGTGTTTTGTTTCGTAGCAGCCGCTACGCCTAAAATTAAACCTAAAATCACTCCAATAATCATTGCAGTAATACCCATTTCCATAGAAGGAATCAATCTCGGTCTAATTAATGACCAAACTGGTTGATTATGATATTGGAACGAATAGCCAAAATCTCCAGTTACTACATTTTTTAAATAATGAAGATATTGCACTGCTACTGGATCGTTTAATCCATATTTTTCGTTTAAAATTGCTTTTTGCTCAGCGCTTAATTTAGCATCATTAAATGGTGATCCAGGCATCATTTTCATTAAGAAAAATGTAATTGTGATGATAATAAATAACGATAAAACCATATATCCCAAACGTTTTAATATATATCGCGTCATCATACAGTCCCCCTTTACTAAATATTCAAAATTAACATTCCCTTCAAAATTTTCAGAAATATTTATACATATTATATATACTTTTTACATAAAATTGCAATATAATTTTACATTTTCTTAATATAAGTGTAATTTTTATATATATTATTTAAAAGAATATATATTTTAGATTTTATTTATAGTGAGTTTACAGTAAATTAGACTATATGGATAAGAAAGTTGGAGGTATACATGAACAATATTAAAACTTGGTTTATATGGCTCTTTTTGCCACTCATATCTACTTTTTTACTTTGGATGTTCGTAACTCAACATTCCTTTATCTCATTTGTTGATATCTTATTTTATATATCACTTGTATTATTTATATTGTTATTTTTAATTCTCCTTGTACAAGAAGGTATATTTGATGCTACAAGTTTTGGTTTTAGACGCATGCGTTATCAACTCGCTTCTCGCTCTAAGAAAAAAACTTTAGAGAACGATGACTTTTTCAATCCAAAACAAGTAAAAAAAGAGCATTATACCATTTCAACATGGTTACTACCAGCTCTAATACTATGTGCATTTTACTTCATTTTGACTATTCTTATTTCAATTTTTCTATAAACGTAAAAAAACCATGCATATTATTGCATGGTTTTCTACTCTTAACTTAATTTTTAATCTTTAAACTTTTTAAATACTAATACTGCATTATGTCCACCGAAACCTAGACTATTACTCATTGCATATTCAATTTCTAAATCTTGTGCTTCATTAGGAACAATATCTAAGTCACATTCTGGATCTGGTGAATCTGCATGAATCGTCGGTGCAACTTTAGAGTCACGAATAGATAATGCAGAGAAAATTGCTTCAATTCCCCCAGTAGCACCTAATAAATGTCCTGTCATCGATTTAGTTGAACTAATTTTTAAGTTTTTAGCTGCATCTCCAAATGTATTTTTAATCGCTTTAATTTCATACAAGTCACCTACTGGCGTACTTGTACCATGTGCATTTAAGTATTGAATATCTTTAGCTTCAATACCTGCATCATCTAAAGCCGCTTGCATTGCACGAGAACCACCTTCGCCTTCAGGTGCTGGTGCAGTAATGTGATAAGCATCTCCAGTTGAACCATATCCTACAATTTCAGCGTAAATTTGTGCGCCACGTGTTTGTGCTGATTCTAATGATTCAATGACTAAGATACCAGCGCCTTCACCCATGATAAATCCATCACGTCCTTCTTGGAAAGGACGACAAGCTGTTTCTTTATCATCGTTTGTTGATAATGCACGACTTGCACTGAATCCTGCAAGTGCCATATGCGTAATAGGTGCTTCAGTACCCCCAGTAATCATAGCATCAGCAGCACCTCTTTGAATGATTTTAAATGCTTCACCGATAGAATTTGTACCTGTGGCGCAAGCAGTAACAGTTGAACCATTAGGTCCTTTTGCACCTAAATCAATTGAAACTTGGCCAGTAGCCATGTCAGGAATAAGCATTGGAACAAAGAAAGGACTAACTCTTCTTGGTCCCTTATTCTTCAGTATTGTATGTGCAACTTCAAATGTTTCCATTCCACCAATACCTGAACCAATCCATACACCGATACGATTAGCATTATCGTCATTGATAGTTAAATTAGCATCTTCTACAGCTTGTCTTGCCGCTACTACTGCATATTGTGTAAAACGATCCATGCGACGCGCATCTTTTTTCGAAATATGATCTTCAATATTAAAGTCTTTTAATTCACCTGCTAAGTGAACGTTATATTCTTCAGTATCAACGCGTGTAATTGTATCAATTCCATTGACACCTTTTAAGGCATTTTCCCAATTTGTTTGGGCATCGTTTCCAATAGGTGATAATGCACCCATGCCTGTAATTACCACTCTTTTGTTTTCAGTCATACATTAAATCCTCCTATTTACCCCATTTGATTACCATAGCGCCCCATGTTAGGCCGCCACCGAAACCTACGAGTACTAAAGTGTCATCATCTTTAATTCTTCCATTTTCTAACTCTTGTTGAATACTTAAAGGAATCGAAGCAGCTGACGTGTTTCCAAAACGGTTAACTGAAACACTCATTTTTTCTCTTTCAATACCCAATCTTTCACGTGCTGATTCCATAATTCTGATATTTGCTTGATGTGGTATAAACATATCAATATCATCAGATTCTAAACCAGCTTTTTCAACTACACGTGTAGACGCTTCGCCCATAATTCTTACAGCGAATTTAAAAACTTCGCGTCCATTCATTACTAGTTTACCAGTCTCTTTATTTAAATATAAGTATTTTCCACCTGACCCATCTGAGCCCATTTCATAGCTAATAATACCTCGTCCTTCTGAGACTTCACCAATGACTACTGCACCTGCACCGTCTCCAAATAATACAGCAGTTGAACGATCAGTTAAGTCAGTGATTTTGGATAATTTATCCGCACCCACTACTAGAATATTTTTATAGTCTCCAGATTGAACATATTGTTTTGCAGTAATCATTGAATACATGAAACCTGAGCATGCAGCAAGTTGATCCATAGTAGGCACTTTACCAGTACCTAATTTTTCTTGTAGTATATTAGCTACAGATGGAAATGGCATATCTCCAGTTGCTGTAGCTACAATAATCATATCTATATCATTCGGTTTAATACCAGCATCTTCAATTGCTTTCTTACTTGCTTCATATGCTAAGTCTGACGTATCTTGATCGTCACGAGACCAACGTCTTTCTTTAATACCAGTCATTTTTGAAATCCATTCATCAGACGTATCTAAAAAACCTTCAAAATAGGCGTTATCGACTACTCTCTCAGGCGCATAAGCACCAAAACCTTTTATACCTACGTTCATGAACGTACACCTTCTCACTTCATTTTTTAATACCAGGTATTAATTTAACATACTTTTTAAATCTAACTCAAGTAGTTAAACTTTATTAAACGATTTTGTTAAACAGTCACGAGTCAATAACTCATATAAAAATTGGTACAAATTTTTATACATTCTCTACTAATACTATACAAATAATTCACTTTACTTTAAAATGATAATATATATAAATTGGAGGTCATATATATGAAATACCTCGTAACTTTTATTTGGGCGTTAATCTTAACACAAATGGTTAACTTTGTACTTAATAGTTTAAATGGTGGCGGCAGTCTAGATGTGATTAAACCAATTATTATTGCAATCATCATTACCATTGCTATTGCCATTTTAAGTGCTATGATTAAACCTAATGATTTCGCTCGTAAAGGGAATAGAGACGTCTAAATGGTATTGCATTACGTGTTTGGAGTAATATAACGCTCTTAACAAGTTTAATAATAAGAAAAGGCATTGGAAAGCTTTGCTTTCCAATGCCTTTTTATATACTATTCAGCTAAAGGTTTTTGTACATCAAATGTTAATTCTTGACTATCGTTAAGATCAACATTTACTTTTGTACCTTCTGGCATATTTTCTTTAATCATCATACGAGCGAGTGGTGTTTCAATTTGACGTTGTACAAAACGTTTAAGTGGTCTAGCACCAAATTGTGGTTCGTATGCTTCTTCACCTAACCATTTTTTAGCTTCGTCTGATACTTCAATTGAAATACGTTGATCCATTAATCGAATATTTAATTGAGTTAAAATTTTATCTACAATCATACTCATATCATTTATAGATAATGGTTTAAATAATACAATATCATCCATACGGTTTAAGATTTCTGGTTTAAAGAATGCATGTAAACTATCCATAACTGCTTTTTCAGTGCTTTCAGTAATTTCACCAGAATCTTTAACATTTTCTAATAATATTTGTGAACCGATATTACTTGTCATGATAATAATTGTATTTTTGAAATCTACGCTACGACCTTTAGAATCAGTTAAACGCCCTTCATCTAAAATTTGAAGTAACACGTTGAATACATCACTATGCGCTTTTTCAACTTCGTCGAGTAGAATAACTGAATATGGGTTACGTCTTACCGCTTCAGTTAATTGACCACCTTCATCATGGCCTACATAACCAGGAGGCGCACCAATTAATCTAGAAACAGAATGTTTTTCCATATATTCACTCATGTCAATACGAATCATATGTTTTTCAGAATCGAATAGTGATGAAGCGAGTGATTTAGCTAATTCTGTTTTACCTACACCAGTTGGACCTAAGAATAAGAAACTACCTATTGGACGATTAGGGTCTTTTATACCTGCACGTGCTCTCACTACAGCATCTGACACAAGATCTACCGCTTTATCTTGCCCTACGACACGTTCATGTAAGATATCACTTAAATTTAATAATTTTTCTCTTTCTGTTTCGACTAATTTAGAAACTGGAATACCTGTCCATTGGCTTACAATATCTCCAATTTCCTCATCAGAAACAACTTCGCGAATCATGCGTTCATTATCGCCTTGTTCATCATGGAAAGCTTCTTCGTATTCTTTTAATTCTTTTTCTAATTGTGGAATCGTACCATATTGTAATTCTGCCGCTTTTTCATAATTACTTTCTGTTTGCGCATCTTCTAAAGCTTGACGACTACGATCTAATTCAGCACGTTTTTCTTGAACTTTCGCGATTTTTTCTTTTTCTTGTTCTACACGAGATTGTAATGACGTTTGTTTTTCTTTTTCATTTGAAAGTTCTTCTTGTAATTCTTCTAATCGATGTTTACTTGCATTATCTGATTCATTTTTCAATGCACTTTCTTCAATTTCTAATTGCATGACACGGCGATTAACTTGGTCTAATTCAGTTGGATTTGATCCCATTTCTGTTCGGATAGTGGCACATGCTTGGTCGACTAAATCAATTGCTTTATCTGGTAAGAATCGATCAGTAATATAACGATCTGATAATTCTGCTGCTGCTACTAAAGCACGGTCTTGAATACGCACACCATGATAAACTTCATAGCGTTCTTTTAAACCACGTAAGATTGAAATTGTATCTTCTACGTCAGGTTCACTTACACCTACTTTTTGGAATCGACGTTCTAAGGCTGAATCTTTTTCAATATATTCTCGATATTCATTCAATGTTGTAGCACCAATACAATGCAATTCACCACGAGCTAACATTGGTTTTAACATATTACCAGCATCCATTGCACCATCTGTTTTACCAGCACCAACTAACATGTGAATTTCATCAATAAATAGGATAATACGTCCATCTGATTCTTTCACTTCTTTAAGTACTGCTTTAAGACGTTCTTCAAATTCACCTCTAAATTTTGCACCTGCAACTAATGCACTTAAATCTAATTCGAAAATAGTTTTATCTAGCAATGATTCTGGCACATCTTTACGCACAATACGTTGTGCTAATCCTTCTACAATTGCAGTTTTACCTACACCAGGCTCTCCAATTAATACTGGGTTATTTTTAGTTTTACGGCTTAAAATTCGAATGGTATTACGGATTTCTTCATCTCTACCAATAACTGGATCCATTTTGCCTTGGCGAACTTCTTCTACTAAATCTCTACCATATTTCTCTAAAGCTTCATAATTTACTTCTGGATTTTGAGAAGTCACATGATTTCCCCCTCTAACTTTAGTAATAATTTCTTTGACTACTTCTTCTTTATTTCCTACAAATTGTTGTGTTGTTTCATCAATATCCATAGCAGCACGTAAAATATGCTCCATTGAGATATATTCATCTTCATATTCTTTCATATATGACTCAGCTTTATTTAATAATTCGTTTGCTTTTGAGCCAATATATTGTCCATATTGCACATTATCTCCTTGTACTGATGGATAGTGTTTCAATTTTTCACTATACGCTTGATTTAATTGATCAGTGTCTATATTTGCACGTTCTAAAATACTTTTAAACAAGCTTTCGTCTTCTTCTAAAGTTCCTTTTAGTATTGCTTCAATTTCAATATTTTGTAATTCATTTTCTTTACTTAATTCAATTGCTTTTTGCAAAGCTTCTTGTACTTTATAAGTCATTTGATTGATATCCAAATTTATTCACCCCTACTTTTTGTATAAGAGTATGGTCAAATACTTCTTTGTTTGACTTTGACTTTCTTTGACCTTAATTACATTATAGACCTTCTTTGCTAATTAATCAACACTTTTACTCATCTTTTTAACAATTCAATAAATCCTATCATATCAAGTATTTATTTACGTTTCACTCATTATTTATCATATCACCTTACTATTTAAACATTGTTACCTTAATTTTTTCATAAATGTTAAAAAAGGATTAACTTTGTGAGCATCCTCAACTAGTTAATCCTTTTTAATTATTTATTTTTTAGTCATATTTTTTAGTATTTCGTCCGACAATGCTTGTACCCCACTATGTTCTAAGTGCACACCATCAGATGCAAAATATTCAGTATGACCGGCAGAACGTTTATACCAGTCTACTAAAACAACATTTTTATGTCGTTTAGCTGCGTCTGAAAGTTGTTTATTTACATTATCTTGCCAGCTTCTCGGTACCCTTGTATTAACTAAATATATTTTGGCTTTACCAAATTTACTAATAAGTTGGTCAAGCTCATCTTGAGTAAAATCTCCATTTGTACCAAGTTCTAATACAACTTGATTTGATGGTTTATTATAATTAGTATAATTATTTGCAACTATCAAAGCTTCTTGTAAATGGCGACCTACTTTACCATCTATAGTTGCTTTAGGAACTTGAGATTTAAATTCTTCACCAATATCTACCATAACTGAATCGCCAATAAGTAATGGGCTGATATTGGTGTAAACTTTATCTTTATTCTCACTCTTACTTGTTTGTCCATTTAACTTAATATTTTCACCGGGCATCATTTTAACTAAATATTTATCAGCAGTACTTGTATTAAAACTGTTTGCTTTATTTGCAATTTCATCTTTTCCAAATCGATCAAATGCACCCATAAATATTAATAGCAATGGAATCACAGCTATGATAGTAACTATTGTTCTTATAAATTTAGGTCTACGTAATCGGTCAAAAGAAAATGCGCTTAACCCTTCACGTCTAAATGGTGTTTCAATATAACGATAAGATAATTCCGCAAACACCACAGTTAATAGTATATCTAAGATATATACATATATTGGTAATTGACCATCAACAAAATGTATATGTAGAAAACTAATGACGGCGAAATGCCATAAGTATAAACTATATGAACGTTTTCCGATATGCACTAACAAAGGATGTCCTAGAAATTTAGCAATCATTGTAGATGGGTGAACGACACTTGCAATAACAAATAATGTCACTAAAGATATCAAATAAAACCCACCATTGTATATCCAATCACTATCGTCGTTAACAGTAAAGAATAAAATAATTAAGATAAGTAGGCTACCTATACCAATTCCATCTATTGCACGACGTAATCGTTGTGGTGGATTAGCTTTTAATTTAAATGGTGGCCAAACAAACGCCAATATGACGCCTAATAATAATGTTTGTAAACGAGTATCTGTACCAAAATAAACACGCGAATATCCCACATTTGGTTGTGATATAATGACCATTTCTAATAAAGAGGCCAATGATACTATCCAAAATATAAGTGTCACATTACGATATTTTTTAATCGTAAGTAATAATATCACTAAAATGAATGGGAAAAATAAATAAAATTGTTCTTCGATAGCAAGAGACCATAAATGTTTAAGAGGCATGAATGAAAATTGTTCAAAATAGTTAACGTCTTTAGCGATATACCACCAATTTGAAACATAAAATAGCGCTGCAATAATATCATGTTTAACTCTAATAATTTGTTGAGGTTCAAATAATAAGGTTGCAATACCTACTGTTATTAATAAAGCTATCACCGCTGGCAGTAGACGTTTTATGCGTCTAATCCAAAATTGTTTAAGATTAATAATTCCTTTTTCTTCATACTCTCTCAAAAGTAAACTTGTAATTAAATATCCTGAAATAACGAAGAAAGTATCTACACCAATAAAACCTCCAGTTAGCCACTTTCTATTCAAATGATATATAACGATGCCTAATACGGCAATTGCTCTTAGACCATCTAAACCAGGCATATAGCGCATTTTTGTTTTATCATGCACGCCCTTTTCTAAATTTTGTTTCATTGTTCACATTCTTTCCCTATTAAATAATAAATTTTCAATAAATTCATTAGATATAAAAGCACTAAAATCAGAATAACAATAAAGTTAATTATAGAAGTTTATATGTATGATTGGTCATTCTATAGTCTATGAATTTAATACACTGTATAATATGATTCTGTGTTTTATACTAAGTTGACTGAAAACTTGATATACAATTAAATAAAATATAAATTCATTTTCATTGATTAATTCTTAATTGTTGAAAATTATACTTTTCCTAAGATATAAGTCTTATGTATTGTAGTATAACCTAGAAGTAAATTCAATTTATATTACAATTGTGTCATTTCTTTTTTACTCATTTAAAAATAAAATTGTCACATTCTTATATATTAAAAAAGAGAGTAGAAGAAAAATTCATCCCCTACTCTCTATTAAATATTGTATCTAGCGCTTCATAATAAATAGCTTCATACATTAATGCTATCGAGCTCGCTTAAATTTATCCAACGCCTAATGCGATTTTTGCATATCTAGACATCATATCTTTATTCCATGGCGGATTCCAAACAATATTAACTTCTGTATCTTGAATCTCTGGAATTTCGGCTAATACTGTCTTAATTTGATCGATGATTTGTGGCCCAAGTGGACAGCCCATAGATGTAAGTGTCATTTCTACAGTACATAATCCTTCATCATCAACGTTTACTTTATATACTAAACCTAAATTAACAATGTCTATACCTAATTCAGGGTCAATTACCATTTCCAAAGCGCCAAGGATACTATCTTTTAATGCTTCTTCCATTAGTATCACCTCTCCATAATTATCTTTACACTAATATATCAAATATCCGACAAAACGCCAATAAAATGCTATGATACAAATAAACTAATATTTATGAACCGTAATGCAAGGAGATATTTATGAAACCTTATTTAATTTGTTTAGATTTAGATGGAACATTATTAAATGATAATAAAGAAATTAGTGATTATACAAAAAAAGTTTTAACTTCTTTACAAAAACAAGGTCATTACTTAATGATTGCAACTGGACGTCCTTATCGTGCAAGCCAAATATATTATCATGAACTTAATATGAATACACCTATTGTTAATTTTAATGGTGCCTACGTTCATCATCCAAAAGCAGATGACTTTGAAACCAAACATGAGGTATTAGATGTAGATATCGCTAGAAGTATTATAGAGGCTCTTCAAAAAGCTAATGTTACAAATATTATTGCTGAAGTTAGAGACAGTGTCTTTATCAATAATCATGATCCTCGATTATTTGAAGGTTTTTCAATGGGTAATCCTAAAATTCAAACAGGCAATTTATTAGAAAAACTTGATGAATCTCCAACTTCCATATTAGTGGAAGCTGAAGAAGTGAATATCACACGTATTAAACAAATGTTAACTCGTTTTTATGCTGAAAATATTGAACATCGTCGTTGGGGTGCACCCTTTCCTGTTATTGAAATCGTAAAACGAGGTATTAGTAAAGCTCGTGGCATTGACTATGTTAAATCATATTTAAATATAGATTCTTCTAATATTATTGCATTTGGAGATGAAGATAATGATTTAGAAATGATTAAATATGCTCAATACGGAATTGCTATGGACAATGGTTTAGATGATTTAAAACATATCGCTAATCATATCACTTATTCTAATAACGAAGATGGAATTGGGCGTTACCTAAATGAATTTTTCAAGCTAGAAATACCTTATCAATAATAAAAATGAGAGTACTTAAAGTAAGATTCTAAAGATTATAATTGTATCTTACTTGTTTACTTCTTAGTTATGGAGGATATGTATGACTAAAATTATTATAGTTGGTGCTGTTGCTGGGGGCGCAACATGTGCGAGTCAAATTCGTCGCTTAGATAAAGAAAGTGACATTATCATTTTTGAAAAAGATCGAGATATGAGTTTTGCTAATTGTGGTTTACCTTACTATATTGGACATCTCGTTTCTGATCGTCATCAAATATTGCCTATTACACCAGACGTTTTTAAAGAGAAGAAAAATATTGTAGTTAAAACACATCATGAAGTAATTGGAGTCAACGATCAACAACATGTTGTACGTGTATTGAATCATCAAACAGGCGAAACATTCGATGAAACTTATGACAAATTAATTTTAAGTCCTGGTGCTAGTGCGAATACTCTTGGATTTACCAATGACTTTACTTTCACTCTAAGAAATGCAGAAGATATGGACCAAATTGATCAATATATTACTCGTCATAAAGCTAAACGAGCATTAGTTGTCGGTGCTGGTTACATTTCATTAGAAGTATTAGAAAATCTTTATCAACGTGGTCTTGATGTGACATGGATTCATCGTTCAGATAAAGTCAATAAATTAATGGACCAAGATATGAATGCAGCCATTTTTAGCGAAATTGATCAAAGAAACATTTCATATAGATTAAATGAAGAAATTGAATCAATTCAAGCGCATACTGTTTATTTTAAATCTGGTATACGTGAAGATTTCGATATTATTATTGAAGGGATAGGAACTCATCCTAATTCATCATTTTTACGTTCATCAAATATTCATATAGATAAAAAAGGATTTATTCCTGTTGATGATTGCTTTAAAACAAATATACCTGATATTTATGCTCTAGGTGATGTCATCACCTCACATTATCGCCATGTAAATATGAATGCTCAAGTACCTTTAGCTTGGGGCGCTCATCGTGCAGCAAATATTATAGCAGAACAACTCTCAGGTAATAAAAATATTACATTTAAAGGTTTTCTTGGTTCAAATATTGTAAAATTTTTTGACTACACTTTTGCGAGCGTAGGAATAAAACCTGAAGAATTAAGTCTATTTAATTATGAGATGGTTGAGATTAAGTCTGGTGCACACGCAGAATATTACCCAGGTAATACACCCCTACACTTACGTGTCTATTTTAATAAAGACAATAGACGATTATTACGCGCCGCAGCAGTTGGAAAACAAGGCGCCGATAAACGCATTGATATTTTATCAATGGCTATGATGAATCAACTTACAGTAGATGAATTGGTTGAATTTGAAGTTGCCTATGCGCCTCCTTATAGTCATCCTAAAGATTTAATCAATATGATTGGTTACAAAGCACGCAATATATAAAAAGAATCGTTTGAGTAGACACTCAAACGATTCTTTTTACTTAACTTAAACCGAACATTTTAGATAATGGGCCCCATGGTAAGATAATTCCAAGAGCCATAGTAATAATAATTAAAATAATTGTTGCCCAAAATAAGCCATGACTAGGTGCATGTTTTTTTCTTTTAGCTAATGATACTTCCATTAAAGCAACAACACCTAAGCCACATAACATTTTTAAAGTAAGAAGCATGTGGTTGCCACCCTCACCATGACTCGCTGCCATAAACTCTTCAATTAATTCCCAGAATCCTGAGAATAATGTAAGGAGCATAAAGACTCTAAGCCCCATATGTAATGATTTAAAAGTTGGTGTTGGTCCTTGTGATTTTGAAATGTGTAAAAATGCAATAATGTATAACACAATGGTTAAAACCCAACTCACAATATGCATATGTAACAAGACTTGATTACCTCCAATATTTATAATCACTTTCTTTCAATTATCATAACACATTTTCACTTTTTAAGTATTAAAATTAAAAAAGAAGAGAAGCATTAGCTTCTCTCGCTTTAAACATAACTAGCATTATTGTTTGGCAATATAAGTTGTCAAAGTACCAATGTTATCAATAGTGACTTTAACTTCATCACCTGGTTGTAAGAATTTTGGTGGTTGTAATCCAGCTCCTACACCCGCTGGGGTACCGGTTGCAATGATATCGCCTGGATGTAAAGCAACATATTTAGAAATTTCTTGAATTAAGTCATCAATTTTATTAATCATTTGACTAGTATTTCCATCTTGGCGAATTTCATTATTTACTTTAGTGACAATATTAACATTTTCTGGAGTAGGTAATTCATCTTTAGTAACAATATATGGTCCCATTGGGCAACCACCTGTTAAACTTTTAGATAAGAATGCTTGATCTTGTGCATTTTGAGCAGTGCGGTCTGTAATATCGTTAATAATGGTATAGCCATAAACATAATCTAGTGCTAAGCCTTTAGGAATCTTTTCGCCATATTTACCGATAACAATACCTAATTCACCTTCGTAATCTAACTGATCTGTAATATCTTTATGATTTGGAATTGTTGCGTTATCACCAGTTAAAGAAGAAGCTGCTTTAGTGAACACATATAAACGTTGCACTTCATGATTTAACTCAGAGGCATGATCTTTATAGTTACGACCAAAAGCAATAACATTGTTCGGTGGTGTTACAGGAGGTAAAAATTCAATATCATTAAATGAGAATTTATACTGATCTGCTTTTCCACTATTTTCAACAGCTACTACTGCTTTACGTACTTGTTCTTGGAAATCAAGTGTTTGATTTTGTTGTAAACCTTCAAGTAACGTTTGTGGATGGAAGTCTCCTTCACCAAATTCAGCAAAAATTTGTTTTAAATCCCATACAGCGTCTTCACGCTTTACTTTAACGCCATATGATTCAGCGTTATTGTATTTGAATGATAAAAATTTCATTCATTATCAACTCCTCATCTATATCTTATTTCATATTATAACTTTAATTATTAATAAATAACAAATAATATATGTCTGAAATTTTAGAAATTTGACGCATCTTTTCTAAATTAAAATAAGATTGATATTATAAACCATCTTCAATGCTCATTTCACCGAATTGGAAGAAATATAAATAGCCGTTCACTCTTTTATTTAGTATTGTTTCTAAGGTGTTTTTGTAATATTTCATTTGAATTTTATACTTATCACGTAATTGTATTCCAATTTCTTGATCCGTCAGCCCTCTTCTTCGATTAAAAGCGTCTGTTTTGTAATCTACAAAATAATATTGGTTATCTTTAATAAAAATCAAATCAATCATACCTTGGATAATGGAGACATCTTCATCTAAATCTGGTATTTCATCTACACGTGCTTGGTTAACTACAAACGGTAACTCTCTGTATACTTCATCAGCTTGTGCAATTTTCATATATAAGTCACTACGAATAAATTCCATAATTCTTTCAAATTGGATATCTTTTTTAGCGTCTTCTTCAATAATGTGTTGATCAATTAACATATGAATATAGTCATCTAACTCTGTTTCAGTTAATCGTTGTTCTCTAAATGGAAGATGCTGCATGACGGTATGCATCAATGTACCAATTTCATTAGCTTTACGTTTTCTTTCTTCTCTTAAGAATTTAGGACGTTCATAAGTATAAGCACCAATGCGATATTGTCTTACCCTATCGTAACTTGTTCCATCTTCTTTAGTTTCTAATTGACGTTTTAATTCAGATACAGATTGTTTTGATGGCTTTTGAGTATTTTTTATAAATGGATACTTAAACGTTAATTGATGAATCATTTGTTGTTCGTTTTCTTTATTATTCGGAGCTTCTTCTTCAATATCATTGATAGTTCGATGTAATGTCTCATTTGAATCACCTATTAAAGATAATTCATCGAAATGAATAATTTTCAAATCTACATATGGTTTCAAGCTGTCATCTAATTGATTGATAGATGTCTCAAATTGATAATCAGATGTGATAGATTGAGATAAGTGTTTCGCTAAAATACTATATACCAGATTAAAAGGTCGTTCTACTGATAATCTTTTATGAAGTGCAATGAGTTGATTTGAAATAGGCAAACGTTCATACTTTCTTAACTTTTCTTCTTTATCTACCGTTCCGATTAGAATGAGCTGTTCTTTTGCACGAGTTAATGCCACATACATTAAACGCATCTCTTCAGAAATCAATTCTTTTTCTGTTAATGATTTAACAACTACAGATGAAAGTGATGGATAAGAAATATTGTCTGTTAAATCATAGTACTCCATTCCTAAACCATATTTTTGATTTAATACTAAAGGTTTCCGAATATCTTCTTTATTAAAATTCTTAGAAAGACCAGAATAAATAACATATGGAAACTCTAAACCTTTACTACTATGAATTGTCATCATTCGAACTACATTATCATTAGGTCCTATCACATTTTCTTCACCAAAATCTTTTTTACGCTCTATCAATTCATCGATAAATCTTATAAATTGATAAAGTCCTCTAAACGTAGAATTTTCAAATTCTATTGCTTTATTAAACAATCCAAAAAGATTAGCGCGTCTGCCTTTACCACCAATCAGTCCACTAAAATATTGAATGACATAATGATCATTATAGAACTTATCAATTAACTGATACACAGGATGTGTTTGCCCATAATCTTGATATAAATGTATATCTTCAATAAAACGACGTAATTTATTAACTAATTGTGCGTTAGCTTGATCATATTTTATATAGTGTAAAATTGATTGATAAAAGTAATCATCGTTTGAACTGACTACTCGAATTTCAGCAAGTTCATCTTCAGTAAATTGATAAATAACAGAGCGCATTAACCCAACTAGATAAATATCTTGCAATGGGTTATCAATCGTTCTAAGAAACGATAGTACTAGTCGTACTTCCGTTTGTTCAAAATAACCTTCCTTACTATTAACATGGAACGGAATATTATTATCTTTAAATACTTTTTGCAAACGTCTAGCATTACTCATTCCACGTTCTAAAATAACAATATCTTTATAAGTTGCTTTACGATAGGCATTGTTTTTCGCATCATAAACGAGTTTATTGTCAAGGATATGCTTTACTTGTTCAACTACATAATATGCTTCTTGTTCTTGTCTATCTAAGTCTGTGTCCTCATTTTCAGATTTAATAAGCGCATGTAATTCGAGTGGCATTGCTTTTTCTGGATAATAATGAGCTCCGAAATATAAACGTGCATCGGCATCATAATTAATTTCTCCAACCGCTTCATCCATCATATGATCAAAAAGATAATTAGTCGTTGAAAGTACTTCCTTTCTTGAGCGGAAGTTATTAGATAAGTCAATTCGAAGTCCTGTTTGTTGCCCTTCTTTAGTGAATCGATGATATTTACTCATAAACAATGTAGGATCCGCTTGCCTAAACTTATAAATAGATTGCTTTACATCTCCCACCATAAATAAGTTGCCATCTAATTCATCACCACGTTTGATAGTAGATATAATTGCCTCTTGTACCTGATTGGTATCTTGATATTCATCAATAAGTATTTCTTCAAATTGATGACGATACTCTTTAGCGATAGTAGAAGGCGTCCCGTTTTCATCTGTTAATATTTGTAAGGCAAAATGTTCATAATCTGCAAAATCTAGTACATTTCTACTACGTTTTTTCTTAGCAAAATCATTAATGATATCTTTAATGATTTGAACTAAATATTTTATCCGAGGCGCTAACTGTTTCATATCGTCTTTAAGTTCATCTACTGAACGCATTAAATATTTATTTTTTACATTTTGAATGGTTTCATTATATTCTTTATAGAAAGATTTAATATCTTCAAGTGTCTCTAAATCTTCATTTTCTTTTTTTATTTTTGATGACATTTGTGGAAACTTTTCAGGTGTATGATTAAGAAGTGCATCTCTATTCAAAACACCGTCTTCTAATATTCTTTGGCATATCATTTTCTCTCTTTGGACAACTTCTAAATGTTTTTCAACAGCATTACAATGGGATAAAAGATTTTCTGCTTCAAGAAGTGAGTCAAATGCTGCTTTCATATATATTTCTGCTAGTATTTTTAATTCTTTAAGGTAGTCTTGTTGTTTCTCATCATTCTCGTAAGGATCGACTAATGAATCTAACCATTTAAATGGTGAAGGATTAGCTATACTAAAATAATAAAATCGTTTTAAAATTTCTCTAAATCTATCGTCATTTCTATCATTTGATAGTTGTTCGACTAAAGTCAAAAATTCAATATCAGGATCTTCATAATGATGTTCTAGTACTTCATCAATTGATTGCTCTAATAAAAGTACATTTTCAACTTCACTAATCGTTCTAAAATTAGGGTCTAGTTGGATAACATCATAATGTTGTTGAATCACTTTTAAACAAAAACTATGCAGTGTAGAAATTTGAGCCTGATGTATTTTTATACGTTGACTTTTTAAGTGTTCATTTTTAGGATCCTCTAATGAAGCTTGTTGAATACGTTGTTCTACACGATGTTTCATCTCTCTAGCACTTAAGTTCGTAAATGTCACTACAAGTAATTTATCAACATCTACTTCATCTTTTAAGATTTTTTGAATAATACGTTCAACTAGAACAGCTGTTTTTCCCGAGCCAGCAGCTGCTGCAACTAGTATATCTTGCCCTTTTGCATATATACTGTTCCATTGTGCATCCGTCCATTGTGCATCTTTAGGTTTTACTGGAATATTATTCATTGTCCTCACCGCTTTCTAATTCGACCTCTTGAATTGCTTGAATTGGATTAATCGATTCATCTACATGGCGATAATGTTTACTATCAATAAGACTATCTACGTGACATACTGACTGGAAACTACAAAATTCACATGGTAATTTGTCTTCAAATTTAAGTGGAGCTACTTCTGTGTGACCATCCATAATATTTGAAGCAGTCTCAATAAAATTATTTTTATTGTGTTGAATAAATTTATGAATCGTTGTTTCATCAGCAACTTGGCTTCCCCGTGCACTAATACCTCCATCTTTTTTTAATGTCACGGGTACAATATCTGATTTAGATATCTCGTTAAGTCTTATATCCATAGCATCTATAACTTCAGCATCACTATTGATTAATCCATTTAATTTATATTCTTTTAGAATAGCTTGATTAATATTTTCCTTATTCAATGCCTCTTCAGTTAAATCGCCCCATTTTTCAAATTTCAAACGTTCATCATGAATGTGGAAATATAACAATCCACCTGGTTTAACCTCTGAACTTAAACCAAGCCGCTCTGAATTTTGTAATACGATATCCATATACGTCATCATTTGCATCTGTTTACCATAATAAACTTTTTTCAAATTTAAATTGGCGCTATGATTAGATGATTTATAATCTATAATATTTACAAAACTTGTATTATTTTTTGTATAAGCATCGATACGATCAATTTGTCCACGAATATGAATCGGTATCCCTTGTGTCGTCATTAAGGGATGTGCAATCAACTCTTCTTCCGTTCTTGGTTTCTTTCTAAAAGCAGTTTCAAAACGTTTTGGTCTAAATTTTGTATTCTCATTTTGATAACGAAGTGCCTTTAACGTACTTTCAACAATGACACCTATACGTTTAGATACATAACGATAATATGCATTGGAATCCATTAAATTAAATTGCACTTGTGGTAAGACATGTTGTAGAGCTTCTTCAGTAAGTGCATGGATTTTCTGATTATCCAATTGACTAAATTCTCCATTTACTTTATCCGAAATATATTTTAAAGCATTATGAAAAATATTACCTAAATCAAAACTTTCAAGTTGATATTTGGTACGTTCATTTAGACGAAGGCCGTAAGTAGCATAATGTTGGAATGGGCAATCATTATAACCTTCAAATCGTGAAACACTAGCATTAATAGACGTTCCATATAATGCTTCTGACAATTGTGGTGTGAGTTGAATGGTTTCATTATCATATGTTAAAGCTGTTGATAAATAGTTTATACTGTCATTTAATTCTTCATTTTCACTTATAACTTTATAAGCATCAAGCCACGTATCTGCTACCGCTTCTTCTTCCAACCACGATTTCAATGCTTCAAATAAATGAATTTTAGTTTGATGTGGATGTTCCATTAATGTAAGAGGATAAGCATGATGAAGATAATGAATATTTTTGATATCCAAATTACTGAACAGTGCTTGAATCTGATTTAAAAATGGACTTTTCTCTTTTTCATCTCCTTGCATCCCCATAAGACTATATGAAAAAGTCATTTGTTCACATGCACGTGTCATAGCAATGTAGCATACAAATGCTTCATCCATTTGTAAGATATCAGAGGTTGGACTTAATTCAACACTTCCCCGTTCCTCTAACAAACGTTTTTCTTCATCAGTGATTAAGCTTGAAGATGACAAGGGCTGTGGCATCACTCCATCATTCATCCCAACCATATAAACGTGTTTTTTATTATCAACTTTTGCTAAATCCATAGTCCCTATGCTAACTTGATCCAATGTTTGAGGAATCATTACAAATTCAAGTTGCTCAAGTCCAATGTCAAATACTTCTAAGAATCGATTTAAACTCATTTCTTCTTCTTCAAATACTGTGACTAAATCATCTAATATTTGTATTAATCCATTCCATAATTGGTCAATTTCTTCTGCTTTCTCATGGTCTCCTTTTAAGTCTAGTTCATCACGGTGGGCCATTAAATATTTAGGCAAATCAAAAGCTTCCATTGTTTCATAAAATGCAGTTGCATAATCTCTAACATTTTTAGAGTGAAGCATGGCTTTCTCAAAACGAAGTATTTTATTTACAACATCATCCTTTAAGCGTACGACGTCTTCAAATGCTTCTTTTTCTTCTTCAGTTAATTGATGCGCTTTACGTCCCATTTTTGTAAAATTATCGATATTAAACAATTTATCATCTAACCATTTTTTACCGTAAATACCTCGTTCAATGACAAAGTTTTCTAATAGATCAATTAAGTAACTACTATTTTTAAATTGATTAGATAAAATATTGGTTTTAAATAGTCTCATCATTGGACTAAGTCCCATATTACTTTGGATAACTTCTAATAAAGAACGTATCATTTCCATTATAGGATGATGTGTCATCGATTTTTTAGTATCAATATTATAAGGAATATCATATTGTGGCAAAATAGATTCAAATAGATAGGCATATGTTTCATCTCTATATAAAATTGCAATATCTTGATATCTAAAGTGTTTATCACGTGTATCTTTAATAATACGTCGTGCTATTTCATTAACTTCTTCTCTCATATTCGATGACTCAAGTAAATCAATATAACCATGGGATTGAGTTGGATTAACTTGAAGTGCGTCAAATTGTTGTTCTAATTGTAATAAATCCTTATTTTTGAAACGATATGGTGTTGTAAAATAATGTTCATTTAAAGGTATATGTAATTCATTTGCAATTTCTTTTAAGTGAATAAGTACGTCAGAAGGTTTTCTAAACATACTAAAGTGATCTTCATTACCATCTGTAGTTAATAATATAGTAACTTGTTTAGCATTTTGTACTAATGCTTTAATAATTTGATATTCAAGCGTTGAAAAGTTATAAAATCCATCTATATAAATATCAGCATGCTTAATCCACTCAGATTTGTGCATTATTTCAATAAAATAATTAAGACTGTCTTCAGCGGTAATAAATTCTCCATTTAATCGTTCTTCAAAATAATGATAAATAAGCGAAATATCTTCTAGTTTATGTCGGGTTCTTGTTTGTAATTCATTATCTTCTAAAAATAAGTCAAGTTGATGAGGTGTTACAGAATATTTCTTAAAATCTTGGATTTGTTCACTTAATTTTTCACTAAAACCATAATAATCTGCTTGAGATTGATATAATTTCATTTCTGATTTGTGTTGTTGAACGATATTGAATATCATCATTTCAATAGCTGCTTTAGTTAAACGTGTTTCAGTTAATCCTCCGAGTTCTTGAAAGATTCTATAGCTCAAACGCTCAAAATGTAAAACTTCCGTTCTTAAACTCCCATTTAACTCTCGATCATTTACGAAAGATTGCTCCAATTGAAACGTACTTTGGGTAGGTGCAATTAAAATGATAGGATCTCCAAGAGGATTTTCTTTCATTTGTTGTTTAATATTTTTAATCATATGATACGATTTACCGGTACCAGCTCTTCCAAGATATGTATTTAATTCCATTATCTACACGCTCCTTTAAACTCATTTTACCACGGAACATACGTTCTTAAAAAGTAAAGTAGATAAAATAAAAGTAGAATGCGAATTCACCTGAATTGACATTCTACTTTTATTTTAAATTGATATCCTACTTAACTGGATTAAAATTAAATTTAAAATTATTTAATGGCCAAAATCTAAATGATACTTTACCGACGATTTGTTGTTTATCTATTAATCCAAACGCTCTACTATCTTTACTAACTTCACGGTTATCTCCTAATACTAAGTATTTATTTTTAGGAATAACGTTAGAGTTAGGATGAGCATTAAGAAGATCCTTAGTTTCAAAAGATCCTGTAATGTACTCTCCTTGTTTATGTTTTTCATTATAGTCTAAGTAAGGCTCATTTACCTTTTTCTCATTAATATATAGCTGATCTTTTTTATATGTCACACTATCTCCTGGTACGCCTATTACTCTTTTAACATAGTCATCAGATTGATTAGCATGGAAGACAATAACATTTCCTTTTTTTATGTTTCCTACCTTATAACCTAAAATGTTAACCATCACATGTTGCCCATCTTTTAATGTTGGATCCATTGAGTCACCTTTTATTGTATAGGATTTGGCAACAAAAGTGACTACAAGCCATACGAGCAATAAACCTACAGCTATCGCAACAATCCATTCTATTATTTCTTTTTTCAAATATAACACCTCATCTATTTATTAAACTCATAGTTGAATGATCTAAAAGGATAATATCTTAGACATACATTTCCTATAACATCACTTTTTTTAATTAATCCATATCTTCTCGAATCAGTTAATGTATTACTATGATCATTCAACACTAAAAATGAGTCAGGTGGAATAATATCCCCATCAGTATTTTCTAAATCTCGTAATGCGAAATCATTAATATCTCTATTTTTAGCATAATATTTATTCACTTGTCTATCATCTTTATATAATTTACCATGCCTTATTTCTATCGATTCGCCTGCTTTCCCAATAATACGGCTAAAATGAATTTGATTATGATGCCGATACATAATAATATCCCCTTCATTTAATAAATTAAATGTCACTTTCAATTTATTAATCATTATATAATCATTTTTATTTAGAGTGGGGGCCATTTCATTAGTATGAACAATTGCGCTTCTTAGTAAAAAAATTTGAATAAACATCACGAAAATAATTGCTAAAATAATGGATATACTTGTACTTATAATTCGACGCAAAATGTCACTCCTCATGTGTTCCCATAAAATGTTTTTCAACTCTTTTTCCAATAAACCATATGACTATAGTAACAATAATTAAAATAATTGCTCTTATAGGATGAGTTAAAAATGTAGTCACTTCTCTACCCATCACCGCTAAAAATGATATGGAAATAAGCTTTGAAAATAATAAAATAATAAAATAATTCTTCATTTTAATATGAGAAAAACTAGCTACAAAGTTCACTACTGTATTAGGTGTAAATGGAAAACACATTAATATAAAAATAGGAACAAGTCCTTGTTTATCTATAAAATGTGTGAGTTTTTTCACACCTTTTTTTGCTTTAACTCTTTGCATAAAAGATGTATCAACGAATTTCCTACAAAAATAAAATACAGTAAATGTTCCAGCGACGATCCCTAACCAACTAATAATAGTTCCTGTAATAAAACCATAAATATGAACATTTAAGATGACATAGAGAGTTAAAGGAAAAACAGGAATTATAGCTCTTAAATAGAGAATAATAAAACCTGCAAAGTATCCTAATTGTTGTAACACATTAAACCAATGTTCAATTTGATGAAACACTATATCATCAAATCCTTTCTTGAAATTTCATCATTCTCTATTGAGTATAAAATTATTTTACACTCTTTTCTTAAAAAAACTATTAATTCACTAAGAAATCAGTCACAAGTACTAGATAACAGATTTAACATTAGTCATATTAATCTTTTAAAAAAGAATGAGACTGAATTCACAACGAATTCAATCCTTTTCTCTTGACCCCATCTTACGTTAAACAAAAACTTCTTTTTATGAAAGTTTATATGCTAAAAAAGATTGATATAAGTATATATTCAATTGAGTCATTGACTGCCAATATATTAAAAATGCCTAAGACAGCTCATCGTGTCCTAGGCTTTAAATGATTATTTTATTTAAATTTATGTTGATATTATAAACGTTCTTCTAATTCTTTTTTCTTATCCTCATAACCTGGTTTACCAAGTAAAGCAAACATATTTTGTTTATAAGCTTCTACGCCAGGTTGGTTAAATGGATTAACACCTAATTGATAGCCACTCATCGCACAAGCTAATTCAAAGAAGTAAACGACATAACCGAATGTTTCTTCATCTAAACGTGGGATATTCACAACGATATTAGGAACGCCACCATCAGTATGAGCTAATAATGTACCTTCAAATGCTTTTGTATTAACTTCATCGATTGTTTTTCCAGCTAAATAATTTAAGCCATCTAAATCGTCATCATCTTTTTCAATTGTAATATCATGTTTAGGTTGATTTACTTTTACAACAGTTTCAAATAAGAAACGGCGTCCTTCTTGAACATACTGACCTAATGAATGTAAATCAGTAGTATAGTTTGCGCTTGAAGGATAAATACCTTTAAAGTCTTTACCTTCAGATTCACCGTATAACTGTTTCCACCATTCATTAAAGTACTGCATAGATGGTTCGTAGTTAATTAACATCTCAGTTGTATAACCTTTATTATAAAGAACATTTCGAATTGTTGCATATTGATATGCAATATTCTCTTCTAAATTTTCAGATGATAGTTCTTTACGAGCTTTATTTGCTCCATTCATAATTGCTTCAATATCAATACCTGCAGTTGCAATTGGTAATAATCCTACCGCAGTTAATACTGAATAACGACCACCTACATCATCAGGTACAACAAATGTTTCATAACTTTCATTATCTGCTAATTGTTTCAATGCACCTTTTGCTTTATCAGTTGTAGCAAAGATGCGTTTTTTTGCTTCGTCTTTACCATATTTTTCTTCAACTAATTGTTTAAACAATCTAAATGCTACAGCAGGCTCAGTCGTTGTTCCTGATTTAGAAATCACATTTACTGAAAAGTCTTTATCAGACAAGTAATTCACTAATTCTTGTGTATAACTTGAAGATAAGTGATTTCCTACAAATACAATTTCAGGATATTCTGTATTGTTACGGAAAGATGAAGTAAGCATTTCAATTGCAGCACGTGCACCTAAATATGAACCGCCAATTCCGATAACTACCAATACATCTGAATTCGATTGAATATGTTTCGCTGCTTTTTGAATTCTAGAAAACTCTTCTTTATCGTAATCTTCAGGTAAATTTACCCAACCTAAAAAGTCGCTTCCAGCACCCGTTCCTTCATGAATCGTTTTATGAATTGTTTTTACAATATCTTTTTGTTGATCAAGTTCATGTTGACCAAAAAATTCTAAGGTTTTGCCATAATCTAATTGAATATGAGTCATTTATAGATCCTCCAATGTTTATGAATTAGTTTCATTTTACTAACTTTAAGTTATCTATTCAATGAACAAGTTCAATTATTCAAAAAATAGTCTGTTTTTTTTTTTAGAATCATTGAATTACTTTACTTTGTAATGAATACACAATTGAAATAGCAATCAACTCTTTAGTTGTAGTAATATTCAATGAATATAGAAATAACAATAGATGATTAATAATATTCCAATTATCTTTATTTTGTATAAATATGTAAAAAAATGGTTTTATTTTCAAAAATAATCTGTTAGTATAGAATTATATTAATTTTCAGAAAAATTTTGAGGTGACAATATGAAAGATAAAATTGTTTTAGCTTATTCAGGTGGATTAGATACTAGTGTAGCTGTTAAATGGCTTATAGATAAAGGGTACGACGTAGTAGCAGTATGTTTAGATGTTGGCGAAGGTAAAGATTTAGATGTTGTTTATTCTAAAGCATTAGACATGGGCGCCGTCGAATGTCATATTATTGATGCAACTAAGGAATTTAGTGAAGATTACGTAAGTTATGCAATAAAAGGAAATTTAATGTATGAAAACAGTTATCCTTTAGTATCTGCGCTTTCAAGACCGTTAATAGCGAAGAAATTAGTAGAAATTGCTGAACAAACAAAGTCAATCGGTATTGCACATGGTTGTACTGGTAAAGGTAATGATCAAGTACGTTTTGAAGTAGCAATTAAAGCACTTAACCCTAATTTGAAAACATTTGCTCCTGTTAGAGAGTGGGGCTGGAGTCGTGAAGAAGAAATCGACTATGCAATCAAACATGGTATTCCTGTAAGTATTAATCATGATTCACCTTATTCAATCGATCAAAATTTATGGGGCCGTGCAAATGAATGTGGTATCTTAGAAGATCCCTATGCTGCTCCACCGAAAGATGCATATGATTTAACTGCTGAATTAGAGGATACACCAGATACACCAGATGAAATTATCTTATCATTTAAAAATGGTGTTCCTGTTCAACTTAACCATAAAGACTATGATTTAGATCAGCTAATTCTAACATTAAATGATTTAGCTGGTAAACATGGTATCGGACGTATCGATCACGTAGAGAATCGTTTAGTTGGTATAAAATCACGTGAAGTATATGAAACGCCAGGTGCTGAAGTTATATTAAAAGCTCATAAATCTTTAGAAACATTAACATTAACTAAAGATGTGGCGCATTTTAAACCAGTCATTGAAAAACAATTTGCTGAACAAACATATAATGGTTTATGGTTCTCACCTTTAACAGACAGTCTAAAGCAATTCATCGATAGCACTCAACACTATGTTGAAGGAGATGTTAGAGTTAAATTATTTAAAGGTAATGCTATTGTTAATGGTAGAAAATCGCCTTATACACTTTATGATGAAAAGTTAGCAACTTATACTAAAGAAGATGCTTTTGATCAATCAGCTGCAGTCGGCTTTATTGATATTTATGGACTGCCAACACAAGTAAATGCTTATTTACATGGAGGTTATAGTAATGAGTAATAAAGCATGGGGAGGTCGTTTTCAACAACAACCTGAAGAGTGGGTAGATGCGTTTAATGCTTCTATTGACTTTGACCAAACGCTTTTAGATGAGGATATTCAAGGTAGTATTGCACATGCAACAATGCTTGCACACCAAAACATTATTTCTGAAGAAGAAAAAAATGCTATCGTAAAAGGTTTGAAAGATATACAGGCAGATTTTCATAACCATAATATTGAATTTAAACATGCTTTAGAAGATATACATTTAAATATTGAACATGAACTGATACAACGCATTGGAGATCCAGGTGGCAAGTTACACACAGGTCGTAGCAGAAATGATCAAGTAGCAACAGACTTACATCTATATGTAAAAAAACAGGTCATTGAGATTCAAGCACTTATTCGTTCATTCCAAGAGTCTATTTTAACTCTAGCAAAATCTCACGTAGAAACGATTATGCCAGGTTATACGCACTTACAACGTGCTCAACCTATTTCTTTCGCTCATCACATCATGACATATTTTTGGATGTTGGAAAGAGACTATACACGTTTTGCAGATAGTTTAAAACGTATTGATATATCTCCTCTTGGCGCTGCAGCATTGAGTGGCACTACACATCCTATCGATAGACATGAAACTCAAGAATTACTTGGTTTTGAATATATTTATGAAAATAGTCTTGATGCAGTGAGTGATCGTGATTACATTATTGAAACATTGCATAATATATCATTAACAATGACTCACCTATCACGTTTTGCGGAAGAAATCATTTTTTGGTCTACGGATGAAGCGAAATTTATTACACTATCTGATGCATTTTCTACTGGTTCATCTATTATGCCTCAAAAGAAAAATCCAGATATGGCTGAACTCATTCGTGGTAAAGTTGGACGTACGACAGGACATTTAATGAGTATGCTTGTCACATTGAAAGGCTTGCCTCTTGCATATAATAAAGACTTACAAGAGGATAAAGAAGGTTTATTTGATTCAGTTCGTACGATGAAAGGTTCTTTACGTATTTTTGAGGGCATGCTTAATACGTTAACGGTTAATACAAATCGTTTAAATGAAACTGTACATCAAGATTTTTCTAATGCAACAGAACTTGCAGATTATTTAGTAGCCAAGAATGTACCGTTTAGAACAGCACATGAAATTGTAGGAAAAATTGTCTTTGAATGTATTCAACAAGGCATCTATTTATTAGATGTACCATTTGAACGTTATCAAGAATTAAATGATAAAATCGAAGAAGATGTATATGATTACTTAAAACCAGAAAATTGTTTAAATAGAAGAAAAAGTTATGGTTCTACAGGCCAAGATGCTGTGCGTCATCAATTGAACGTTGCAGAAAATATTTTAAAACAATAATGAATACTATTATTAAATGACTATGAATCGAATAAATAAAGATTCTAATAAAGCATCTACTTGAGGATTAACTCTAAATCGCTTAATCGTTTTATAAGAAGGGGTTTGATTTTGTGAAGATCACATCATTTGTGAGAATAAGTACTGAAGTTTCCTTTCGTAGAGTCAGTTAAGTCATGTTAGAATTTTTATACATAAGGTACTTCGTTAATTTAGTTTAGTGTTGTTTATTAAATTATACGAAAGTACCTTATTTTTTTAAATATTTCACTGTAAAATTACATATACATACAAAGTAATTGGGCGAGACTCATTTTTAGTTAAATTTAATTTAATTATTTTAACTTTCTCTATATTTATTGTTAATAAATTAATAGTTTTGCTAAAATTTTGAAAAAATTATTCTAAAAATTTCTTCTCTTTGCTAAAGTTTTAATGTATTTTTAAATTGAATTGAGAGAATGAGTTTTTTTGAAGGTTTCTAAAAAAGCAATGATATCTAGTTTAGCAATAGCCACTATCGGTTTAGTAACATTATATAATCCAGTAGAAGCAAATAATAATCATAACAACCATAGCAATGCTTCTAATTCTGCTGCAGCACATCAACAGTTTAATCAATCACAAAATAAATATACGTCAGTAGCGATTAGTAAACATCGTAATCAAGATCATTCGAATTGGATGACCAACTTAACTAGCGAACGTTTTACGACTATCGCTCATAGAGGTGCAAGTGGCTATGTGCCGGAACATACGTTTCATGCATATGATAAAAGTCATAATGAGTTAGGGGCGTCGTATATTGAATTAGACTTACAACGTACGAAAGATGGACAACTTGTAGCAATGCATGACGAAACCGTTGATCGTACAACAAACGGTACAGGTCGTGTCGAAGACTATACACTCGCACAACTTAAACAACTAGATGCTGGGTCATGGTTTAACAATGCTCACCCTGAATATGCGAAACCAGAATATAAAAATGCTAAAGTCCCTACTCTAGATGAAATTTTATCTCGATACGGTACAAAGGCTAATTATTATATTGAAACTAAAAATCCTAATGTATATCCAGGTATGGAAGAACAACTACTTGAAACGTTAAAAAAACATCACATGTTAACTGGTAACTCTTTAAATCATGGACATATATTAATTCAATCTTTCTCAGAAGAAAGTTTACAAAAAATGCACCAATTAGATTCAAGCGTACCATTGATTCAATTACTTGATAAAAATGAATTGCAACAACAAAGTGAAGCGGATTTAAAACATATTCGCTCATATGCTATAGGTGTCGGCCCAGATTATACTAGTTTAAACGCTGAAAACACTAAGCATTTAAAAGATTTAGGTTTCCTAATTCATCCTTATACAGTAGATAAAACTACAGATATGCAACGTTTAAACCAATATGGTGTTGACGGTCTATTTACAAATTTTGCTGATAAATATAAAGCTACCATTCCAAACGAGTAATTTTATTAATTAAAAACCTCTCAATGACGAGTAATATATTTCTCATCATTGAGAGGTTCATTTTTAATAGTTATATTTACGCCCATCCACGATAACGTGCTGCTTCAGCGGTCCGTTTAATTCCTACGATATAAGCTGCCAATCTCATATCAATTTTTCTATTTTGTGCTAATTCATAAATAGTATCAAAAGCCTCGATTAATTTTTCCCGTAATTTTTCATTTACTTCATCTTCTGACCAGTAATAACCTTGGTTATTTTGTACCCATTCAAAATAAGATACTGTCACGCCACCTGCACTTGCTAATACATCTGGTACAAGTAAAATATCACGTTCAGTTAAAATACGTGTAGCTTCTGGAGTAGTTGGTCCATTTGCCGCTTCCACAACAATATCAGCTTTAATATCGTGTGCATTATCTTCTGTGATTTGATTTGAAATTGCAGCCGGTACTAAAATATCACAATCAAGTTCGAATAATTCTTTATTTGAAATTGTATCTTCAAATAAGTTAGTTACAGTACCAAAGCTATCACGACGATCTAGTAAGTAATCGATATCTAAGCCATTAGGATCATGTAATGCACCATACGCGTCTGAAATTCCAACTACTTTAGCGCCCATATCATTTAAAAATTTAGCTAAGAAACTTCCAGCGTTCCCAAAGCCTTGAATCACAATACGTGACCCTTTAATTTCTTTTCCTCTACGCTTAGCAGCTTGTTCAATAGCAATCACTACGCCAAGAGCAGTAGAACGATCACGTCCTTGTGAGCCACCTAAGACAATTGGCTTACCAGTAATAAAACCTGGAGAATTAAACTTATCTAAAGCACTATATTCATCCATCATCCAAGCCATAATTTGAGAATTTGTAAACACATCTGGAGCAGGAATATCTTTAGTTGGTCCTACAAATTGAGAAATCGCACGTACATATCCTCGTGATAAACGTTCTACTTCATGAATACTCATTTGACGTGGATCACATACAATACCACCTTTACCTCCACCATAAGGTAAGTTGACAATGCCACATTTTAAGGTCATCCACATTGATAAAGCTTTGACTTCTTCTTCATCTACATCAGGATGGAAACGAACGCCACCTTTAGTAGGTCCTACAGCGTCATTATGTTGTGCACGATATCCAGTAAATGTTTTAACTGTACCATCGTCCATACGTACTGGAATACGTACTTGCAAGAATCTTAATGGTTCTTTAATTAAATCATACATACCATCATCAAATCCCAATTTATGCAATGCTTCTTTAATGATGCTTTGTGTAGAAGTCACTAAATTATTATTCTCAGTCATAATCACTTTCGCCTCTTTTTTTCACAAATGTTTTCGCTTTCATAAGTATTGTAACACGCCTATACTTTTTAAAGAAATTAAATCATGTCATATTACGTCATATCTATTTACTTAAATACACTTCTAATTCGATTTAATGCTTCATCTAATTCTTCTTTAGTAATAACCAAAGGTGGTGCAAAACGAATTACTGTATCATGGGTTTCTTTACATAATAAACCTTTTTCTTTTAACGCTTCACAAAATGGTCTTGCACTTTCGTGTAATTCCACACCAATGAATAACCCGCGTCCACGAACTTCTTTAATTGCAGGGTGATTAATCTTTTGTAATTCTGATTTAAAATATTCACCTAGTTCATTTGAATGTTCTGGTAAATTTTCATCGATAATGACATCTAAAGCCGCAATTGACACTGCACAAGCAAGCGGATTGCCACCAAAAGTAGAACCATGAGAACCAGGTGTAAATACATCAAGCACCTCGTTATCTGCTAATACAACTGAAATTGGTAAGACGCCTCCACCAAGTGCTTTACCCAAAATATATACATCTGGTTTAACATTATCCCAATCACATGCAAATAATTTTCCAGATCGTCCTAATCCAGCTTGAATTTCATCGGCGATAAACAAAATATTATGTTCATTACATAAATCTCTA
The DNA here is from genome assembly GCF_001814125.1 of Staphylococcus sp. HMSC072E01. Lineage (NCBI taxonomy): Bacteria > Bacillati > Bacillota > Bacilli > Caryophanales > Staphylococcaceae > Staphylococcus > Staphylococcus sp. HMSC072E01. The sequence continues at coordinate 262,697 of NZ_KV814962.1, read as the reverse complement.
ATGGTTTTCAAATAACCTTCTGGAGGAATATTAATGCCTGCTTCGCCTTGAATAGGTTCAACTAAAACAGCTGCTGTGTTTTTATTAATTGCTTCTTTTAATTGTGTTTCATTGCCAAAGTCAACTTTACGAAAACCATCTAATAAAGGACCATATCCACGTTGATATTCAGCTTCAGATGATAAAGATACAGGGGCCATTGTACGACCATGGAAGTTCCCATTAAATGCAATAATCTCAGCCTGATTTGGTTCAATACCTTTAACGTCATAGGCCCAACGACGTGCAGCTTTTAAGGCTGTTTCAACAGCTTCAGCACCTGTATTCATTGGTAGTGCTTTATCTTTACCAGCTAATTTACAAATTTTTCCATACCATTCCCCTAAGTTATCACTATGAAAAGCACGAGAGACAAGTGTCACTTTATCAGCTTGATGTTTTAATGCTTGAATAATTTTTGGATGACGATGACCTTGGTTAACTGCTGAATATGCTGATAACATATCTATATATTTATTACCTTCTGGATCAGTAACCCAAATCCCCTCTGCTTCTGAAACAACAATTGGTAGCGGCACATAGTTATGAGCACCGTACTGGTTTGTTAGTTCAATTATTTTTTCAGATTTAGTCATAATATCTCCCCTTTGCTTATTGTTATATTAAAACTAATCACTATATTTACTGGCTTTCGAAACTCTATTTTAAAATATTAAATTCTCTCTAACTTCATATATGAAAGCCCTTACAAACATAATGACATATCCTCTTATCATTTTACAAGTAAATTATTTCTATTAGCTAAAATTTTAATATATATCTTTTTTTCTTAATAAAAAAAGGTAGTGGACAAAATTCATAATGAATTCTGTCTCACTACCAAACTATTTCATATTTTATTAATTATTTATCTTTACGAGGTAACGGATAAAATCCTTTATTAAATTGTTCCCATAAATTTGGTGGTAACGCATGTTTATCTTCACGATTTGGATCAAAGTATGAGATGATTTCCTCTTCTTTACCCTCTTCAATTTTATTGACAAAGTTATAATCTAGAAGAATGCCACGACCTAATGCTACGAGTTCAATGCCTGTCGATTCTACTGCATCTAAAGCATCATCAGCACTAAATACAGAACCTATACCAATGACTGGTATACGTCCATCTACCCATTGATGGATAAGTTTTAGACGTTCTTCTCCTTCATATTTACCCTCACGTGTTTGTGAATGAATATCCATAATTGAAATATGAACATAATCAATCGCTTTTTTCGTAATTGTTTTAATTAATTTTTCTGTGTGTTCCATTGAAATACCAGGCGATTCTGCTTCTTCTGGTGATAATCTATAACCTACAATAAAATCTTTATTTGCATAAGTTTCCTTAACTTTTAATACTTCATCAATCACTGCAAGTGGAAATTTTAAATGGTCTCCCCATTCATCTTCACGACGATTATAGTATGGCGAGAAGAATTGATGAATTAAGTAATGGTTCGCTCCATGTATTTCTACGCCGTCAAACCCAGCTTCAATGGCACGACGTGTAGCTTCACCGAAATCTTTAATTGTTTGTTCAATTTCTTCAGTAGTGATTTCTCTCGCATGATGTTCCTGTTGTTGACCAAAACTTTTCATTGAAAGGGGACTTGGTGCCACAACATCTCCATTAGGAGTCAATTCAGGTAAAGCTTGTGCACCACCATGATGAATTTGGACTAATGCTTTTGCGCCATTTTTCTTCATTGCTGTCGCTAAGCGTTTTAAACCTTCGATATCTGAATCGTGTGCGACAGAAGGTTGGCCTGGGAAGGCTTTACCAATATCATTTACATTACTTGCAGCATTAATTGCAAGGCCTACATCTTTGGCACGTTTCTCAATGTAAGAAATTTCGACATCTGAAATGGTACCATCATCATTTGATGATGTATGTGTTAAAGGTGCAAGTACAAAGCGATTTCTTAATGATACACCGTTTGGTAATGTAACAGTTTCAAATAATTTTTTATATTTATTATTCATAAGTAATTCCTTTCTAAATCTTTTAGTTTTATTATTTTCAAACTATAACATGAACATTTTTATGTCTCTACTTTTATGCTTATATGCATTAATCATCTTTTTATATTTAACAATATATTGACATAATAAAAAACGTTACTTAAAAAAGTAACGTTTTGGCGTGTTGACAGTCATTCAATTATTATTACGAATTGCACGTTTAGACTGCTTAATCCAGACCGGTAGGCGTTCTTCAAGCGTTTGAAACCCATACTTTTCTGTCTCTCTAATTTCATCTAATACAGACTGTTTTTCTTTTTTTCGTTCATAATTCTTAAAGTAATCATTATCTTTAAGTGACAAATTAAGCTTTCCTTCATCGTCTATAGAAAGAATTTTAGCTTTTACAATTTGACCTTCTGATAGAAATTTTTTTAGATTATGGACATAATCATCCATAATCTCTGAAATATGGATAAGTCCTTCAGTATGGTCAGGGGTCTCAACAAAAGCGCCATACGGTTGAATTCCAGTCACACGCACTTTAATATGCTGACCTTCTTTATAGTGAGTATTCAACTTGATAACCCCTTATTTCGTTTTTCTTAACATATTAATAATAGCATAAATCCCATACTTGGACTAACGATAAACTAATAAAAAATTAATTTCTTTAGAAATTTATATTTCTTCTTCATAAATTTATATTAAAAAGTTCGTTTTTAATAAAAAAAGTGAGCGTAAATGTCTTATTTAAAACAGTTTACGCTCACCTTTTTTATTTAATGATATTTCATTGATGAATTAAGCTTTTTGGTCTTCTACATCAATAGATTCAATAACAACATCATGTACAGGCTTATCTTGTGCCCCTACTTTAGTATTCGCAATATCTTCTAATGTAGTTTCACCGTCGATTAATTGACCAAACACAGTATGTTTTTGATCTAACCAAGGTGTTCCACCTTTTTCTGCATAAGCTTTAGCAATTGGTTCAGGCCAACCGCCATCAACAAGTTGATTAAGCATTGTATCTGGTACTTCTTTCATTTGAACGACAAAGAATTGTGAACCATTTGTATTTGGACCGGCATTTGCCATTGAAAGTGCACCGTATAAATTAAATGCTTTTAATGAAAACTCATCCTCAAATGAACCTCCATAAATACTTTCTCCTCCCATACCAGTAGCAGTAGGGTCTCCACCTTGAATCATAAAATCATTAATGACACGATGGAATGTAATGCCGTCATAATATCCATTTTTTGCATGTGTCACAAAATTTTCAACTGTTTTTGGAGCAATCTCAGGAAACAGCTTAAATGTCATATCTCCTTTATTTGTATGCATAATTACTTTAATTTCATTATCTTGTATTTCTTTATTTAACTGTGGATAGTTAGTCATTTAAATTCTCCATTCATGTTATGATGATATAGATACATATTAACATATTTGAAAGGAAGTAATATAGCATGTTATATCGATTCTCTCACAAAACAGGTACTTATGGTGTAACGATTAAAGAAGATAGCGATCATCAAGTTTTAGTACAAATTGAACAAGTCATTAAACATCCTAAACAAGGAGATTTACATCATCCTGGTGAAACTGAAGGTGTTTTTTTTCATGAAAGACGTGCTTTAAGCCATTATGAAAAACGTTATGCAACACGTTCACAATTGAGAGATTTTAATGTAGAAGAGATGAAATATGAAGATTCTTTACAACAAGCGATTACTAAAATGGAAAACGAATTAAAACAACAACACACAGAATACGCAAAATTGGCATTAGACAATTTAAACAGTCTAAAAAAAGACTATTCTATCCAATATAAACAAAATTTTTTCTAGTCCATTTTTACGTCTTTCTTCCTATTTAACAAGATAAGTAAAATTGCTGACTTTACATCTTTTCACAGTTTTTCAGAATAAATTGATTCATGTATAATAAAATTTATAACAATTTTTGAAGGAGGAAAATATAGTGAGTTTGATACATATTGCGGTACTTTTACCGTTAATATTCGCACTCATTATTCCAATCCTTTATCGTTTCTTTAAAAAGATTCATTTAGGGTGGTTTGTATTACCTGTTCCTGTTGTCTTATTTATTTATTTTTTAACTTATATTTCAACTACTCAGTCAGGTAATACAGTAATAAAAACTTTCAATTGGATGCCACATATTGGTATGAATTTTGATATTTATCTTGATGGCTTAAGTATACTCTTTAGTTTGCTTATAACTGGCATTGGAAGTTTAGTAGTTCTTTATTCAATCGGTTATTTAGATAAATCTGAACGATTAGGGAATTTTTACTGTTATTTATTACTGTTTATGGGTGCAATGTTAGGCGTCGTACTCTCAGATAACGTCATTATCTTATATCTATTCTGGGAATTAACTTCATTCTCAAGTTTTTTACTCATTTCTTTTTGGAGAGAAAAGAAAGCTTCTATATATGGAGCACAAAAGTCACTGATTATTACTGTATTTGGAGGACTTAGTTTACTTGGCGGATTAATCTTAATTTCACTTGCAGGACAATCATTAAGTCTACATTATTTAATCCATCATGTATCTCAAATACAAGACAGTTCTTTCTTTACACTTGCAATGGTTTTAATTATGTTAGCAGCTTTCACAAAATCTGCACAAGTGCCATTTTACATTTGGTTACCTGATGCAATGGAGGCACCTACTCCTGTCAGTGCATATTTACATTCAGCCACGATGGTTAAAGCGGGGTTATATCTTGTTGCACGTTTAACCCCATTATTCGCGGTATCAGAAGGATGGATATGGACTATTACTTTAGTAGGCTTAATCACACTATTTTGGGCTTCATTAAATGCAACGAAACAACAAGATTTGAAAGGTATTCTAGCGTTTTCTACAGTTTCACAATTGGGAATGATTATGTCTATGCTAGGTATTGGAGCTATAAGTTATCATTTTGAAGGTAGTGAAAGTCAATTATATGTCGCTGGTTTTACAGCAGCTGCTTTCCACTTAATTAACCATGCTACCTTTAAAGGCGCATTATTTATGATTACAGGTGCCATTGATCATGTGACAGGCACACGTGATGTAAAAAAATTGGGCGGTTTACTTACTATCATGCCAATTTCTTTTACTCTTACTGTAATTACAGCATTAAGTATGGCAGGTGTGCCACCATTTAATGGTTTCTTATCAAAAGAAAAATTCTTAGAGGCTATGATAGAAGCTACACACGCATCTCTATTTAGTTTAAATACTCTAGGTATTATTTTTCCAATTTTAGCGATTGTAGGTAGTATATTTACATTTGTATATTCAATTAAATTCGTACTACATGTATTCTTTGGTAAATATCATTCTGATTTATTACCTAAGAAAGCACATGAAGCATCATTATTAATGTTAATTTCACCAGCAATTCTAGCAACGCTAGTTGTTGTTTTTGGACTATTCCCTAGACTATTAACACATTCTATAATCGAACCAGCTACTAAAGCCATAAGTGGAATATCAACCGTACATGCAGAATTCCATATGTTCCATGGTATTACTCCTGCGTTCATCTCTACTTTAACGATTTGGATTGTAGGTATTATCTTATTATTTACGTTCAATTACTGGATTCGTTTATTAAAAGCACAACCAGACAACTTAAAATTAAATTATTGGTATGATACTACTGGCAAATGGTTACCAAATCATTCCGCTTCTCTAACTAATTATTATGTTAATGGGTATGTACGTGACAGTTTAGTCTTTATTTTTGGTACATTAATTGTGTTAACACTCATCACATTAGTGAGTGTACCGTTTAGCTTTAATTTTAAAAATATAAATACAATTCACATCTATGAAATGATTATTATCATAATACTTACTATCTCAGCGTTCTTAGTTGTTACAGCAACATCTCGTTTATTTAGTATTATTATGCTTAGTGTTGTTGGCTATGCAGTATCGGTTTTATTTGTTTTCTTTAAGGCACCTGATTTAGCTTTAACACAATTTGTTGTTGAGTCTATCTCAACGGGTCTATTTCTATTATGTTTCTATCACTTGCCTAACTTAAATCGCTATAATGAAAAAACATCATTTAAATTAACGAATGCTATCATCTCTATTGGTGTTGGTTTGGCAGTGACAATGTTAGGTCTTATCGCTTATGGTAATAGACATTTTTCTTCTATCGGAGAGTATTACAAGGCACATGTTTATGACTTAGCACATGGTAAAAATATGGTTAACGTTATTCTCGTAGACTTCCGTGGAATGGATACCTTATTTGAATCTTCTGTATTAGGTATTGCAGGTCTTGCAGTTTACACGATGATTAAATTACGAAGTAAACGTAACAAAACAAGTGAGGTGGAAAGCAATGAATAGACAAAATAACAATTTAATGTTTCAGTATTCAGCTGTAATTATTGCTTTCTTAATTGCTCTTTTTGGTATTGCTTTATTTTTAGCAGGACATTACACACCAGGTGGAGGATTTGTTGGTGGATTGCTTCTATCAACCGCTTTAACCATTATTACGATTGCATTTGATATAAAAACAATGCGTAAAATCTTTCCTTGGGATTTTAAAATCTTAATTGGTATTGGTTTATTATTCTGTGTAAGTACGCCTATAGCAAGTTGGTTTTACGGAAAAAGTTTCTTTACACATACAGAATTTAATATTCCATTACCACTTCTACACTCTGTTCATATGAATACACCAATGTTCTTCGACTTTGGCGTTATGTGTGCAGTAATTGGTACAGTAATGACTATTATTATAACGATTGGAGAGAACGAATAGTGGAAATTATTATGATTATTGTATGTGGCATACTTACATCAATCAGTGTCTATCTCGTTTTATCTAAAAGTTTAATACGTATTATTATGGGAACTACACTGATTACACATGCATCAAATTTATTTTTAATTACTATGGGAGGATTGAAACATGGTGAAATGCCAATATATGAAAAAGATATTCATCACTATGTAGATCCAATCCCTCATGCATTAATACTTACTGCAATTGTTATTGCATTTGCAACTACTGCTTTTTTCTTAGTCTTAGCTTTTAGAACGTATAAAGAATTAGGCACAGACAACATAGAACAAATGAAAGGAGTGCCTAGTGATGATAGCAACTAATATGGTTGTTCTTACATTAGTTATACCAATTATTACCGCTATTATTCTTATCTTTTTAGGACAACGCTATCCATTAAAGCGTGCGGTTACATTGATAGGTTTAGTTTTAACTTTGATTGTAGCGATGGTTAATTTAATTAATGTTAGTAAATTTGGTCCTCTTAAAGTAGAATTAGGTTCTTGGCCAGCCCCATATGGTATTATCTTTTTATTAGATACGTTAGGGGCAATGTTGATTGTAACGAGTATTATCATTACTCTGCTCATTACGATCTATTCTTTTTCAACTGCCGGAATCGATAGAGAGCGTTATTATTTTCATTTTTCAATCGTCTTTATGTTAGTGGGTATTATTGGTGCTTTCACTACTGGAGATATTTTTAACCTTTTCGTATTCTTTGAAGTCTTTTTAATGTCATCTTATGCATTGCTTGTATTAGGTGGTACACGTATTCAACTTCAAGAAACAGTAAAATATTTACTGATTAATGTTGTAACATCGACATTTTTCGTTATTGCTGTTGGTATCTTATATTCAATTGTCGGCACTTTAAATATGGCTGACATTAGCGTAAAACTTAATGAATTATCTCATTCACATCAAGGATTATTAAGTATTGTCTTTATTTTGTTCATCTTTGTGTTTGCAACTAAAGCTGGTGTCTTTCCATTATATGTTTGGTTACCTGGATCATACTATGCGCCACCTTTTGCTATCATTGCATTCTTCGGTGCTTTATTAACTAAAGTTGGCGTCTATGCTATTTTAAGAACACTTAGTCTTTTCTTCCATAACACAATGAGTTTTTCTCACTATACTATTTTATTCTTAGCCCTATTAACGATTATATTTGGATCCATTGGTGCCATTGCTTATTATGATATTAAAAAAATTATTTTATATAATATTATGATTGCAGTAGGTGTCATACTCGTTGGTGTTGCTATGATGAGTAAATTAGGAATTATGGGTGCTATATATTACACCATTCACGATATGTTAGTTAAGACTGCACTTTTCTTAATTATTGGTGTCATGTATCAAATTACCAAAACATCAAATCTTAAGTCATTTGGTGGTTTAATTAAGACATATCCTATACTTGGTTGGTCTTTCTTTATTGCAGCTTTAAGCTTGGCTGGTATTCCCCCATTTAGTGGATTTTATGGAAAATACTTTATTGTAAAAGCCGCTTTTGAAAAAGGATTTTATATCAGTGCAATTATCGTATTACTTTCAAGTTTAATCGTACTCTATTCTGTGATTCGTATTTTCCTACATGGTTTCTTTGGTGAACCTAAGGGATATAAAATGAATAACAAAGTAAATGTAAAACAAGCTACAATCGTTTCAGTCATTGCCGTTGTCATTACTGTACTATTTGGTTTATCTGCTGATGCACTTTATCCATTTATATCAGAAGCAGCTAAATCTTTCTATGATCCTAATGTTTATATTAAAAGTGTATTAGGAGGTAGATATTAATGGCTCTTCAATTTGTGTTAAATATTATATTAGCTATTATATGGATGTTTTTAAGTGGCAGTTATACATTTAATAACTTTTTACTAGGATTTTTAATAGGAATTGGGCTTGTTTACTTATTTAAAAAAGTATTGCCTGGCAGTTTTTATTTAAAAAGAGTTTATAAAGTCATTAAATTGATTGTTGTCTTTTTTATAGAATTAATGAAAGCCAATATTGATGTATCCAAAATTCTGTTACAACCAAGACTTAAAAATCAACCTGGTTTCTTTGTTTATCACACAAATTTAAAACATGATTGGCAAATTGTTTTATTATCTAATTTAATCACTTTAACACCAGGAACTGTCGTTTTAGGTATTAGTGATGATAGAACTAAAATATACATTCACTCAATTGATTTTAGTACGAAAGAAGAAGAAGTTGAAAGTATTAAATCATCACTTGAAAAAGTAGTGAGAGAGGTGGGCGAAGCTTAATGGTAAAAACAATTATTATTATTGCTTTAATTGTCGTAGTATTATCGATGCTAGCAATGTTTATTCGTATTATTAAAGGTCCCACTTTACCTGATCGCGTCCTTGCATTAGACGCTATTGGCTTACAATTGATGGCGTGTGTTGCATTATATAGTGTGTTTATCGGCTCACAATACTTACTTGTAGTTATTTTACTTATTGGTATTTTAGCTTTCTTAGGTACAGCAGTATTCTCTAAATTTATAGATAAAGGTAAGGTGATTGAACGTGATAGCAAAAATCGTCATTAGTTTAGCCATCATTTTCATTATCTTAGGTGCATTGATCAGTGCAATTACTGCTATTGGTATTATTCGTTTAAAAGATGTCTATTCACGCGGTCATGCTGCAGGTAAATCTGCAACATTAGGTGCTATATTTTTATTATTTGGAACGTTTTTATATTTTATTGGAACAGAAGGATACGCCAATATGCAACTGATATTCGGCATTATTTTCATTTTAATTACTGGCCCTCTTTCTAGTCATTTAATGATGAAAGCATCATATAATAATAAAATGCCTTATACTAAAGATACAAAAATTGATGAACTTAAAGATGAATTGAATAATAAAAAAATATAATTTGATAAAAATCGAGGTACTTTCTTAAAGTGCTTCGATTTTTTGTTTTGAAAAAGATAGTTTTATGTTATTATAAATCGTAATAATTACGTTTTAAAGGAGTTTTATTATGCATTGGACTATTATTGGTGGCGGTATACATGGAACCACTATAGCAATTAAGTTACGTGAAGCAGGAATATCCATCCAAAATCTTACAATTATCGATCCTCATGATTCTTTATGCGAACAATTTCATAAATACACAAATAGAATTGATATGTCTTACTTACGTTCACCTATTGTACATCATATTCATCCTGACCCATTTCATTTAAAGAAATTTGCAAAAATGAATCAGTATATTAATCCAACTTTTGGTCGTTATCAAAGACCTCAAACAGAGATGTTTATGAATCACACATATGCTCAAATACATAACTATCATCTAAATCAATGTCATATTCAAAGTTATGTTCAACGCATTGAAAAAAAACAAAGAAAATGGAGTATTACACCAAGTCATCATTCTGTCATTCAAACTGATTGTGTTGTTTTAGCACAAGGATGTCATAATGAGCCTTTTATCCCTTCCGCATTTACTCAAGCTAAAGATGTATGTCATATATTTAGTGACCATTTTAATTCTCAATTATTTTCACAATCATCTCATGTCATTGGAAGTGGTATTTCAGCTGCTCATTTAACATTAAAGCTTTTAAAATTAGATAAAAATAAAATCGTTCATTTATGGATGAATAAAAATATAGATATTCAACATTTTGATGCCGATCCTGGTTGGCTAGGTCCTAAAAAAATGAAGGCCTTTTTAAATCATTCTTCACATGAAGAGAAACTTCAAACAGTGTTAAAAGAAAGACATAAAGGTTCAATGCCTCGCGAGTTATATTTACGCTTAAAGAAATATGTTCAAAATAAAAGACTTATCATCCATAAAGAAGAGATTAAGGACTTAAAATCGCATCAAATTGTTACTGAAAATTTAAATATCCCATATGATTACATTCTTTTAGCAACTGGATTTAAGTCTTCAATTTTGCAGCAACCTATGATACAATCTCTAATTCAAAATGCTAACGCTCCCCTCCTATCTTGTGGATTTCCAAACATCACACATGAATTAGAATGGTTACCTCATCTATTTGTTGCTGGTGGACTAGCTGATTTAGAACTTGGTCCATTTGCTAGAAATATCATGGGAGGTAAAGAAGCAGCTCAAAGAATTTATAGCGTATTTCAAAGAATAGATCACCATAGAGAAGTATCATAAATATAAAATACTAGCCCGTAGATGAATATTTTCTACGGGCTAGTATTTTATAATTTGTTATTTTAATGGTTTAATCCCTATTGTACCTCTCATGATACTAATTAATTTATCTTGCTCACTTTTAATTTCAATATTCCATACTTGTGTCGTATGACCTTTATGAATAATAGAAGCGGTAGCAATCACGCGTCCCTCTTTTACTGAGTGAATATGATTGGCATTCATTTCTAAACCTAATGGGATAAAGTGTTTCGTATCAATTAAATGAGCAGCGCCTAATGAACAAGCTGTTTCACCTAATGCAATACTTGCACCACCATGTAGATAGCCAAAGGGTTGTTTAACCTTATCAGTGACTGGCATAGAAATTACAACTATTCCCTCATCTACTGTTTCGATTTTCATATCAAATGTCTCAAGTAAATTAGACATGTTGTCACCTCTTTTTTTCTATAATACCATTGCAGCTATTGTACCAAAAATCATCAATGGAACATTATAGAAAAGGAAGTTAGGTATACATGTATCTCTAATGTGATCATGTTGACCATCTACATTAAGACCTGCTGTGGGTCCAAGTGTTGAATCACTTGCTGGTGAACCAGAATCTCCAAGTGCAGCAGCTGTTCCTACTAAAGCAATTAATGCCATATTATCTAAACCAAGAGATGAACCTAGTGGTATAAATAAAGCTGCAATAATTGGAATCGTAGCAAAAGATGATCCAATGCCTAACGTAACAATAAGGCCGACAATATACATTGCAATAATAGTAATTAACTTATGTCCATTTGTAATCTCAGTTAAACTAGAAACTAATTTTTCAATATCACCAGTAGCATTCATGACACCGGCAAAACCGTTAGCTGATAAAATAACGACACCAATAAATGACATTATTTTTATTCCTTCTACAAATTGGCTATCTAATTCATTCCATTTATAAATACCAGAAATAAAGAATATCAGCACTCCTGCTAATGCTCCAAAAATCATTGAATCCGTAAATGTTTGAACTAAGAAAGTAGCGAAAATAGCAACAATCGTAATAACTAATAAATATGGCCGAATTTCTGCTACTTCTTCTCCATTATCTTTCAATCTCTCTTGCTTATATTCACGTGGTTTACGATAAACAAACATTCCTATAACTAAACCGGCAATATAACCAAGTGACGGAATTAACATTGCTTTCCAAATCATATTAAATTCGATAGGATGATGCGCTTTTTGAAATCCGCTTTGTATAATTTGGTGGAAAATCTGTCCAAAGCCATAAGGTAGTAAAACATATGGCCAACATAAACCAAATCCTATAACTAAACCAATTAATCGTCTATCAATTTTCAGATCGTTAAATAGACTAAGTAATGGTGGAATTACAATTGGTATAAATGCAATATGTACTGGAATTAAGTTCTGACTCATAATACTCATTGCTAGTAATACTAAAATAATAATCACTTTTACTTTAATCCTTGATAAGCGACTATTCTCAGTATGAATCGCACGAATAATTTTATTTACTAAATAATCTGTGATGCCACTATACGATATCAGTGCTGCAAAGCCCCCTAATAAAGCGTAACTTAATGCCACTTCCGAACCATCTACAATATTTTTACCGAATACACTAATTACTTTGTTTAAACTCATGCCAGATATTAGACCACCTACAAGTGAACTAATAAATAAACTAATGATAACATTCAGCTTTAAGAGACATAATATAATCATTAATATTACAGCAATAACTACAGCATTAAACATTATACTCACATCCTTTATTACTCTACCGAACTAAAGTATATAATTATGTGATTAATAATATCAAGTAGTCAGGCAGTTGTCAACGCCTAATATAATAGTATTTTAAAAATGTTTTAAAAAAATAAACGTCTAAGGTATCAATTTACCTCAGACATTTATCTATTTTGTCTCAAAATGAATGTATATTCATTTCTAATATCTATTCTATTTTGATTGTCGTAACCAATTCACTATGGTCATTATCATGCTTCCTGTCGGACCTTTAGGACCTTTATAGTTATCTTTATTAATCGTCGCAGGACCTGCAATATCAAAATGAATATGTGGCGTTTGCCCACTAAAATGCGTAACGAAAGCTGCAGCAAATAAGGCTTTACCTTGTCCATTTGTATGATTCACTAAATCAGCGACATCTGTATTATGAATCAATTGTTGTTCAGTTTGAGTAATAGGCAATTCAAAGGCGAATTCATCAACTTCTCTAGCACTTTCTAAAATGTGTTTCATATCTTCATCTGCATTCGAACTAAATAAAGCAGCCTTATCTTCTCCTAATGCCGCTATAGCAGCACCTGTAAGCGTAGCAAAATCACATATTAAACGTGGTTGAAATTGATTTGCATAAAATACCCCGTCTCCTAAAACTAAACGACCTTCAGCATCGCTATTTAAAACCTCTACTGTTTCACCATTTAAGGCAGTATATACATCATCTGGTTTCATAGCCTGTTGACTAATCATATTTTCTGCAGAGACAATGACACCTACAATATTTACTGGTAAAGATAATTTAGACGCAGCATCAATCATTCCTACAACGTTAGCAGCACCACACATATCAAATTTCATTGTTTGCATCCCCATTTTAGATTTGATGCTATAACCACCAGAATCATATGTAATCCCTTTCCCAACTAATGCAATAGGCGCTTCATTTTTATCTGTTCCATGATACGTTAAAGTAATAACAACAGGAGGGTGAGTGGATCCTTTACCTACAGCATGTAGTAAACCAAAACCTTCTGATAACAATGTGTCATTATTTTTAATATCTACTGAAACAGAAGACGATTTAAAGTGATGTGCTACTTTATTTGCAAAGTATTCTGGAGTAAGTATATTGGGAGGCATATTACTAAAGTCACGTGCTATATTCACCGATTCACCAATTAAATATCCTGCTTTTATATTTTTTATATCCTCATCACTATTAGATGATTCTATATATAATTCCAGTTGATATGGTGTGGATTTGTTAGATTTATAGTTGTTAAATTCATAAATCGATTGTCTACTTTGCAATCCAAAAATCTCTGCAATACTTGTTTTGTCAATTTGTTTTGAATTAAATGTCTCAAAAAGAACATTGGCTTCTGTAACACGTTCTTTTTTTAGATATTGAAAAAGTGTACCAAACACTTTTAAAAATGAAGCATAAGATAATGTTTTCAAATTTCCTAGTCCAACCGTAATTAAACGTTTAGGTTCATTATTTATGTATAAAATAGTCGAAGATGTTTTTCCTAATTGACTACTTACAATATGACGATGTCGGTCATTTTCAATAGTTTGTGTAAGGTCACTATTTTGATACGTGATCTTTCCAATTTGATTAAGATGATCGGGTACTCCTAGAATAATAACGTCGGTCATTTTATTCGAATCATAATTAAAATGTATCATATAACTCTCCTTTAAAATAAAGGAGTGAGATATTGAAATCTATTTTGCTTCACAGATTTCTGTCTCACTCCTTAATGATTAAATATTTAATTTATTAACTTAGAATTTACCTTTTTTAAATGCTAAGCCAACGCCACCCATTTTGAATACAGCACGTGTATCAATCACTTTTTTCATGAACGCAGCTTTTTTACCAGTAATGTCTCTACCAAACACATGACCTACACCATCATGTGAACCTAAAGAACAAACTGTACCACGATCAATATATTCGAAATCAGTTGTAGCTTGGCCATTTAAGATATTTTCAATATTTTTAGCAACATGCGCACCTTGTTGCATAGCAATTTGAGCAGTTGTTGGTAATGGACGTTCCTCACCTGCTGGGATAAACGCAGAAACATCACCAATAACGAAGATATCATCATGACCATCGATTGTTAAATCTTGTTTAGTTACGATACGACCACGTTTTACACCTTCGAATGATTCTTCCATAAGTTGACTACCGCGAACTCCAGCAGCCCACACTGCAGTATTGGCTTCAAGTTGTTGTTCTTGATCATTTGTTTTGACTTTGAAACCTTTTTCATTACAAGCAACGATTGGCGTACCAATTTTAAATTCAACGCCACGTTCTTCTAAATAATTTACTACATAATTTACAAGATTTTCTGAGAACATTGGTAAAATTTTAGGCATAGCTTCAACACATGTAATTCTAACTTTATTTTGATCTACGCCATATTTATTACATAATTCAGGAATTCTATCTGTTAATTCACCTAAGAATTCAATACCTGTAAATCCAGCGCCACCTACTAAAATTGCTAAATCATTTTCATCTTTCTCTTTTGATGCAGCGTAGTTAGCAAATTTATCTTCAATATGACGAGATAATTCGCGAGCAGTATGAATATTTTCAATTTGGAATGCATGTTCTTTCATTCCGTTAATACCGAATGTTTCACTTTCAAATCCTAAAGCAACAACTAAAATATCATATTCAAAAATACCGTGAGTAGTTTCTACTTTTTTAGCATTTCTATCAATTTTAGTTACTTCTGCATTAATGAAGTTGACTTTATTTTTGTCAATTACACTTTCAATTGGATAAATTAAATCTTCATAATTTAACGTACCAGCTGACGCTTCGTGTAACCAAGTTGCTTCATAATGATATTTGTTTTTGTTAACTAAAGTGATTTCTGCTTCATTTGCAGATATTTCTTTTTGTAATTTAGTAACTGCTTGTAAACCTGCATATCCTGCACCTAATACAAGTACTTTTTTACGATTCTGTGCCATTTCATTCACCTAAGCTTTCGTATTTTTTCTTAAATGTAGATAAAGGCTACAAGTTTCAGAACATATTGAAACGTAGCATTTTTATAATACAATAGTATTGTAAAAATACTAATTGTTTCGAAAAACTTTGAACTTAACCTATTTGTTCATCCCCATTTATAGTCTTAGTCAACACTTTTATATCCATTTTTGTGAACATTTATTCACAAAAAAGACAAAATTTAATCCACTTCCAATTTTATAGTTTTTATATCATATTTTCAAGCAACAACAGAACGATTATTTAAATTTATTATTACTATATTGTATTAACTTAAAAATATGAAACTTAACAATTTTCAGGATGTCCAGCTACTTTTGCCGTTCTAAAAGAACTGCCACATCCGCATGATGCAATTGCATTTGGATTGTCGATTTGGAATCCACCACCCATTAGTGATTGTTTAAAATCAATTTTAGTGCCATTCAGTACGGGAGCATCATCTTTATCTACTAAAACTTTTAATCCATAATATTCTAATACTTCATCATTTGATCCTGGAGCTTCTTCTGCAGACATACCATAGGTTAAACCTGTACATCCACCACCATTCACTTTAATTTTTAAATAACCGTTTTCCATATGATTACTTTTCAACATATCTTTTACTTCATAAGCTGCTGCTTCAGTAAGTGTTACTGTTGACATTTCTAATCACTCCTATAATAAGTTTGTAAAATCATTTTCTTCTATGTGTTTATAAATATTGTTTAACAAATCTTCAGGTGTATCCCCTTCTACGACTTCTCCATCTACCAATGCATATAACCCAGAAGAACATAAACCACAATTATTGAGACATCCATATTCTAACACATCTACTTCAGAATCACTTTCGAGTTTATCGTAAACGTAGTCTCCGCCTTTGGCCATATTCGATATACAGAATTCGACTAATGGAAACATACTTCACCTTCTTTTTAATTTAATTACATTATTATAACAAATCTCTTTATATGTTGCATTGCTATGGTTTCTATTTGTATTTTGCAATAACATTTTACATTTGTTTGTCGTTATTATTAAAAACATATATAATAAAATTATATTAATCTTTCATTTATTTGTTAGGGGACAATAAATGAAAAATAAGCGTTAAAATAGGCTGAATCACTTAATATTGAACCTATACTTTATTTATACAATCTGAAATTATAAAAGTCTGACATTCATAATACATAGCCAATTGATTTTAATGTAAAGGGGTAACATAATATGAAAAATTTAGTTCTACTTGGTGGAGGATATGGTAATATGCGTATTATGTCGCGCATTCTTCCAGATGTTCTTCCTCAAGAATACACATTAACTCTTATAGATCGAATGCCGTTTCATGGTTTAAAACCTGAATTCTATGCACTCGCTGCAGGCACAAAATCTGATAGTGATGTGCGAATGAATTTTCCTAATTCACATCGTGTAAATACAATTTATGGAGAAATAAGTGATATTGACTTAGATAACCAAATTGTTTCGGTAGGACAAACTAAAGTAGATTATAATGAGTTGATTATCGGACTAGGTTGTGAAGATAAATATCATAATGTTCTAGGAGCTAAAGAATACACTCATAGTATTCAAACGCTTTCTAAAGCCCGTGAAACGTTTCATAGTATTAGCGAGCTACCTAAAGGAGCGCGTGTTGGAATTGTAGGAGCTGGTTTGAGTGGTATTGAATTAGCAAGTGAACTACGTGAAAGTCGCACAGATTTAGAAATTATTTTATATGATCGTGGACCTCGTATATTAAGAAATTTTCCAGAAAAATTAAGTAATTATATTGCGAAGTGGTTCCGCGAAAATAATGTAAACGTGGTTCCTAATTCATTGATTGATAAAGTTGAGCAAGGAACAATTTATAATAATGGTACACCAGAACCTGTTGATATTGTAGTATGGACAGCAGGTATTCAACCTGTTGAAATTGTAAGGAAACTGTCTATTGATACTAATAAAAGTGGTCGCGTTATCGTTAATCAATATCATCAAGTACCGACTTATAAAAATGTTTATGTAGTTGGAGATTGCGCAGCTTTACCACATGCGCCAAGTGCTCAATTAGCAGAAGTACAGGGGGATCAAATTGCCGATGTACTAAAAAAACAATGGAATCATGAACCACTTCCTGAAAAAATGCCTGAATTAAAAGTTCAAGGTTTCTTAGGTTCTCTAGGAGAGAAAAAAGGGTTTGCCTATATTATGGATCGTACAGTTACAGGACGTCTAGCGCATATATTAAAATCAGGTGTTTTATGGCTATATAAATATCATAATGGATAAATACAACTGGGAAGCGGGACAGAATTTAATTTCAATTCATCATCTCAAGCTTCCCCTCATTTTTATAAAAAATCGAATACTCCACTTTACATTAATTATTTATAATATATTGATCTATAAAATGAGTCACTTTTTTTGACTGAATATAACCGTCAGCCACATATTCATCGTTCATTGTAATAAGTGGGTAAAACAACTCATCATTTTCAATTTGCTCAATATATTGTTGATCATGATCACTTAAATTTTCATTTTCTTTTTGAAAATCGATATATGTATATTCGAAATGAATATTAGGATATTTTCTTTCTAATAATGGTTTTAGCCACTCATACGTATTTTTAGAAGTTGGTGCATTGACACAACTAGCACACACTACATCCGCACCGTAAACAACAACACTTACTTTTGTCATATATTAATCCCCCGTTTAGTTTTATAGATTTTTCTTTCTTTATCTATTATAATAAATTAATAATAAGTTTATGAAGTATTTTACTTGAAAGGAGACATATCTCATGCCTACTGAGAATGCAACAATGTTTGATCAAGTAGCCGAAGTTATTGAACGTTTACGTCCGTTTTTATTACGTGACGGAGGAGATTGTACATTAGTCGATGTAGAAGATGGCATCGTAAAATTACAATTACATGGTGCGTGTGGAACATGCCCAAGCTCAACTATTACATTAAAAGCAGGTATAGAACGTGCTTTACACGAAGAAGTACCAGGCGTTATAGAAGTAGAACAAGTTTTCTAACGATATAAATTAAAGACACTCTACCCTCAGTATTTAATCAGAGTAGGGTGTCTTTTTTCATTTACTATTTAGAATGAGTTTGATGATCGTTCATATGTTTTTCAATTTGACGATCCATGTATACCCAACCTTTCCAACCTACATGTACCACATCACTTAATACATATTTTTCATAGTCTTTATTTGACATATCATACACTTTCCCACCATGTCCAACAACAGTTTTATGTATTTTTTTATAGACAGGTTCACGTGTTGAACGGTGAATACCTAAATGATCGTACCATTTACCATTTACTGGAAGAATAACATATTGTACATCAGCACCTGCTTGATGCATTGTATCTACTAGTAAAGATAAATCCTTAAACTCTGGTGAATTCATTTTAAATTCATATTGGCGACGATTCATTGGTTTTTTATGCATTAGTTTTTTCCAATATTCGTTACGGATACCATAACCATTAGAAGTAGAACGTTTTTCACCAAGTTGCACTGCTTTATTACTCATGTTTTCCCAAGAATCATTGGGTGATGTAAGTGAGTGTACATGAGCTAATGGTGATTTATCTAATGAAAAGTATGTTTTTATTGCCTCAATTTTAAGAAGTTGACTTTTTTTAAACTTAGAAATATAACGACCTTTTGGATTGCTTGGATCTTTTACTAATTCTTTTAAATATTCCTTATTAGGAACACTTCTAAATTTTAATAATCGTTTAGCATAGCGTTGTTTTAACTCTGAAGGCATATCCTTTTGTTGAAATATCTGATTGATTTGATTTGGTGTCGTACGCGCAGCCATATCCATATCATTAACGCCATGTGTACTAAACCATTGTGGTGAAATGATAAATGTCATCTTTTTACCTTTAAGTTGATCATATTGACCCGCTAATTCAATAGCATTAATTAAATCTGTATTACCGCCCGTACCAACTAAGAATACAGGCTTTGTATTTTTTCGATGATGCATTGCTATCGCAGGATTAAACGGGTCACGTTTATTTAACTCACTTGAACCATAAAGTGGATAATATTTATCATTACTAAATAATTGATTTTGAATGAGCGTACCTTTAAGTACTTGATCAGTTAGTGACATTCTATTATCAGCAAGTGTCTTATTGTTAACGAGACCAGTAAACCAACTCGCAGGCATTAATACAAAAGCTAAAAATATGATTCCACTAATAAGAATTGGTAAAAATGGTTTGAATTTCATCGTAATTCTTCTAAAGCTTCAACAATTTTATTAGGAGTTGCCCATTCATCGCGATCAAAATCCATAATTGATACTTCAATTCCTAATCTATTTTGAATTTCTAATAATAATCCAACTGTTTGAAATGAATCAATAATTCCTTCTTCAAAAATCTCAACATCTGGGTTTTCTTTAACTACGTCATTTTCTGCTACATCAGCTAATACATCTAAAACTTGTTCTCTAAATTCCATCATTTATTTCTCCCTTTAAATTAATTTTCCTGAGAATATCAAGAATCCAAATGCTACAAAATGGAATGTGATAATAACACTTAATGCTGTAGTAAAACCATTTTGAAAGCGAGGTGGATGTTTCTTTCTCCAGCGTTCATAATATCCATATCCGATAAACATTAAACCGTGATAAATACCATAAACAATATAAAATACTTCTAATCCGTGCCATACACCCATAATAAAGAAATTTAAGAAGAAGGCAAAATTTGACATTGCAAATTGATTCTTCATTATTTTTTTACGAGACATATAGAACAATGTTCTCATATAAACACAGTCTCTAAACCAGAATGATAATGACATATGCCATCTATTCCAGAAATCTTTAATGTTACGTGCTTTAAACGGCTGTTTAAAGTTTGGTGGTGTATTAATGCCATATAGATAACTCACTGCTATTGCAAATAAACTATAACCTGCAAAGTCAAAAAATAAGTAAAAGCTATAGGCATACATATATAACCATTTATGAGTAAAACCATGTAAATGCATTAATAATGGCATAATTGCATATACATTAATTAAATGAGCAATAATATATTTATATAAGAAGCCTATCATAATCATATGAATCGCTTTAACTACCATACCTCTGTATTGTTCACCAGTTGGTATTTTTTTATCGTCTTTGACAAAACGTTTATAACGGTCGATGGGTCCTGAAGATACTGTTGGAAAGAATGAAATAAATTGAATCAATTTCCCCACTTTAATCTCTTTAATAGAACCATCTCTAATTTCCATTATAAGTTGTACACTTTTAAAAGTAACATATGAGATTCCTAAGAATCCGACAAATTCAATTAACTTATGTTCATGGAAATGTATTTGATGTCCACCTAACCATGAACTTTGTAATATTTTAACAAGTGCTAAAGGTAAAATAGATAAAATCATAACAATTAAAAATTTAATAAAAGTATTATTTTTTTGTCGTGATTTGTAATACCACATGATTAACAGCACTTGCCATATTAAATAAATTACAAAACTGATTAATTGAACACTTAAATATTTCTGTCCAAATAAATTGTATTTATCTGAAGAGAAAATAATCACAATCATAATCACTGTACTTATCCCATTGTATACATAGCTTCGCTTACCTAAAAATCCGAGTATGATGACTGGTAAAAGAACGATAAATGCGACTAAGAAGAAGGTAAACGTACCATAAGGAATCATGCGTCGATATCCTCTGCAACTTGTTTACGATCAAGTTTTCCATTTGATGTTAATGGAAGTTGTTCCATCCAAACGAATTTTCTCGGAATCATATATTCAGGTAAGCGAGATTTCAATTCGTTTTTAATGTTTCTGGTCATCTCTAAGTCATTATCCACTTTTTTAGTAGGTACAATAGCACCTACAAGATAAACAACTTTTCCATTTTTATAAATTGGCACAACAACAGTTTCTCTAACGTATTTTGAGTGTCTTAGTTGTGTTTCAATTTCTTCTAGTTCCATGCGATAACCGTTTAACTTTATTTGAAAATCGATACGTCCTTGGATAAACCAATAACCATCTTTTTCAATAGCTTTATCACCCGTGTGATAAATGCGAACGCCATTATCAAACTTAAATACTGCTTCAGTTTTTTCTTTGTTTTTTAGATATCCTAAACTCACACTTGTTCCTTTAATAACAAGTTCACCTTCATCAGTTGTTGATAGTGTAGTATTCGGTCTTGCTACACCTACTGGAAGTGGATTATAACGTTCTAAAATCTCGGGTGTGATTTTTACACCAGTAACTGCAACTGTCGCTTCCGTTGGTCCATATGTATTATAAACAATTGCATTTGGATATCTATCAACAAGTGCTTTAGCTGTTCTATGCGGTAAAATTTCTCCACAAAAGAAGAAATGATTTAAACTTGGATAATCTTTTTCATTAAGGTTAGGAAGTAATAAACACATTTCTATAAATGATGGTGTTGATACCCAAGCATTAATTGGCGTTTGAACAAGCATTTCATTTAATAACTTCGGTTTTTTTATCATATCTTTATCTACTAAGTTAAGTGTTCCACCAGATGTTAAACATGGATAAATTGCCATTACAGATAAATCAAATGAAAATGGTGCTTGGTTCAACCACTCCTGATGATTATCTGTTTCATTTAATGAGACCATCCATTCTGCAAACTCTATTAAACTCGCATACTCAATTTGCACACCTTTAGGCTCACCTGTAGAACCAGAAGTGAATATAGTATAAACAACATCTGTTTTATCCATTTGACTATCAAAAACAATAGGATAATCAGAATGTTTAATATCTTCGATTGTAAGTTCTTTCCTTGGTTGATTCACACTTGAATCAGTTGTATTTAAAATAAATGTTGGATCTACTTTATTCATAATCATTTCTACACGTTCTATTGGAACTGACGTATCAATTGGGACATAGCCACATCCTGCTTTGATTGCTCCTATCATTCCAACCACCATATATGGTGACATATGACCATAGATGATTAATGGCTTATTTGTATCTTGCAAATAATGTGCTAGCTTACTAGATTCTTCTATAAGTTGACGATACGTTAACTCATCTGATTTATGTCTAATAGCTACTCGATCTGGATTTTTTTGTCCAATATCATTAATTAAATTTATAATATCTGTCATCCTTTGACTCCTTACTAGAATTCGTTATATATAAAGTTATTATGTGTATCGCCTGAACCATATATAAGATACAAAGCTATAAAAATTGCTAAGTATAGAATAGTCAGTAGATATGGTTTTGCTTTTTCATAAAAAACACTTATTTTTTTAGTTTCTTTCAATTGAATATTGCACCTCACAAACATTGCTATTTATTTTGAAGAACAATTCTACTTATTTTATATTTAGTAAAGTTATCTTACTATCAAGAAATATTATATCGCACTTTTATTTTTACACTTTATTATATAAAAATATTAATTATATATCAAATTTATTTTATATAATAATTAGTGAGTGTTAAATATGTATCTATCTTATCCGATATGTCCTTATTCTTATCCTTGATATTCTATATATATTAGTACTAATGGTTACATATCACAATTACACAGAGCATAACAAAACTGTTAGATATAAAAACTTCTTATTACTCATATCATCAATTTAAGTAATAAGAAGTTATCATAGAAATTATTTTTATTAATTAGTATTACTTTCTAATTCAGCTATAGCCACATTCAAATCTTTAAATGAATAGGTTGGCTTTGGTTGTTTAGTTTGAATTTCTTCATAAGATGTTACACCTGTTTGTACATGTACCGTATCCATCCCCACATTAATACCAGACATTATATCTGTATCATACAAATCTCCCACCATAGCCACTTCAGACTTATCTAGTTTCAAGATACCTAAAGCAATTTGCATGATGATGGTTTCTGGTTTACCAATAAATTGTGGCTGTTGTCCAGTAGATACACTAACCACACTTGTAATAGCTCCATTTCCAGGTAAGAAGCCTCTTTCTTTAGGAATTGAGACATCTGGATTCGTAGAGATAAATTTTGCGCCTTTACGTACTGCTAAAGTAGCTATTGCAAGTTTTTCATATGTGACTGCTTCATCTAAACCGATAACTACGTAATCTACATTCTCATCTTCTTTTACGGTTAAACCTGCATCGGTTAATGCTGTTCTTAAACCATTCCCTCCTAGCATATACACACTAGCTTGACTATTTTCTTCTGCAATGTAATTTGCCGTAGCTAGAGCAGAAGTAACTACTTCTTCTGGTTTAGCGTCAATCTTCATTTCTTTTAACTTTTCTGTTACTTCTTCAGGCGTCTTAGTAGAGTTATTAGTAACATATAAATGAGGAATATCGTTTTTGTTCAAATAATCGATAAATTGAGCAGCACCATCAATTTCTGCTGTACCCATATACATTGTTCCATCTAAATCGATTAAATAACCTTTATAATTTTTCATTATGAATAATCTCCTTTTCCAAAAGCGGTAATTGGCACATTTTCTTTTTTTAAAAATTGAGTAACTTCTTTCACAAATTGTCGATAATATGGTACTGAGATGTCAAATAATGGTACAAGTGTTTCAACTTCTAATTCTGTATAATGATGTGCAAACTGTTTTCTGATTTCAACTGTATCATTAATATGGTTTTGTGTATCTTTGGAAATCACCCCTTCAAGTTCTAAAATATCAATAACATCTTTATAGTTACCAGGATCTCTCAAAATAAAAGCGTCAATAATCATATTTCCAATATCTACTGATGATTCAATTAGCATTTGCGCAATACGTTCAAATGCATAATGATTTGATTTATTTGTTTCATAATCCTTAATAAGCTGATTTAAATATTTTATTTTAAGTGCTAATTTATCTTTATCTACAAAATACATATCGGTCACCTCTTATTATTATTATCATATCATAGTTTTGCATCATGCATCATTTGTCGTTATACTAATTTCACATATTAAAAATAAAGGAGCATGACTGATATGATAGATATGTTTCTGTACGATGATGAGGAACAATCGCAAGCACAATTTGTAGGATTTGTAGGTGAACATAGTCGCTATGATTTAATGCTTATTCAGACCGATCGTCATTACGGTAAAACACTGGTATTAAATCTTCAAACTAATAAATTTGGCATCATAGGCACAGACGATATTGAAGAAGAAGGATATATTGCTCATATATTAGGTGTCTCTCAAGAAGAAAGCGAAGAAATCATTGAATATCTAAATCAAGTTATTCAATAAATGAAAGGTCAAAACAATGTATATTTTGTGAATATCATTGTTTTGACCTTTCATTATTTATTATTCTTTTTTTCAGTAGATTGTGTAGTTTGTATTGTTGGTTTTATTTTCACATCATGCAATTTATCTTCTACTTCATCTACACTAACTAATTCTAATCGTTCATTCTCATTAATATGTCTCACTATAAAATATGGACAACCAAAATTACAATATTCCAAAATATAATCTTGAATGGTTGAAAAACGTTTTGAAATTTCAGCTTTTTTATTTGAATCTTTATAAAATCCTTTTAAACGTAATTGATCATAACCAAAATCTCCAACTACAAAATCATATTTATCAAGTATATCTGAATATCTTGAAGCAAATAATTCTTCATCAAAGCATTCTCTATAATCTTCAATTAATTCAAAATACTGTTGATTAACTTTAATCATAATAAGTCACCTTTAATTGTAATGATAATAAAAACTTAGATTGCCTATTTTAAAGAAAAAGAGCAATCTAAGTTTTAGCATCTACCTATTAATAAACATTCTTAATTGACTTTATGTACTCATATCATTGTTTCATAAGATAATATGACTTCATTATGTGATATCGCTTAAAAGAAAGTTTATTTTAAATTTTTGGGTTAATATTATTTTTGTTGTAATTGTTCTTCTCCAAGACGGTGTTTTTCTTTTGCCGCTTCATTTACTTGTTCATCAGCATGATAAGAACTTCGTACCATTGGACCAGCTTCACAATGTTTAAATCCTTTTTCCATTGCAATTTTTCTTAATTTACCAAATTCTAATGGAGTATAGTATTTTTCAACTTTTAAGTGTTTACGTGATGGTTGTAAATACTGACCAATTGTTAAAATATCAACATCATTTGCACGTAAGTCATCCATTGTTTCATAAATTTCTTCCAATGTTTCACCTAAACCTACCATTAAACTTGATTTAGTTGGAATATCAGGTTGTAACTCTTTAGAACGACGTAAGAATTCTAATGTTCTGTCGTAAGTCGCACGCGCACGAACTCTTGGAGTTAAGCGTCGTACTGTTTCAATGTTATGGTTTAAAATATCTGGTCTTGAAGCCATTAGTGTTTCAAGTGCTTCATAATCCCCACCCATATCTGACGGTAAAATTTCAATTGTCGTATATGGATTACGTTCACGTACTTTACGAACTGTTTCTGCATATACATTAGACCCTGCATCTCTTAAATCATCACGTGCAACAGCTGTGATAACAACATGCTTAAGATTCATTAGTTCTACAGACTCTGCAACACGTTCTGGTTCATTTAAATCTAGTTCATTAGGTAAGCCAGTTTTTACTGCACAGAAACGACAAGCTCTTGTACATACCGCACCTAAAATCATAAATGTAGCCGTACGTCTAGCTCCCCAACATTCATGTATATTTGGACATTTTGCTTCTTCACAAACTGTATGTAAATTTTTCTCACGCATCATTTTCTTGAGGCCGATGTAGTTTTCATTAGTGTTTAGCTTTATTTTCAACCAATCTGGTTTACGTAAAATCTCTTCATTTTTAGTAGCCATAACAACACATACCCTCCTGTTTAATCTATCTTTAACTATTATAACGAAATTTACATTAAATTAAAATGTAATAACTTATAAAATTAAGACATAACTATGAACATTTGTGTACTAAGAAGAATGATGCATATGAATTAATTTTTCTTTAAAGATATCTCTTAAAAATTCCGGCATTAAATAATCAATCGATGTTCCTTTTAATAATGGGAAATATCTTCCAAATGTATACATATCTACAGTTCCTAATATATAGGTACGGTTATCTTCTATTTCTTGTCCATCTACAAAGAAGCGATGTTCTGATTGAATAAATCCACATTTATATAATATATAACCACCAAAAATATCGCCTCTAAATCCTAACCCTTGGACATGTTCATACATATATTCTTGCTTTTGACTTTTTAATATTACCTTTTTCAATTCAGAACCTTTCAAACGTACACGAACTAAGTTGATTGGATGAGGTAACATAGTATGGATATCGTATTCAGTAAGTTGATCGCTCTCGATACTATTAACAATTAATCCAGCATTAATAATTGTACAATCTGCATTTGTAAACTCATACACACTTTCTGCAAGTAAATAAGTCGTTTTTGTAATCACATTTGTTTTACTAGATAAAGAAACTGGTTTATTAATAATCGCCTTATTCATCAAATCTTTTCCTTCTTCATCAAAATGTGTTTTAACTACTGGTAATGTGTCTACTGGATGTAATGTAGCCTCTTTAGTAATTACTGTTTTATTTTCAATCGTTAAATTCACTTCTCCAAGATAATATCCATATTTCCCTGCTGCTGCCATAAGTACACCATTATTGACTTCACCATGATTAAAATGATGATGTGTGTGGCTTCCTAGTATTACGTCTATCTCTGGGATTTCTTGACATAATTTTTCATCAAAAAAGACACCTACATGACTCATAACTATTAATACATCGTATTGTCCTTTGCGTTGTTCAATTTCGTCTTTGATGGCTTCTAATGGGTCTGTCACAATCCAATCAAGTGCTCGATAGAATGGCGTGAAAGGTGCCGTGGCTGCTACAAATAAAAAGCGCACATCCTCTATTTCTTTTATATAAGATGTGGCAATATGACGAGGTAAGTGACCATCTTCGTCTAAAACATTAGCACATATGACTTTAAATTGTGCATCATTGTAAAGATTGTTTAATGCTTCATGAGAAATAGTCATTCCTTCATTATTCCCAATTGTAGCAATATCACAATGAGCCTCATTTAAAAGTTCAACATTCTTTTTGCCCATAGTTGCTTCTGTTACTGGTGTAGATAAATCAACATGATCACCAATATCTAAATAAAGTGAAGGGTGTTGAAGTTCAGGTCGGTGTTCAGCCATGTACGTCATAATACGTGCATATTCATTAAGGTGACTATGAATGTCATTTGTATGAAAAATTGTAAGCTTCACTTAAATTCCTCCTGTTTTTTTATAGAAACGATTTAATAATTAGATATACACCCATAATTAACATTACTGTGCGTAATAATACTACTACTGTTTCTGATTTAATCGAGTGATTTATTTTTACTCCAATTTGAGCGCCAATATAACTAGAAATGATTAGAATAATTGAATATGACCAAGCAACATGACCTTGAATAATATGACCAATTGAACTCATTACACTTGAAAAGAAAATCATCATCATGCTTGTCCCTACTGCTACATGAGGTGGAAATCTAAATACTATAAGCATTAAAGGAGTCATCAACGCTCCACCACCAATCCCAAATAAACCTGTAAGTACACCTATAAATAATGTAGCAAAGAAGGCAAACATAGGTGGAACGCTATAATGATATGTCATTCCTTTAGCATCGATGTATGTTTTACGATACTTTTCCTTATCGAATATTTTAAATGGTTTAATTTTATGTCTAATCATCAATAAAATGGATACACAGATCATAAAAATACCAAAGTATAAATTAAACGAATTTAATGTTAAATATCTGCTTAAAAATGAACCAATAAGTGAACCGGGTAATAATCCAAATAAAAATATAGAGCCATTTTTAATATCTACTTGCTTTGTTTTCAAATAACCAACAGATGAAGAAAGTCCAGTTACAATAAGAATAACCGATGACGTACCAATTGCAATCTGAGTAGTGATGCCGTGTAACAGATGATGGTTCACTCCTAAATACACTAAAGTAGGTACGATAATTATACCGCCACCAATACCTACTAAAGAACCTAATACTGCAGATAATAATCCAATTAAAACTAATAAAATCATTGTTAAAAACATTATAATTCGCCTCTTAGAAAAATTTTAATTGCTGAGGTGCTAAGCCTGTATACTCTATATCTAAAATATCTTGATAGGTTTTAGCATTTTGAGCTGCATGACCACCAGAATTATTATTAAAAATGACATAAACCTTTTTAGCTTTTTGTTCTAATATTTGAACTTTATTCGCTAAATCTTTTAATTCATTTTCATTATAATTATATAAATATCTAACATCTCGCCACTCTTGATCTGTCATATCTTTTTTAGTCCAACCATGCTGATTTCTACCATGATAACGCACAAAAGCAGTACTAGAAGTTATACGATTGACTAACGGTATAGACCCATCTTTAATTTGTGGTTCATCTACGACCGCATGAATAATTTGATGTTCGGTTAAAAACATTAAAGTTTGTTCTTTAAATTGGGAGTTAAACCAAGATTGATGTCTAAATTCTACACACATGGGGATATCTTCTAGCTGTTGTCGAACATACAAAATATAATTTATATTTTGAGCTGTACAATCAAACCAAGGTGGAAATTGCACAAGTACCATTGCTAATTTATGATGTGCAATCAGTGGTTCAAGCATGTGTCTAAATTGTTTAAATAGTTCAGATCGTGAATCAGCATAAGTTTTATAATCTGAGTGAAGCGTCAATGCTTGATGAATCTTAACGATAAACTGAAACTTATCTGGTGTTTCATTGATCCATTTCAATATATTACGTTCAGGTTGGATAGCATAATATGAGGCATCAAGTTCAACAACAGGAAAATGACTCGCATACGTACGTAATTTATCTGTTTGTCTTTCAAGATCTTCATATAAAGAATAATGATCTCCCCATCCAGTTAGACCGATATTAATCATTTTTATCACCAGATATATGATACCACATTCAAAATTAATATATCACTTGTTGTATACTCACTTTACATTTTCTTATTACTTTAAAATCGTCACTATAACACCCTAAGTGCGCGTTAATAACTGATTCATTTGTAAAAATAATTAATCTATTAAATCGTTCACTTTTGATTAGTAGCTAACCGGGGATCCACTCCAATTATGGGTAAATTCACTATCTCCATTTGTAACTACTTGTCTTCTAATAGATTGTATTAACTGATTTTGAACTGGATAAGATGAAATATCGCCCTCATAATTAATCATTACTTGAACAAATTGACTACTACTTCGGGCATACTTACCACTTCTGAATCCGTATTACCTACTATATTTGCTTGAATAATTGGTTATTTAATAGTTCAGTCAAACAATGATCACACTATTGCATTATAAACATCAATATTTGACTTATCACCTGTTCTATATATATTAAATGTTTACTTCTTTTTAATATACTTGAAAAACAAAAGAACTAGAATGTTAAACATTCTAGTTCTTTTAACTATTAGCTTAAGCTATATCTTAAATTATCCAATTGAACCTTCCATTTCAAATTTAATAAGACGGTTCATTTCTACAGCATACTCCATTGGTAATTCTTTAGTAAATGGTTCGATGAATCCCATAACAATCATCTCTGTTGCTTCTTCTTCAGAAATCCCTCTACTCATTAGATAGAATAATTGTTCTTCAGATACTTTAGAAACTTTCGCTTCATGTTCTAATGAAATATTATCATTAAATACTTCATTATATGGAATTGTGTCTGAAGTTGATTCGTTATCTAGAATTAATGTATCGCATTCGATATTTGAACGCGCACCTTTAGCTTTGCGTCCAAAGTGAACGATACCGCGATAGATTACTTTACCACCGTTTTTAGAAATTGATTTAGATACGATAGTTGAAGATGTATTTGGGGCTTTATGAATCATTTTAGCACCTGCATCTTGAACTTGACCTTTACCCGCAAATGCGATGGATAATGTACTACCTTTCGCACCTTCACCTAATAATACACAGTTAGGGTATTTCATTGTTAACTTAGAACCTAAGTTACCGTCAACCCATTCCATATTACCATTTTCATGAACAAACGTACGTTTAGTAACTAAGTTATACACATTGTTAGCCCAGTTTTGGATAGTAGTATAACGAACATGTGCATCTTTATGAACAATAATTTCAACTACTGCTGAGTGTAATGAACTTGTAGTATATACTGGTGCAGTACAACCCTCAACATAGTTTACTGAAGCCCCTTCATCAGCAATAATTAATGTACGTTCGAATTGACCCATATTTTCTGAGTTAATTCGGAAGTACGCTTGTAATGGTGTATCTAATTTAACGTTTTTAGGTACATAGATGAATGAACCACCTGACCATACTGCTGAATTTAATGCTGCGAATTTATTATCAGCTGCTGGAACAACAGAAGCAAAGTATTCTTTAAATAAGTCTTCATTTTCACGTAAAGCACTGTCTGTATCTTTAAAGATTATCCCTTTTTCTTCTAATTCTTTTTCCATATTATGATATACAACTTCTGATTCATATTGTGCAGAAACACCAGCTAAATATTTTTGTTCTGCTTCTGGTATACCTAATTTATCAAATGTACGTTTAATTTCTTCAGGTACTTCATCCCAAGAACGTTCAGTATGCTCTGAAGGCTTAACATAATAAGTAATGTCATCAAAATTCAACTCTGATAAATCGCCACCCCATTGAGGCATTGGGATTTTATAGAATAGTTTTAAAGCTTTTAATCGGAAATTAAGCATCCATTCTGGTTCTTCTTTCATCTTAGAAATTTCTCTAACAATATTTTCTGTTAGACCACGTTCTGATCTGAAAATGGAAACATCCTCATCATGGAAACCATATTTATAATCTCCAACA
This sequence comes from Staphylococcus sp. HMSC072E01, assembly GCF_001814125.1. Lineage (NCBI taxonomy): Bacteria > Bacillati > Bacillota > Bacilli > Caryophanales > Staphylococcaceae > Staphylococcus > Staphylococcus sp. HMSC072E01. Next base: position 230,913 of record NZ_KV814962.1, on the reverse strand, counting down.
TCAGGTGCTTTTTTAGCCATTTCAATCACTCCTTAAATATATTTAAAACGATATGCGCATCATTTATCTTTCACTACTATCTATAGTCATTGTAACAACATGCAAACTATATAAAAAGAAATATGTGTAAAATGTCACAGCACCATAGTGCTTAGAATAACATTTATTACCTATTCGTATTTTATTCTTCAGTTGTACCTTCTGATTTACCTTCTTTTTGCACTGTACCTTTTTCTAAAGCTTTCCACGCTAACGTTGCACATTTAATACGCGCTGGGAATTGAGAAACGCCTTGTAATGCTTCTACATCTCCCATATCTTCAGTGATGTTATAATCTTCACCTAACATCATTTTAGTAAATTCTTGACTCATTTGCATTGCTTCACCTAATGAATGACCTTTAACTGCTTCAGTCATCATCGATGCACTTGACATTGAAATTGAGCAACCTTCACCTTCGAATTTCGCCTCTTGAATGATACCATCTTCAATATCAAATGTTAGTCTAATGCGATCACCACAAGTAGGATTATTCATATCTACTGTCATTGATCCATTATCTAAAACGCCTTTATTACGAGGATTCTTATAATGATCCATAATTACAGATCTATAAAGTTGATCTAAATTATTAAAACTCATATGAGAAAAACTCCTTCGTTTGTTTCAATGCTTCTACTAATTGGTCAACATCTTCTTTTGTATTATAAATATAAAAACTTGCTCTTGCAGTAGATGATACATTTAACCATTTCATTAATGGTTGCGCACAGTGATGTCCAGCTCTAACAGCGACACCTTCAGTATCTACTGCTGTAGCAACATCATGTGGATGAATATCAGCTAAATTAAAAGTGATCACACCTGCACGTCTTTCTTTAGGGGGACCATATATTTCTAATCCTTCAATTGAAGATAATTGCTCATATGCATATTCTGTTAATTCTTTTTCATGCTGATGAATGGCATCAAAGCCTATATTTTCGATATAACGAATAGCTTCAGCCAATCCAATAGCTTGAGCAATAATCGGTGTACCAGCTTCAAATTTAGTAGGTAAGTCAGCCCATGTTGCATCGTACTTACTTACAAAATCAATCATGTCCCCACCATACTCAACAGGTTCCATGTTTTGAAGTAGTTCACGTTTTCCATATAATACACCAATACCAGTCGGTCCTAACATTTTGTGACCGCTAAAGCTAAAGAAATCAACATCTAAATCTTGAACATCGATATCCATATGAGGTGCAGATTGTGCTCCATCAACACTAATAATAGCACCGTGTTCATGCGCAATCTTAGCAATTGCTTTTATATCATTAATGGTACCTAAGACATTAGACACATGAGTAATAGCTACAATCTTAGTATTGTCATTAATTGTCGATTTGACATCTTCGATTCTTAGTTCACCATCATCAGTCATAGGAATAAATTTTAAAGTAGCTTTTTTTCGTTTAGCTAGCTGTTGCCAAGGCACAATATTAGCATGATGTTCCATCTCTGTCACAACGATTTCGTCGCCTTCGTTAATATTAGCGTCTCCATAACTATGTGCAACAATATTAATTGAAGCAGTCGTACCTCTAGTAAAAATAATTTCTTCAAAATATTTAGCATTAATGAAACGTCGTACTGTCTCACGAGCACTTTCATATCCATCTGTTGCTAAAGAACCTAGAGTATGCACACCACGATGCACATTAGAATTGTAACGTTTATAATAATCATCTAATACATTTAATACTTGCACTGGTGTTTGACTTGTTGCTGTTGAATCAAGATAAGCTAATCGTTTTCCATTAACTTTTTGATTTAGTATAGGAAAGTCTTCAATAATTTCTTGTATGTTTAATGAAGTTTCGGCCACTACCTTCACGACCTTTCTTTTATTGAAAATCTCAATGACCTATTTATTTACTTTAAGTTCGATGACTTCTCGTAATTGACGTTTCACATCTTCAATTGGTAATTCACGGACAACTGGATCTAAGAAACCATGAATAACAAGACGTTCTGCTTCTTTTTGAGAAATACCACGGCTCATTAAGTAGTAAAGTTGTTCTGGGTCAACACGACCAACCGAAGCTGCATGACCTGCTTCAACATCATCTTCATCGATAAGTAGAATAGGGTTCGCATCTCCGCGAGCATGCTCTGAAAGCATTAACACACGAGATTCTTGATTTGCGATAGATTTTGTACCGCCATGCTTAATATATCCAATACCGTTAAATACAGATGAAGCATTTTCACGCATTACACCATGTTTTAAGATATAACCATTTGTTTCCTTACCATATTGAACGATTTTAGATGTTAAGTTAATTTTTTGATCACCAGTACCAACAATGACTGATTTTAGTTCACTTGTTGAACGATCACCCATTAAGTTAGTAGTATTATCAATAATTTGGCTTCCCTCATTCATTAAACCTAAAGCCCAATTAATTGATGCATCTGCTGCCGTCACACCACGACGGATAATGTGACCTGTAAATCCTTTATCTAGATAGTCAACTGAACCATAAGTAATGTTTGAATTTGCTCCTGCAATCACTTCAGAAATAATATTGACTTGATTACCTTCACCACTTGCAGTTGAAAGGTAATTCTCAACATATGTTACTTCAGCACTTTCTTCCGTTACAATAATGACATGATTAAATAAACTTGCATTCTCATTGTCATGTAATACTACATATTGAATAGGGTCTTCAACTACTATATTTTTAGGGACATATACAAATACGCCACCATTCAATAATGCTGTATGCAAAGCAGTTAATCGATGTTCATCTACTGTAACTGCATCTTTCATTAAATATTTTTCTACTAATTCACTATGATCTTGTAGCGCTTTTGATAAACCTTCAATAATAACATTATTATGATTTGCTTGTTCTGATACTTGTGTGAAAGCTAAATCATTATTATGTTGAATAATTAAATTTTTAGAATTTTCTATATCAATAATATTTTTAACTGATTCAGGAAGTTCTGATACATCATTATATGATTTACTTTCTACATGATGTTGTTTAAATGCATCGAAATCCCATTTTCTTAGTTTTGTTTTATCTGGTTTAGGCATTTCTAAAGTTTCTGTTAATTTCAAAGCTTTTTGACGTAGTTCAGTCATCCAAGAAGGTTCATTTTGTGCTTTAGAATAATCAACAAGTTGTGCTTCAGAAATATTTAAAGTTTCTGTTGTCATAATGCTTTTTCCTCCTACTTGATGAAAAATTTTAGTAACTGAATTGATATATAAACTGTTTATTTCCACATTTTAAAATCAATCAGTTCTTTTTATGAATAGTTTTTATATTATTTAATGACCTATTCAGTTGCACCAAATTCTTCTTTAACCCATTCATAACCTTCTTCTTCAAGACGTTTAGCTAATTCTGGACCGCCTGATTTTACAACTTTACCGCCATACATAACATGTACTTTATCAGGAGTAATATAGTTTAATAAACGTTGATAGTGTGTAATCATTAATGCACCGAAATCTTCACCACGCATTTCATTGATTCCTTTAGAAACGACTTTTAATGCATCAATATCTAAACCTGAGTCAATTTCATCTAAAATCGCAAATTTGGGTTCTAACATCATTAATTGTAAGATTTCATTACGTTTTTTCTCCCCACCTGAGAAACCTTCATTTAAATAACGTTGCGCCATATCTTTATCAATATCTAAGAAATCCATTTGTTTATCTAATTTTTTAATAAATTGCATTAAGTTAATTTCTTGACCTTCTTCACGTTTTGCATTAATCGCTGAACGCATAAAGTCTGCATTTGTTACACCAGTAATTTCTGATGGATATTGCATTGCTAAGAAAAGACCTGCTTTTGCTCTTTCGTCAACCTCTAATTCTAAAATATTTACGCCATCAAGTAATACTTCACCTTGAGTAACTTCATAACTTGGGTGACCCATAATTGCAGAAGATAATGTTGATTTACCTGTACCATTAGGTCCCATGATTGCGTGAACTTCACCAGTATTAATTGTTAAATTAACACCTTTTAAAATTTCTTTATCTTCAATAGACACATGTAAGTCTTTAATTTCCAATGTTGATGACATTTATATTCCCTCCATAAAATATAAAGTTTTCTTAACTAGTTTATAGTAATTTTAATTTATAGTCAAAAAGACTTCTAACACTTTAATACACTTAATTATAACGTAAATAGTCCCCAATATAAACTTATTAAAATGACAAAAAAGATTATATTTTCGTCAAAATTGTTTCGAAATGACTTCAATTTTCAAGTGCGACTGATAATCAAAAGGCATCTGTTCTCAATAGGCATCTATATATTAACGATGATTGACTACTTAATATTTCAATGTAAGTTAAAAATTTGGTAGTATTCGTATTAACTTAATAAAGAAAGGAGACCTTTATGACATTCAAATGGAAAAATATTTTAAAAGGATTTGCGATGGGAACTTCAGATTTAGTTCCAGGAATTAGTGGAGGTACCATTGCTTTACTTTTAGGAATATATGATGGTTTTATTTCATCCATTAGTGGATTGTTTTCTAAACGATTTTGGCCAAGTCTAAAATTTTTACTTCCTATATTAATAGGAATGATTTTAGCGATTGGTGTACTTAGTAATTTAATTCATTACCTACTCGATCATCATCACGTAATAACGATGTTCTTTTTTACTGGTTTAATTATAGGCATTGTCCCTTACTTATTAAAAACTTCAGATTTTAAAAAAACATTTACAACTAAACACTATGGATTATTAATTTTAGGAATCATAGTTATAGTGGCATTAACGTTATTAAATCCTAGCACACAGCAATCAAGTTTAACACTTCAATTATCTTTTAGTCTTATTATTAAATATTTTATAGCAGGTGTTTGTGCTTCTAGTGCAATGCTACTTCCAGGTATCTCTGGCTCATTTATGCTACTTGTATTCGGTGCATATGGAACAATAATGTTAGCTATTGCTAATTTAGCTAAATTTAACTTTACCGGTCTGCCTATATTAATAGTAGTTGGTTTAGGTATTTTATGTGGATTTCTATTTTCAAGCCGTATTATAAAATACTTTTTAACCCACCACTTTATTGGAACATTTGCCTTAATTACTGGTTTTGTTATTGGTTCAATTTATGCTGTATTCCCAGGAATTCCTAAATCACCAGTAGAATGGATTGTTTCGATTATTTCTTTAGTAATAGGATATATAGTAAGTTATTCATTAGGACTGATTACGTCTAACAATGATACTCAGACATAATATTCTAAAATAAACAAAAAACGCATGTGTTTAACACATGCGTTCTCTTCTAGTTAAAACGACTTATTTATCGCCTTTTAATTTATCAATAACATCATTTGCTTTATCTTTAACGTTATCAACCACTTCTTTAGCTTTACCTGAAGCTTTGTCGCCTTGACCTTCTTTTTCTAAATCTTTATTATCAGTTGCATTACCAACTGTTTCCTTAATATTACCTTTAGCTTGTTCAAATTTATCTTCTGCCATTTTAAATTCCTCCTTGTTGAACATTTCATTCTTAAATGATTTTTGTAATATTAACATACCCAATACATATCATGTATAAACATAAATTCTGTTATTTTTTTATATTTTCTGTCTAATTAAAATAATTGTTATAATAACATTGTTCAATTTACTTATCCAATTGGAGATGATAACTATGACATTTGTTAATTTTACTGCTATGACAGAAAAAGGTTTAAATAAAAAAGTCAATGCATTCTTAGAAGAACATCCATATATAGAAATTGTTAAATTTGAATATGCGATGGGTCAAGGTGGTATCGGCGTTGGAATACTATATCAAGACGATTCAAGTTTATAATATAAATGACTGCAATAAATGTATTGATATAAAATAAAAAAACGGTTCACATATTTCTTTGTGAACCGTTTTTTACTGCATTATTATTCATTATTTTGCAGGTACAACTGCACCTTTGTATTTTTCATTGATGAAATCACGAATGTCTTTAGATTGTAATACTTCAACTAAAGCTTTAATTTTTTCATCATCTTTATGATCTTTACGAACTGCAATTAGGTTTGCATAAGGGTTATTATTAGGTTTTTCAACTACAATTGAATCTTTTTGTGGACTTAAGCCTTGATCAATAGCATAGTTTGAATTAATAATAGCTGCATCTACATCTTGATTTTGATAGATTTTTGGAAGATATTCAGCTGATTGTTTGTTATTGAATTTAATATCTTTTTTGTTTTCAGTAATATCTTCAAATTTAGCGTCTTCAATTTTTACGCCTTTTTTAATTTTAATTAAGCCTTCATCAACGAAGAATTTTAAGAAACGACCTTGTTCAGCTGGGTTATTTGAAACATAAACTGTCGCACCTTTAGGAAGGTCTTTTAAACTTTTGTATTTTTTAGAATAAACAGCCATTGGTTCTAAATGAACTTTACCTGCATCTTCAATTTTGTATCCTTTTTCTTTACTTTCAGTTTTTAAATAAGGAACGTGTTGGAAGTAGTTAGCATCAAGCTCACCTTTATCTAACAACTTATTAGGTGTAGTGTAATCATTGATTGTTTTAATTTCTAAATTATAACCTTTTTTCTCAAGAAGTGGTTTTGCTTTTTCTAAGATTTCAGCATGTGGTGCTGGTGAAGCACCTACAACGATTTTTTTATCTTTTTCGTCTCCGCCTTTACCACAAGCAGCTAATACAACTGTCAGTGTAAGTACTAATACTAAACTTAAAAGTTTTTTCATTTAATCTGTCCTCTTTTCTATTATCGTTTATCAATTTTATTTGTAAGCCAATCCCCGATGAATTGGATTATAAATACAATAATTAAAATAAATACGGTTGACACTAGAATGACGTCGTTTTGGTTACGTGTAAAACCAGTTAAGTAAGCTAAGTTACCTAAACCACCTGCACCAATAACGCCTGCAATAGCAGTTGAACCAACTAAAGCGATAGCAGTTACTGTAATACCTGAAACAAGTGCTGGCATTGCTTCTGGAAGCAATACTTTTCGAACGACTGTCCAAGTATTCGCACCCATAGACCATGCTGCTTCAATAACGCCTTTATCGATTTCTTTAAATGCGATTTCAACTAATCTTGCGTAGAACGGTGCAGCACCAATGATTAATGCTGGAAGTGCTCCCGTCGGTCCACTAATTGTACCTAATAATACACTTGTGAACGGAATTAATAACAAAATTAAAATAATAAATGGAATTGCACGGAACAAGTTAACTATAAATGAAACTACCGTATAGAAAATTTTAGCTCCAGGTGCGTCACTTTTAGCTGATAAGAAAAGCAGCACACCTAAGATTAAGCCAAAGATAAAAGCAAAAATGGTTGACACTATAGTCATATAAAGTGTTTCATATATTGCTTGCCAAACTTCAGGCCATTGCACGTTAGGCATAGTAATCATTTCATGGAAGATATCACCATATGATTTATCCATGTTTAATCACCTCCACATTTACGTGTTGTTTATGTAACTCAGTTACAAATGTATTAAATCCATCTTCACTAATATGTGGAATGTGTACAATTAAAAATCCAATTGAACCTGTACGTGTGTTTTTAATATTTGCTTCCAAAATATTTAACTCAATATTCTGCGTTCGCGTAATATCAGATACAACAGGTTGTGTTGTATTATTACCGTTGAAATTCAATCTTACAATATAAGCGTCTTTGTTCAATGGTTCTAGATGTTTGATTGAATCTTCAAAATCGTCGTCTAAATCGTCTTTCACGAATCGTTTTGTCACCTCATGTTGAGGATTTTCAAATACTTCATCAACATTACCTTGCTCAATAACACGTCCATTTTCCATCACTGCAACTGCATCACATATGCGTCTAATCACTTGCATTTCATGTGTAATAATCACAATCGTTAGATTTCTTTCTTCTTTTATTTTTAACAGTAAATCTAAAATTTCATCCGTTGTTTGTGGATCTAGCGCACTTGTAGCCTCGTCACACAATAAGACATTCGGATCATTCGCTAATGCACGAGCAATCCCAACTCTTTGTTTTTGACCACCCGATAATTCTGAAGGATAAGCTTTTTCACGACCTTTTAAACCGACCAACTCTACAAGTTCTAAAGCTCTTTTTTTTGCTTCTGTACGAGCTACTCCAGCTATTTCTAGTGGAAACATAATATTACTAATGACAGTACGTGACCATAATAAATTAAAATGTTGGAAAATCATACTTACTTTTTGTCGTTTTTTTCTCAAATCTGATTTAGAAAGTTTGTTAATATTGTCTCCATCTATAATGATATCCCCTGAAGTCGGCTCTTCTAGATTATTAAACATTCGAATTAACGTACTTTTACCAGCACCAGAGAACCCAATCACTCCAAAAATTGAGCCTGATTCTATATTCAAATCAACGTGATCTACTGCTAGTACATCTTTGTTCTTTGTGTGATAGCGTTTAACAACTTGATTTAACTCAATCACGTTAAATGCCTCCCTTAAATTCCTTATGTAATTAAAAAATGCTTTCCCACCTAGAGAGATGAGAAAGCATTTAAAATTATCTTTCTCTCATCTTCTAAAGTCTTAAACTTTATGTGAATTGGCACCATTTCCATTATAGACGGTTGCCGGGCTTCGTAGGGCACATCCCTCCACCTCTCTCGATAAGAGTTTTCGCACTATTTAATTAATTTATATCCTATCACTGTACTAATAATTCGTCAATCATTTTTTTAACTTTTCTAACAAATATGGCACGGATTGAAATGCATAGATTCTATCTACCTCTTTATCCTTATCCATAATTAACAGTACAGGTACAGACATAATTTTATATTCTTCACTAAAATACTTATGGAAATTTAAATCAATTTTTTTAAGTGGTAATTGTTCGATATCATTTGCAATATCTAGCATACGCTCTGAAATCTTACATGTTCCACACATAGGAGTATATCCAAATATTAAATGTTTATCTTTATCAAAGTGTTCTTTGATGTCTTCGATTTTAATAGAATTATTCATTCACGAGTACTAACCTTTCAGAACTTAAATTAGGTATAAGTTTTTTCTCTTTTTTTACGTTAAATCCATATTTACTCAATACATGAGCAAGATAATTTTTAGGACAACGCGCGACTTCACAATATGTTTTATCTACATAGATATGTTCACTTTCACTTAAATAACGTTTAAACCATTTTCTAATTTTTTCGCCTTCATCATCTGAATCGGCAAGAATATAGACCTGTTTTCCATATAATGTTTCTATCATATCGTCTAGTTTGTCGATACTCATTGTACCATGTGTACAAATAATATTTACAGGTTCAGCTATGACTTGTTGCACTTTCTTCTTATCAGATTTACCTTCAACAATGATAACTTTGTTTAAAATTGCCATGTTCATCCACCTTCTAAGTCGATATTAAACAATCATTTACTTTTTCACGTTATTGATGAATATAAACACAATTTACAGATAATTAATATAATATATAAAAAACTCCTAGATTCAATATCAAGGAGTTTTTTAAAATTATTCGCCAATCATTTCAGAATATTGTTCAGCTGATAGCAATTCATCTAATTGACTTTCATCATTTAATTCAACTTTTACCATCCACGCTTTTTCATAAGGTGATTCATTAACAAATTCTGGACTATCTTCTAATTCGTCATTTGTTTCAACAATTTTACCAGAGACAGGTGCATACAATTCAGATACTGTCTTTACTGATTCAACACTACCAAATGTATCCCCTTCATTAATTTCATCATCGACATCTGGTAATTCGACAAATACGATGTCTCCTAATTCGCCTTGCGCGTATTCAGTAATACCAATTGTTGCCGTATTTCCTTCAACTTTAACCCATTCATGTTCCTTAGAATATTTGAATTCGCTCGGTACTGCCACGAAAATCCCCTCCTAAAAATAATTACAATTTAATGATGCCATACCGTAAGTTTTCATTCAACTATTAATATTAAAAGTTGTGATTATACTTTCTATAACCATACATCTTTATATTGTTCTTCATTAAAACCTAATGTAACTTTTTCACCTGAAACCGCTAGCGGACGTTTTACCAACATTCCATCTGAGGCTAAGAGTTCTAATTTTTCATCATTAGATAATTCTTTTAATTTATCTTTTAAACCAAGTTCTCTATATTTCACACCATGTGTATTAAAGAATTTATTTATTTCCACTTCTGATTTAACTACTAACTCTTTGAATTCTTGTTTTGTAGGTGTGTGTTGCACAATATCTATAGACTCATAACTCACTCCATGCTCATCTAAAAATCGAGCAGCTTTTTTACAAGTTGTGCATTTTGGATATTGATAAAATTTAATCATTCAGTATTATCCTCCTATTTAAACTTATTATAAATATATCAAATTATTTAAATAAACGCTCTACTTTTTAAGCTTTATTTTTTTCTAAATATTAGTAATTAGTTATAATATATAAAACAAGCTAAAAGGAGTGTAAAGTATGAAAAATATTACTACTACTGAAGAATTTAATTCAATTATTCAAAGTGAACAACCTGTAATTGTAAAATTTGAAGCTGGTTGGTGTCCTGATTGTAAAGCAATGGATATGTGGATTGATCCAATCGTTGACAAGTATAACGACTATAAATGGTATTCTGTAAATCGTGATGAATTAGAAGATGTAGCATCAGACAATGAAGTCATGGGTATCCCAAGTTTACTTATATTTGAAAATGGTCAAAAACAAGCTCATTTGCATTCTGCTAATGCAAAATCACCTGAACAAGTTGAATCATTCTTAAAAGAAACATTTAATAAATAATTAAAGAACCACACTCGTTATTTTGAGTGTGGTTTCTTTAGTATTCTGAGATTAAATGTTTATTTTTACGTTTTGCTTTAGGTGGTACCTCTTTTAAATCAGTAAGATACAATAAACCTGCAATAGCTTCATCTTTAGCAATACCAAACGCTTTTCTTACTTTTGGTTCAAAGATGTACAATGGCGTTTTCCAACATGTACCAATACCTTTTTCATAAAGTAATAACATTAGATTCTGAGTGTATGCACCCATCGCAAAAAAGTTTTCGCGATTTTGTCGTTGTCGTGGGTCAGTTTTAAGTACTAAAACTAACATACCTCCTAAATTTGTCACCGCGTTATAATGATCTTCTTGTTTTTCTGGACTATTTGGAAAGGCAAAACGTGTAATATCTCTACTCATATCTCCTAATCTATCTTTAGAAACATGAATAACTCTCCACGGTTCTCTCATACCATGATTAGGAGCGTCAGTAGCTTGTTCTATGGCTTTAAATACATCTTCATCATTAATCACCATATCATGTTTAAATTTCTTTATACTTCTTCTTAAAGAAATTACTTCTTGTAATTCCACAATTATCGCTCCTCTATATTGATAACTATTATCAATTATACGCGGATATCGATGACATTTCAATGTATACTACATGCTTTCGTAAAATAATAATTGTTTTTTTAGTTCTTTAACATGAATCTGTCCTGGCGCTTGAGGTTCACCTAAGCAACCATATGACACTGTACCCCCAAAAACACCTTGAGCAGTTCGGCTCACTAATCCTAAATGAGACATAGATATTCCAATAACTTGTTGAGAAATCGCTTCAGATGTATAAGCTACTGCTTCTAATAGCATTGCTACGTCCTGTTTTTCCTTAGGCATTACTGCAATTTTTACATACTCAGGATTTAATTTTTGCATTTTATAATATGTGAATTTTAATTCTTCTAACGGTGGCGTTTCTAAAAAATTATGATATGACACAATTATTTGTTTCTGATGACGATGTGCATTTTCTATAATACGCTTATGCGTCTCAACCTCAATATTTGACTCCCATTCTATATCTATCATTTGAAATGCATCTATTGAGGAAATTGTTTCAATTAACTGTAAATATGCTTTATTAGTTAACTGACCTTTTCCACCTTGAGAAATTGTGCGATATGTCACCAATATTTTGAAATGATCCTTTATTTCATTTAGAAGTGAAAGGTTTTTCATTAAAAGTTCGTGATGATGACTCTCCCACTGATCTATACGCAACTCAATGATATCTATATATGCATGATTATCATTGATACTATTTAACGTTTCATTATCTATTATATCTTGAGGTGCTATGGTTGCAGCTACCTTTACTTCTGCCATATAATCCCTTCTTTTCTTGCCATTTACAATTTTATATTATTTTAAACTATTTATGTCACACTCGCCAATGTTTAAAATTCTTTTTAATTTTTACAAATCATGATTTAAAACTTTTTAGTTGGGTATACAATAATTGTATTCGAATTTAGGAGGTAATAATAATGGCAGTTCAATATGAAACTAAAGCAACAAACGTTGGTGGACGTAAAGGACACGTACACACAGACGATAATGCAATAAATGTAGATGTATTACCACCACAACAAGCAGATGGAAACGCAACTAACCCTGAACAATTATTCGCAGCTGGCTATGCTTCATGCTTCAATGGTGCATATGACCTTATTTTAAAACAAAACAAAGTTCGCGGAGCAGAACCTGAGGTAACTTTAACTGTACGCTTAGAAGATGATCCAAATGCTGAAAGTCCAAAATTAAGCGTATCTATTGATGCAAAAGTTAAAAATGTATTATCTCAAGAAGACGCTGAAAAATATCTACAAGATGCTCACGAATTCTGTCCATATTCAAAAGCAACTCGTGGCAACATCGATGTAGATTTAAATGTTCAAGTTGTTGACTAATTAGCATTATTCTTTAAAATTAAAATTTTATAATTTAAAAAAACCCTGAGACACCTCATTATGTCTCAGGATTTTTTTATGTGTTGATAGATAAAGACTGAATTAAAAAGAGCTGATATCAAGTTATTTCAATAGTAGTATGAAAGTTAACATAATGACTTTCAATAAGAACATTTACGTCCTTGGGGATATATTGCTAGAATTGAACGACGAATTTAAATTGAATTTTGTCCCACTCCATTTCATTTCCTATCTAACAAATTAAGTTTAAAGATAGCGATGTATGATAGATCATATTCTAACGTCTATGTATTCTCACACTTTTTGTATAATTTTTAAAAATAGGCTATTCTATGGATATAGTTATTAATTAAACTTTATAAAATATTTATAATTCAATTAATTTGTATAAATAGATTATTAAATGCTAATAATAATTTGAGGTGAGTATAATGTCAGAAGTTAGAATTCTTACTAACAATGATTTAAATCAATATATTACTTTAATATCAAATGATTCACATACTTATTCATGGGATAAATTTTATTTTGAACATGTGTCTCCAAATTACTTAAAACACATTCTATCTAAAGAAGAAGAGTATTGTAATATTTTTGGCAATTTTAAAAATGAAAAACTTGTGGCTGGTGTTACATTGCGACAACTCAAACAAGTGGGCACACAACATAAAGCAATGTTAGAAAATCTCTTTTTAAAAGACAAAAAAGACGAGATTACTTTGCAAAATTTAATCTGTGAAGTGATTAATTATGCAAAGTCTCGTCATATTGAAAAACTAATGACTTGTATTACATCAAATCATATTGGTGCAAAGATTTTTTTCACTGCACTTGGTTTTGAAACTTTAGGGATTGAAAAAAACTCATTTAAAGTAGATGATACTTATTTTGATGTTCATTGGCTACTCTATGATATTAAATAGCCAGGATAATGATTTATTTATTGGCATCATCGATTGTAGGATCAACCATATCGAGAAATTCAAACTTTCCATGTGTATAAATAAATTTTAAAATACAACAATTTCCAATGACATATTGATTTGCCATATCATCACCTATCCATTTTCTTAAAAAAACCTGAATGGCTGTACCATGGCTTACCGCTAAGAATGTTTTTCCATTAGAGGACTCTAATAAATTACTTAATGTCGTAACGATACGATGTTCAACTTCATTTTTCGTTTCTCCTCCAAAAGGGCGTAGTCTAGTTCCAAAAATATCGTGTTTATCCCAAACTGCATCCAATAATTGAACACTATCCCCTTCAAATAGCCCAAAACTCCACTCTTTTAATCCTTTATTACGTTGATATGCTTGTTCAGGTAAAACATTTTCTAACGTATCACATGCCCGTTCCGAACTAGATGAATATGCTTCGTCAAAAGTAATATGATTATGTTTAAAGTAATGACCTGCTTGCTTCGCTTGAGATATTCCTAATTTAGTAAGTGGAGAATCACTTGCACCTTGTACTTTCCCTCTTAAATTAAACATAGTTTGTCCATGTCTCATTAAATAGAGTATTTTACTCATTACATTCACCTCAATATATTTTTAAATAATATAGGCAACTTTCTTTTACACCACTTTATAATCCATACATAGTATACCTTAATTTTTTTATACTTAAAAATAACTAAAGGTAAAAAATTAATTAATACACGTTTGGTTCTCATTGTGATGGGTATAATGAATTATAAGTTTTACAAATAAAGGAGCGTTCATTATGAATGATCATCATCAATACAATTATGTCAATCCTAATAAGCTCTCATTAGATTGGGAATGTTTTGTAATAAGTAAATCAGAAATGTTACTTGATGGAGTTCCTAGTGAACTTATTCATTCGTGGTTAGATAGAGAAATTATAGAACCTTTTTCAATTAGAGATAATGAATTAAACTTTAAAACTAAAGATATATGGAATGCGTTAAAGCAACAAAATTGGTACTATCCTAATTCAAATTAATTTATAGAGACTCATTGCTCGATTAGCGCTTTCAATTAGTTGGTGATCAACGTAATTTGACATCACATATGCTCTAATTTCTTTATTATTGCGTTCGTTTTTGGGAAATTTATGATCATTTACAATGTAGTTTGCTAAACTTCCTAGTGGTGTATCATCATTAATAAATCCAATAACAAAATCATAAAATGTCATTTTTTTCCTCCTCACATTACAACATTTCAGTATCTCCTATCATCTTATTGTTTCTAAATGAATGATGTTTATTTATATATAATCACATCAGTAAGTTATATTTTTTATAAAAGTTGTAATGTTTTAATTGATTTTATTAAAATAATTAAAACACTTTATTTCTAACTATTCACTAAAAACATTCTATGCGAATATTAATTTTCTGTAAATGTGACGATTTTTCGAATTTTTATACTCTTTTATTTACTTTTTTGATTTCCCCTTTTAATTGATACGTTTATTAGTTAATCATACATATTTATGACTGCCGATGAGTACATTTTAGTTTAATCGCCGGTTTTTTTATGTAAATTTACGAAGTCATTCTTTTAATAAGGATTAAAGTTTTACCTTTCTTTTAAAGAAGTGATATGATGATAAAAAAGACATCATTGTTATAGAGGTGACACTACCTATGAATATTAATAAATTATTTTGGATTAATATTATGATTACCCTTTTATTTCTAGGTTTTAACATTATTGTCACCTATTTTCCTAAGTTAGATGATTATTTCTGGCTCATACCTGGTTTAATCATATGTGGCCTCACTATTTCATTCAGTTTAATTGCCGCTATCTTGGATAAAAACCTTATAAGCGAAATAATTTTTTTAACTAATCTAATCATTTTTTTATATTATATATATCCACTGATATATAACTTTTTTTAATTAAAATGTGGGAGGTTTACAAATGAGTACACATTTAACGATTTTACTTTGGCTGGGTATTATATTTGTTGTTGCTGCTTCAATTATATTAGGGTTATTGCTAAAATCTAAAAAAGAAGAACGTAAAGAATCATATTTAGGCTTTACAGTCATCTTCTATATTTTTGGTTTTGCTTTACTGATATATATACTATTATTTGGTATTTTATAAATAGGGTTTAAAAGAACAAAATACGATTTTATTTTGTTCTTTTTTATATGTTTCTCTATAAAACGATTAAGGAGATATAAATTGAAGATTATTCAATTGAAACGTATTATATTTGTGATTTTCATTTTATTACTATTTTTCGCGTTCTCTTCTCATACTTATGCATCTATAAGTTCCACTTCTTCATCTTCAGAAAAAGGAAATGATTTCAAATTACAACCTGGTGATATTATTCTTACAAAAGGTCCGGTATTATTTGGTTTCTTTGGACATTCAAGTATTGCTTTAGATCATGATACTGTTTTACAAATTGAAGGACCCGGCGATAAGCCTATTACTGAATCTTTCGAATCATTTAAACAGCGATTTGGCGTTAAAAAAAATGATTGGATTAAAATATATCGTTGTGAGTATCCTAATGCAGGTCAAAAAGCAGCTAATTGGGCAAAAGCTCATTATAAAAATAGTGATAAAACTTATTTAGTTACACTTAATTTAAAAAGTGAACGCTTTACATATTGTACTAAAATTATCTATCAAGCATATAAATACGGTGTAAGTAAAGATACGATAAATGATCATGGTTTACTGATTATCTCTCCGTATGCTTTAGTTGATAATTTTAATAATGACTATCGCCTTAAGCTAGTCAAAAAATACTAATAGTTAAAGAATGTGGTGTTACACTATACTTTTCTATACTAAGAAATGATATTTAAAGGACCAACTTATTTTTATGAAAAACAAAAAATTACATTATCGATTTTTTTATTATATGTTTTTAACTCTTATTATTATATTATTTATTCTTCTCTTTCTTTACTTTTATAAACATTTTGAATTAAAACAAAATCAATCCTTAGATTACTATGCTAACTTTAATGATTTAAAACAACATACAACAAAAAATAAAGATTGGAAAATAATCACAAAACACCGTAAGCATAGCGATACCTTAATTACAGCTATTCATGGTGGAAGTATTGAACCTGGAACCACTGAACTCGCTCGTCGTATTTCAAATATTGGTCAATATAATTTTTATTCATTTGAAGGTCTACGTTCAGATAATAATGCTCAACTACATATTACTTCTACTGTTTTTGATGAACCTCAATTATTAGATATGCTCAACCATTCGTCAAAAACAATATCTATTCACGGATATGCAGGCGATGAACCCATTGTTTACGTAGGTGGTAAAGATAAAAAATTAGTTCAAACATTACGTCATTCATTAACTCATCATGGATTTACAGTACAAAAAACGCCTAAAGGAATTGAGGCCCTTTCCAATAATAATATTATTAATAGAGATAAAAAAGATACAGGAGTGCAACTGGAATTGACGACCCGCCAGCGAGCTTTGTTTTTTAAACATAATAAATTGGATAAAAATAATAGACGATATTCAAAAAATTATACGAGAACATTTTATAAATTTGCCGAAGCAGTAGATCAAGGTATTAAAAAAGCGCAATAAATGTAATATCGTCTTTTTAGTTTTTTAATTAAATTAATTTGGGTATATATAAGTAATGAGTTTAGGAGGCGTTTCTATGGACGAGTTAACTAAAGAACAAAAATATACAGTAGCAAAATTTTATAAGCTATATATGGAACGTTCAAATAGTGGACAAACAGAGGAAGAAGCAAATAATTTTAAAGATAGTATTACAGCTCAAGATGACTATTTTTGCGATAGAAAATATAGTGATTTCTTAGAAAATTGCAAAGTTCTTATTGATCATGGCTATCTAGATGGAAATATTATGTCTGATAGAATTGATAATATTAAAGTTACAAATAAAGCTTTTACTGAAATTGAACAAAGCTTTAATTAAGAATATCTAATTTTTTCAAGTTATTCCTATTCACGGATATTTGCTTAAAAGTCTTAAATAAATATATTTATTTAATTATGAATATAACTTTTAAAGCCTGTACATATGTATTGAGTATGTTTCAGGCTTTTTATTTTTAATAGAGGTGAGTTTACATGAATCATTGGAAATTTAATAATATGACGAATAGAAATCTACTTATACAACAAAACGAAAATGATGTATCAATAGTTGAACCTTTAAATAATGGTTCATTTAAAATTCTATCAGAGTTTAAACTGAATACACCCTCTCTTCCTATTAATACATATGATGAACATTTATATGTTTCAATCAATTTTAAAAATGAAGAAATTAATATTTACAATAAATCAAATGAATAACACTATTATATTAATAATTTTATTAACTAAATTGTTTTAAAAAAATAATAAAATATTAAATAAATATTAATATTTATTATGTAATATTTATAATGAAATTTAATTGACATATTGTAATGATGGAGGTCAGTTATGGATAAAATTATATTCTATCTAGGCATTACTTTATTTTTAATCGCTTGTATAGTCATTATTTTTGGTATTATTGCTATTTTTAAGAATAAAAATTACTTAAAAATGCTTGCTATGGCTATTATTATTATCTTATTAAGTATGCTTGCACTGGGTATTCATAAAGTCATTGAGAGTAATAACCCCTCTAAAAGTGACATCACTCATGTAAAAAAAGACAAGCCTAAAGATAATAAAACAAATAAAGAAAATAACAATAAAAAAGAAAATAATTCTAAGAAAGATCATAAGGATACATCACATGAGTCTATTCAGGATACTTCTTCCACTCAAGAAAACACACCCGCCACAGAAGAAAATTCAATTCAGTCATCAGAATCACCAACTACACAACAATCAAGACAACAAGAAAACCCAACTACTGAACAAAATAATGCGACTACAAATAATCAAAATTCTACACAACGACAGCAAGAACCTTCAACACAACAACAAGACACATCTCAATATCAGACGAATTCAGCAAATAATGATTCAAAACAAACACATTCTACTCACAACCAGAATAGTCAAAATAGTACTCAATTTAATCATACAAATGAATCTAATACAACAAAAGACAACACTAATAATGTAAATCAAAATAGCACATTAAATACAACTCAAAATACACAAAGCGATAATACGAATAATCATATAAATCAAATAAACAATTAATAATAAAAAAGGTAGAGTTTTGATGCTCTATCTTTTATTTTCGACATCTTTTTAAAACTTATAAATATTTATTGAATATTACATTTAATATGCCATACTAAAATATGATACGACTTAAAACAAAGGGATGAGACAATGAAAAAATTAGCCTTACTAACACTTTCAAGCTTTCTAATATTAGGTGCATGTAGTCATAGTAATGATACAGTCAAAGATGTAAATGAAAGTGCACATAAAAAGAATAATCCAAAAGCACACAAATCTAAAGGCAATTCTGAACGCGTAGATAGTAAAAAAATAAATAAAAACTAAAAATAAGGAGTAGAAGCGCTCTTACTATCCGTCGCTTCTACTCCTATTTAATTATCATTCTTCGTATTGTTTAAAGTAATCTTCGTCTAAATGGTTAAGATGAATATTTTCAATTTGTAGCGTAACATGTTCTAAATTATATTTTTCTTTCAACAATTCAGAAACTTTATTAACCGTTGAATACGGCCATTTAGTATATTCATCACTTAAAACAACATGAGCACTCAATGAACTATGGTTTGTAGTGATGCTCCATAAATGAAACTCATGCACATCTATAACGCCTTCAACACTTTTCATTGCATTAATAATTTCATCTGAATCATATCCATCTGGAATACGCTCCATTAATACTTTCCAAGCATTTTTAATTATTTTATAACCACCATTTAAAATGATAAGAGAAATGATGATACTAATGATTGGGTCAATAATTGCCCATCCAGTAAAATGAATAAGTACTACTGCTACGATAACGCCAATTGAATTTAATAAATCTCCGAAAAAATGCCATAATGCACTTTGAATATTGACATTATCTTCTTTTCTTAAAGATCTAAATAAAATAAGTGTTAAAATGATATTTATAATAAGACCTAATACAGCTACAAATATCATAATACCACTTGCTACCGGTTCAGGATGTATGATTCTCAAAACGCCTTCGTACATAATACCTAACGAAATAACAATTAATGCTAAACCATTTAAGAAAGCTACAATAATTTCTAATCTTAAAAATCCATACGTATAATGTTTCGTTGGAGGCTTACTTGCAAAATAAATAGCAAGCATAGACAACCCTAGTGCCAAAACATCACTTAACATATGGAATGAATCTGATAATAAAGCAAGTGAATTAGCATATAATCCACCTACAAACTCTACAATTGTAAAAATCAGCGTAATAATCAAAGAAGACCAAAGCGTTGCTTTTGAACTACTTTGAAATTTCCTATGTTCTACATGATGAAAATATTTTGATTGATTGTTCATTACTTCTCTCCAAACAATTAAATTATAAACTATTTTCTTTAAAACTACCCTAATATATATATTAAAAAAATCTTACAAACATTAATATATCAACGTTTTAATGTTATTACAATAAACAATTGAAATTTAGAAATTTAAAAACATTGTATATTTGAAGTGAAATGATTTATCACATAAATGTAAATATAAAATTTCATTACATTTAATCACCACAATTGATTAACCAACCATAAAAGTTCGTTATTTCTATTTTGTCTTAGAGTAACTGACTTAAATCTGACGTTAGTCTAATATATTTATTATTCTTTAATTTATTAACATTTTTTATGTGTTTGAATTATTTAGTTGTATACAGTAACTACATTAAAATTTTTTCACATCATACTTATATTATTTTTCTTCTTTGCATTATTTCTATATAATATTAAGAAAGAAACTCTTCAAAAACTTGAAAAAGGAAGTTATCAAATGCTTTTATTTCCTTCAAGTATGTTTATGATTTTACTAGGAAGTTTAATTATTAAAAACCCACCTAAAAAGATAAACCACTTCTACGGATTTAGAACAAAAAAGTCAATCAAATCTCAACATAACTGGGACAAAGGACAAATCATTTGTGGAAAGTATATAAAACATTTTTTCAGTTATAGTCTTTACTTCTCTATAATACCTATAGCTTTAGATATATTTTTTCTGATAATCAAGAGAGAAAATATATTACTATGGTCTATCATAATTCAAAGCATAATCCTTTGTACCTTACTTTTATATGTAATTCCTAAAACTAATAAACATTTAGATTAACCAAAACCTATTATTTGCTTTATCTCAACTATTTTTTGTTACGTTGATCTTTTTTCATTTTTGTATTTTTACGATAAATATAAATTGCATTTATCGCTCCAAGTATTATCCATATAATCGTTATATACACATTCCCATATTTAAGAGTTAATGGCATAAATATTATAAAAAATATATTCAAAATTAGAGCGATAATATGTTTAATATCATAGCGATACATTTATAAATTAAACCTCCTAATTGCTTTACTGACATTGAATCTCAGAATTCTTAACAAACCCAAATATTGTCAAATGGTCTACTTAATGGCTCACGCTATGTAGACATTAATCTACAAATTTAGTTAAGTATATTTCTCAACGCACAATAAATTTCTCGATATAAATGCAGTATTCTATTTTTTCTCTTTCTTTGTGATTTTAACTAACAATTTAGCTGTTTTTTCTTCAAAAACTGTTGCTAAAGCAACTAGAATATCTATGATTTTTTTACAAACGTACAAAAACTCCAAAATATTTAAAGCTCCTTTTTTAAAATTTCTTCTCAGTTAATTTATCAAATATAAATTTAGGTTTTTTTCCTGAAACTAAAATATTAAAAGAATTATTATAAATAACTTTTGCCTCATCTACTCTCTCAGATTGAGATGTCGAAATTATATGATAAATATTTCCAATTTCTTCAAACAAATTCAATTTTTTTGATAATAAATTAAATCCTCTTTATTAGCTTCAAGTTCAGCAAATCCATTTCTGATACCGTATTTTAAAGCATAATAAAGTAAAATAGCTGAAAAATGATGTATATAAATATCAAGTTAAAACCTCTCCTTTTAAAAACTTTAGTACAAGAGTTATTAAAATTTTAAACATCTCTATTTGCAATTTTAAGATATTTTTAGAGCATTTAGAGAATTTCATATATCATTTTTATTTAACGACTCTTAAAACTCAAGTGAGAGTCAAATTTAAAGATTAGAAAAAACCCTTTACTCTAAATACTAACAAACTAAACTTTTATTTAATACTAAATACAAAATAAAGGGTCCTACAAAATATCGATACTTTAATTATTTCTAAATAAAAAAATATATTATATATAAAGATAATTATGTGTTATTTAGTACTTTTTCAAAACTTTTAGTAAAAGTAAAATGGATCGTTGGTTTACTAATGCGTACAAATTACTTCTTGATGATTTCCTTAGAATTGTAATTCATGAAATCCGTCATAGTCATGCGTCACCTTTAATTAATCAAGGTGCTAGTTTAATGATTATTGCACAAAGATTAGGACATTCATCTATTGAAGAAGTAAGCAAACGTTATGGACATTTATATCCTAGTACACAAAAAGAAATTGTTAAATATTTATGAGGTGATGAAATGGAAGAAGTAAAAGTTTTAATGATAGGACAAAGTCCATATGAAGACAATGAAAAATATGGACCATTAAAGATTGACGGTTATCTTTCGGAAATCGTTGCATTTTTTCCAAAAATTAATGATAAAAAATACAATTTATATAAATTAACAATTTACAGACGATTATTAGGTTTCTTAAAAACTAAATCTTTAACAGAGAAAGAATTCACAGCGTTCGATTCCCCTGAAAATTAGTTGATTGTTATAAAAGTAAAGGTGTCTACTTTGTCAATGTAGTAGATATTGAAAGCATAAATAACAATATTATTACTTTTGAAAGTACAAAATGTTCAATTGATATAAAAAATACCAAAATTATTTGTTTTGGAAGTAAAGCGATAAACTGTTTTAAAGGTCATAAAAACATTACTAAACTTCCTCATCCTTCACCAAAAAATAGTAATAAATTTTGGAAAAAATATGAGTCTGAGTATAATGGCATTAACTATAATGAGTCTTTTAAATTCAAAGAATTATTAAGCACTCTTTAATTAGAGTGTTTTTTTATTGGAGCATATTGGGGGCTATATTGGGCAATAAAAATAAAAAGCTTGCAACCAATAGGGTTACAAGCTATCAGATGGAGGCGGCGGGATTCGAACCCGCGTCCAGAGGTCCTGATACAAATCTTTCTACGTGTGTAGTCTATTGATTCATTTCGCATATTGGTAAGCAACAGACAACCAACAATATGCTAGTTTGATTAAATTTCATCTAAACAGACTTCAAACGGCAGTGTTTAGCATATCCTATTAGGGTTGAATCGCGTTAACAGCACATAGGAAATGCTGTTAGGCGATGCAGAGCGCTATTACGCAGCTACTGCTAAATTATTGTTTGATTTGTCAGTTATATTTAACCGAATGTGTTGATGACGGAGACAACCCTCCGACACGCTTAATAAGCTCGGGGGACCCCTGTCGAATCCAAAAACGCCCCCGCAATATAATAAAATATAAGATACAGTTTAATTTAAACAACTTTATTTATCATAACAAATAGAGCCCGATTAAGCAACAATTATGCTTAATAACGGGCTTTCATTGCACGATCAACGTCTCGTTTCATTGCTTTATCTTTCAATGCTTGACGTTTATCATGCAGTTTTTTACCACGAGCTATGCCTAATAAAACTTTACATTGTCCATGTTTTAAATACAATTTTAAAGGAATAATCGAATATCCAATTTCTCTTGTACGTTCGCCTAGTTTGATAATCTCTTTTTTATGCAATAACAACTTTCTTGACCGTAATGGATCATGATTAAAACGATTTCCTTCTTCGTATGGAGCAATATGCATATTATTAATGTACATTTCTCCACGTTTCACTTGTGCATAACTATCTTTTAAGTTCGCACTACCACGTCGAATCGATTTAATTTCTGTACCTTGAAGCACAATGCCTGCTTCAATGGTATCTTCAATATTATAATCATGTCTTGCTTTACGGTTTTCAGCCAACGTACCTGGTGATTTTGTTTTTTTCTTGGCCATTAATGTATGTCACCTCTTTGCTGATTATTTTTTCTTACGACGCGCTTTTTTCTTAATATGTTTATCTTTATAAAAAGGTTTATGCTTAGTTGAGCTTTGTTTATCACGTTGACGTTGATTTTTACCCTTACGTTGTTTACGCTTTTTCTTTTTGTTTTTTTGATGATTATCTTTAGATTTATCTAAAGATTTACCACGTGTTTTAGCTTGAATCGTTTTTCCACGAGCGGGACGCTGTGATTTATCCTTTTTAGGTAATGGCATGCCAACAATTTGGAAATCTATCATGCGTTCATCTACGTCTACATGAGTAACTTTAACTGTTACCTCATCACCAATTCTAAACACTTTAGCATGTCGTTCACCTATCAATGCCATTTGTCGTTCATCAAATTGATAATAATCATCTGTCATATTAGAAATATGAACCATACCTTCTATCGTATTTGGTAATTCAATGAACATACCAAAATTGGCAACAGAGCTTACAATACCTTCAAATTCATCGCCAATATGTTGAATCATATACTCTGCTTTCTTCAATTCATCTGTATCTCTTTCTGCTTCAATTGCACGACGTTCACGTTGAGATGTATGTTCTGCTAATTCTGGTAATGTTTCTTCCCATTGATGCATCTCTTTATGATTCATAGAGTGATCGACAAGATACTTACGAATTAAGCGATGGACAGTTAAATCTGGATAACGACGAATCGGAGAAGTAAAATGTGTATAATATTCTGCTGACAAGCCAAAATGACCTAAATTCGTATCATCATAATGTGCTTGTTGCATTGAACGTAACATCATTGTTGAAATAACCATTTGCTCAGAACGACCTTCAACTTCTTCTTGGATAGATTGTAATGTTGAAGGATGAATATCTTCGCCTGTGCCTTTAACCATAATACCAAAATTAGTAATAAAGTCGAAGAACTGGCGTAATCGATCTGATTTTGGTTGTTCATGAACACGATAAATAAATGGCACTTCTAATTTGTTAAAATGTTCAGCAACTGTTTCATTGGCTGCTAACATAAATGATTCAATTAAACGCTCTCCTTCACCACGTTCTCGCAATATTACATCTGTAGGTAGGCCTTCTTGATTGACCAATACTTTAGCTTCATTAATATCAAAATCAATTTCACCACGACGTTTACGCATACGGACAAGTCGATTAGATAAATCTTGTGCCAAATCTAACATTGGAACAATTTCACTGTATTGTTGACGCACTTCTGTATTTTTTTCGGTAATAATTTGATTCACTGCATCATACGTCATACGATAGTTTGAATGAATAACACTATCAAATATGTCATGATTCACCACTTCGCCACGCTCATTTATTTCCATACGACAACTTAACGTTAAACGATCTACTTCAGGATTTAATGAACAGATACCATTACTTAAACGGTGTGGAATCATTGGAATAACACGGTCTACTAAATATACACTCGTTGCTCTATCATAAGCTTCTTTATCTAGCGCAGAGCCTTCTTTTACGTAATAACTTACGTCTGCAATACTTACTGTCAATTCCGTATGTCCATTATCTAGACGTTTAACGCTAATTGCATCGTCTAAATCTTTAGCATCTGCACCATCTATTGTAATTGTAAGATCGTTTCTTAAATCTCTTCGTCCTTTAATTTCTTCGGGTTTTATTTCTTCAGGGACTGATTCCGCTTCTTTTAATACCTCATCAGGAAATTCAATCTCAATTCCATGCTGATATATAATTGAAAGAATATCTACTCCTGGATCATTTTTATGACCTAGAATAGCAGAAACATGTCCTTCTGGATTATCTGTGCCATCAGCATATTTTGTGATTTGGACAAGTACTTTATGACCATCTACGGCTCCAAGACTCTGTCCTTTAGGTATAAATATATCTTGCATAATACGTTTATCATCAGGAATGACAAAACCAAAATGTTTTGCTTCACTATACGTACCTACCACTTGTGTGACAGAATGTTTTTCTATAGATTTTACTTCACCTTCAACTTTTCCACGATGCTCTCCTCTAGATTTTTGTAATTCAACTATTACTGTATCTCCATCTAAAGCGCGGTTAATCTTTGTTGGTGGAATAAAAATATCTTCAAATTCTTCGTTTTCTGGGCGTAAAAAAGCAAAGCCTTTTTTATTTTGACTTAAAGTACCTCTTATTAATTTTGAACTTAAATTCTTATTTGATGCTTTACGTTGATAGCGATCTGTCTTTGTTCGCTCTACCAATCCTACTTGTTCAAGTTCAACGAGCACCTTTATTAATTCTCTAAATGAGTCGGCACTACTAAGACCTAAAGCATCTTGAAAGTCTGATACAGACATCGGTTCATAATCAGGTTGTTTTACAATTTCTTCAATGGATTGCTTTAAATTCATCATGCCCCTCCTTTCTTTATTCAATTATTTTTATGATTTATTCAGACCAGTCTAATCCTTCTAAAAACTCATATACATCTTCAAACACTTGTTCTTTTTCTTTATCAATTGTAATGACATGTCCTGAATTTGCATACCATTTAATTTGTTTTTCATCTGAATCTACATTTTCATATATATAATTTGCTGACTGAGGATCAATCATTTCATCTTTTTCAGCTTGAACTACTAAAATAGGGTCTAAAACTTCATCTACATCATTACGCACACGACTTAACGTATCACTAAGTTCTTTGAGTGTTTCAGTAGGATGAAAATCTTCCATTTCTTTATCAATCGTTGCTTGGTCTTTACCTTCATATTTTTTAAAATTACGTGCATATTCTAAAAAACCTTCATAGATTGTACCTTCTGTTTTTACTTCGGCAGGTGCACACATTGTTATGATACCTTTTACAGGACGGTTTAAACTTAACTTCAATGCAAATACACCGCCTAATGACAATCCAGCTACTGCTATATCTTCATAACCTTGTTCTACAAGATAATCATAGCCATCAAGTACATCTTTAAACCATACATATGGACTAGATTTTAATATCTCTTCTGGTGGCGCAGCATGCCCTTCATACTGTGGTGCATAGGAAGTATAACCTTTTTTTTGTAAAAATCTACCAAGTTGTCTTACATCAGATGAATTACCAGTGAATCCATGTAAGAGTAAGACTGCTCTTTTACCTTCTTGGAAAAAGAAAGGTTGAGGTAACTTAATTTGCATTTTTTATCCCTCTCTAACAAAAATTATAATATGATTACTTTTTTATTTTGTACTAATAGATTGCATTCATTATATAATCAATCTATTTTATTCCCTTAATAGCTTAAAAATATGCATTGATGATCATATTAAAATAATGATTTCATTATAAAATGTATTAACTCTATTATAAATAAAAAAGCCCGACATTGATATCGTCGGACCTTATAAACCAAAATAACTTATTCCAATCATTATTAAAAAGAAAATGATGGCTAACACAATTGTTAATCTATGCAAGAATAAATCGACGCCACGTTGTTTTTGCTTACCAAATAACTGTTCAGCGCCCCCACTAATCGCACCCGAAAGTCCATTACTTTTACTTTCTTGGAGTAATACAACAGTAATTAATGCAATACAATCAATAATTAATAAGACCATAAATAATGTATGCATGAAAATTGTCCTCCGTTCATTATATACGTTCCGAATTATAACATATTCTTAATATAGTTATCAAATACTATCGATTAAATGTACTTTTACGTACAATTGAAATAATTAACATATATATTGCTAATATTGCTGAACCAATCACGACGATTAAAATAGGTAAAATAAATAAAATAGATTTTGTTTCAATAATAGCATTTAACACCATCGTTAAGTTGACAAGTGTAAATAATACATTTGATACATATACGGCAAACATAAACCACCAAAGATATTTATGTCGATTCCATAAAGCAATTACTCCAGCTAAATATGCAAGAATATACATAATACCTGTATATCTAAAACTATTTAAAATGTTATCTACTGCACTCCTTGATGCTTCTTGATATGCTAGTGTTAACAGTGTTTTAGCAGTGTGAGCATCTAAAGCAATAAAATTATGGATAATTAATAATATACAAAATACAAGCGAACTATATCCAATCCATTGACCGGCAATACGTTCTCTTTTATTTGACTGATTAAGTTGTTGATCCATCTTCAATTCTCCTTCTTTCAATTACAGGATTATTATATCAGTTTCATCAATGAAGTTAAATCTTACACTTCGAGGCTATTATTTAAAATTTTATATTAAAAAAGCCTGTCATAGTCTCAACTCTATGACAGGCAAACGCGTGAACTCTATTAATTTTAGTATGTTACTAAAATTATTTATCTAAATTGTAGAAAGATTTAATTCCGTCAAATTTTGCTGTTTCAAATAATTCATCTTCAATACGTAATAATTGATTATATTTCGCAATACGATCTGTTCTTGATAATGAACCAGTTTTAATTTGACCAGCATTTGTTGCTACTGCGATATCAGCAATTGTTGTATCTTCAGTTTCACCAGAACGGTGAGATACTACTGCAGTGTAACCAGCTTTTTGAGCCATTTCAATAGCATCAAATGTTTCAGTTAATGTACCAATTTGGTTTACTTTGATTAAGATTGAGTTACCAATACCTTGTTCAATACCTCTAGAAAGAATTTCAGTATTAGTTACGAATAAATCGTCACCTACTAATTGAACTTTGTCACCGATACGATCAGTTAATTGTTTCCAACCGTCCCAGTCATTTTCATCCATACCATCTTCAATTGTAATGATTGGATATTTACTAATTAATTCTTCTAAGTAGTCAACTTGTTCAGCTGCACTACGTTTCGCACCATGTTCACCTTCGAATTTAGTGTAGTCATATACACCATTTTCATAGAATTCAGATGACGCACAGTCAAATCCCAAGAATACATCTTCGCCTGGTTTGTAACCAGCTTTTTCAATCGCTTTAATGATTGTTTCAACTGCATCTTCAGTACCGTCAAATCTTGGAGCAAAACCACCTTCGTCACCTACAGCAGTTTCTAATCCGCGTTCACTTAAAATTGATTTTAAGTTATGGAAAATTTCAGCACCCCAACGTAATGCTTCTTTAAATGATTCAGCACCAGTTGGTAAAATCATGAATTCTTGGAATGCAATTGGTGCATCTGAGTGAGAACCACCGTTAACAATATTCATCATTGGCACTGGTAATTGTTTACCGTTAAATCCACCGAAATATTTGTATAATGGTTGACCTAATAAGTCAGCAGCTGCACGTGCAACGGCAATAGATACACCTAAAATAGCGTTTGCACCTAATTTACCTTTGTTAGGTGTTCCGTCTAATTGAATCATCATTTTATCAATTGATACTTGATCTAAAACTGAAAATTCACCTTCAACGATTTCTGGAGCGATAATTTCGTTTACATTTTCAACAGCTTTTGTAACGCCTTTACCGCTATAACGTGATTTATCTCCATCACGTAATTCAACTGCTTCGTGTTCACCAGTAGAAGCACCTGAAGGTACTAAAGCACGACCAAAAGCACCACTTTCAGTTAATACTTCAACTTCAACTGTTGGGTTACCACGTGAGTCTAATACTTCGCGAGCATAAACATCTGTAATAATTGGCATAATAAATAATCTCCTTTAAATTTAGATTTCTTAATTATTATAACTATTTTTTGTTATTTAATAAAATATTTATACTAAGATGACTTAATATTAAAGAATAATATTAAATCATCTTAGTATTTACAACTTTACTAATGCTTAATTAAAGATTCACCTGTCATGTCTGACGGTTGTTCAACATTTAATAAGTCTAGTAATGTAGGTGCTAAGTCACCTAAACGACCAGTTTCACGTAATGTTACATCTTCTTTAGTAACAATTACTGGAACTGGGTTTGTAGTATGAGTAGTCATAGGTTGATCATCATCAGTTAAAACTTGATCTGAGTTACCATGGTCAGCTGTAATTATTGCATAGCCATTCATATCTAAAATTTTATCAACCACTTCCCCTAAACATTCATCTACTGCTTCAATTGCTTTGATTGTTGGTTCAAGCATACCACTATGACCTACCATGTCAGGGTTAGCAAAGTTTAAAATAATTAAATCTAAATCACCTTTGTCTAACTCTTCTAACAATGTATCTTTAACTTCGTATGCACTCATTTCAGGTTTTAAATCATACGTAGCAACTTTAGGTGAATCAATTAAGCGACGACGTTCACCTTCAAATTCTTCATTACGTCCACCACTCATGAAATAAGTAACATGGGGGTATTTTTCAGTTTCTGCAATACGTAATTGTTTTAAATTATTATTTTGAGCAACTTCACCAATTGTATTAGTTAAATCAACTTTTTCAAATACGACTTCTGCATCAACATTATCATTATATTTAGTAAATGTTGCATAGAATAAATCATTTACACGCTCAACTTTAAAGCCGTCAAATGCTTTATTTGTAAATATTTCAGATAATTGTGCTGCTCTATCAGGACGGAAATTGAAGAAGATAACAGCATCACCATCTTGAACACCTTCATTTTGTCCTTCAACTATGAAAGGTTCAACAAATTCATCTGTAACGTCATTTTCATAATTCGCTTCTACACCTTCTTTAGCGCTCGCATAAGAAGGTCCTTCGAAATTGCGAATAGCATTATAAGCTTTTTCTTCACGATCCCAACGTTTATCACGGTCCATAGCGTAATAACGACCTGAAATCGATGCAAATTGACCTACACCAAGTTCTTTGAATTTAGCTTCTGTTTCTTCAATATATTTAATTGCTGATTTTTGATCTACATCACGACCATCTAAAAATGCATGTACATACACTTTATCTAAACCTTTTTGTTTAGCAAGTTCTAATAATGCAAATAAATGTTTGTAATGACTGTGAACACCGCCATCTGAAAGTAAACCAAATACATGTAATGCTGAATCGTGATCTTTAACGTGTTGAGCTGCTTTACCTAACACTTCATTTTCGTAGAAATCACCATCTTCAATGGATTTATTAATACGAGTTAAACTTTGATAGACAATACGACCTGCACCTATATTCATATGACCTACTTCAGAGTTACCCATTTGACCTTCGGGAAGACCAACATCTAAACCACTTGCTTCAATTTGAGTCGTAGGATATGTGTTGTAATAACGATCGAAATTGGGTTTATGCGCTTGTTTTACTGCATTACCATGTTCACTTTCACGGTTAGCAAAACCGTCTAAAATAATTAATGCTGTTGGTTGTTTAGCCATAATTATTTAGCACCTTCTAACAATTGTACAAAATCATCTACTTTAAGTGATGCGCCACCAACTAATGCACCATCGATATCTGATTGAGCCATATATTCTTTAACATTATTTGGTTTCACACTACCACCATATTGAATACGAGTCGCATCAGCTACATCTTGACTAGACACGTCTACTACTGTTTTACGTACTTGTGCACACATTTCATTTGCATCTTCTGAAGTAGCTGATTTACCAGTACCGATTGCCCAAATTGGTTCGTAAGCAATGACAACTTCTTTAAGTTGATCTTCTGACAAGCCTTTTACTGCTTCTTTTACTTGGTTGCTTACTACTTCGTTAGCTTTGCCATTTTCTCTTTCTTCATCTGTTTCACCAACACAAATAATTGGTGTCATTCCATGATTAAATACTGCATGTGCTTTTTTATTTACATCTTCATCTGTTTCATGGAATAATTCACGACGTTCTGAATGTCCAATAACGACATATTTAACACCTAAATCAGCTAATGCCACTGGAGAAGTTTCTCCTGTATATGCACCATTATCTTCAAAATAAGTGTTTTGAGCACCAATTTTTAATCCTTTTGCTTTGCCATCATTCACTAGAGAGATTAATGCATCTAATTGAATTGTTGGCGCACAAATTACTGATTCAACTTCCTTTTCATCAGGTAATGTAGGTAAATTGTTTACAAAGTCTTTAGCTTCTTGAACTGTTTTATTCATTTTCCAGTTACCAGCTATGATTGGTTTTCTCATTATTGACACTCCTATTATTAATAAATTTAAAATTAATTATAAATATTTACGTTCTTTTATTGTTTTCCCATGAAAATCATAAAAGAAACATTTTTATTATTCAAATAAATATTATTTATCGTTAATTGCTTTGATACCAGGTAATTCTTTACCTTCAAGGTATTCTAATGAAGCACCGCCACCAGTTGAAATATGAGTGAAATCCTCTTCAAATCCTAGTGAAATTGCAGCCGCTGCTGAATCACCGCCACCGATAATTGTGATTGCATCTTCTAAGTTAGCAATTGCTTTACATACACCAATTGTACCTTTAGCAAAATTACTAAATTCAAATACACCCATAGGTCCGTTCCATACTACTGTATGAGCACCTTGTAATTTTTCAGTAAATAACTCTATTGTTTTTGGTCCAATATCCATTGCTTCTTGATCACTTGGAATTTCATCAATAGATACTTCAGTGATTTTAGCATCGTTTGAAAATTCTTTAGCTACTTTACAATCAACAGGTAATACAATTTGATCGCCATTTTTTTCTAAAAGTTCTTTAGCAAAGTCAATTTTATCTTCTTCTAATAAAGATAGACCAATTTCTTTACCTTGTGCTTTTAAAAATGTATATGCCATACCGCCACCAATAATGATTTTATCAGCGATATTCACTAAATTTTTAATAACACCAATTTTGTCAGATACTTTAGCACCACCTAAAATAGCCACAACTGGTTTATGTGGATCATTTACCACACCACCAATAAATTTAATTTCTTTTTCTATTAGGTAACCTGCAGCTGTTTCTAGATGAGTAGAAATACCAACATTTGAAGCATGTTCACGGTGTGCAGTACCAAATGCATCATTTACAAACACATCACCTAATGATGCCCAATACTTACCTAATTCAGGATCATTTTTAGATTCTTTTTTACCGTCTAAATCTTCAAAACGAGTATTTTCAACTAATAATACATCGCCTTCATTTAAATTTTTAATTGCAGATTCTAATTTTTCACCGCGTGTTTCTGGAACAAACACAACTTCTTTGCCTAATTTTTCAGTTAATGAATCTGCTACTGGTTTTAAAGTTAACTCTTTTTTATCACTTTCTTCTTTAACTTTACCTAAGTGAGAGAATAATACCAATTTACCGCCTTGTTCTAAAATATATTTAATTGTTGGTAAGGCTTGAACAATACGGTTATCATTTGTAATTTCACCATTTTTTAAAGGTACGTTAAAGTCAGCACGTTCAAGTACAACTTTTCCTTTTAAGTCTAAATCAGAAACAATTTTTTTTGCCATTATAATTTCCTCCTTTAAATAGAAATTATTAATATAAAAATAAGCGGAGAAGCGTTAGTGCTCCCCGCTTACTCATAAGCTAACTTAATTCAACATTTTATATAAGTGTACTGAGCACAAGTTTTATTAAACTAGGCTACGAAATTATTTAGTTAATTCAGCTAAATATTCTAAAGTACGTACTAATTGAGAAGTATAAGACATTTCGTTGTCATACCAAGCAGCTACTTTAACTAATTGTTTGTCGCCAACTGAGATGACACGAGTTTGAGTTGCATCGAATAATGAACCAAAGTTCATACCAACAATATCTGATGATACGATTTCATCTTCAGTGTAACCGAATGATTCGTCAGCAGCATTTTTCATTGCTTTGTTAACATCTTCAACTGTTACTTCTTTTTCTAATACAACTGTTACTTCAGTTAATGAACCAGTAGCTACTGGTACACGTTGTGCTCCACCATCTAATTTACCATCGATTTCAGGAATTACTTTACCGATAGCTTTAGCTGCACCTGTTGAGTTAGGTACGATATTTTGTGCTGCTGCACGTGCACGACGTTTGTCACCTTTTCTGTGTGGACCATCTTGAGTCATTTGGTCACCAGTGTAAGCATGGATAGTTGTCATTAAACCTTCAACAATACCAAATTCGTCATTTAAAACTTTAGCAACTGGTGCTAATGAGTTTGTAGTACATGAAGCACCTGATACTACTGTTTCAGATCCATCTAAGTCTTTGTGGTTTGTGTTAAATACGATAGTTTTAACATCACCTTTGGCTGGAGCAGAAATTAATACTTTTTTAGCTCCTGCATTAATGTGTGCTTCAGCTTTTTCTTTTTCTGTATAGAAACCAGTACATTCTAATACTACGTCGATATCTAAATCGCCCCATGGTAATTTACTTGCATCTGGTTCTTCAAAAGATTTAACTTCTTTACCATTTACACGGAAACCACCTTCAACTACTTCTACGTCTCCGTTAAAGCGACCTTGCATAGTGTCATATTTTAATAAATGAGCTAACATTTCGTCGTCTGTTAAGTCGTTTACTGCAACTACTTCAATACCTTCTACGTCTTGAATTCTTCTGAATGCTAAACGACCAATTCTACCAAAACCATTAATTGCTACTTTTACTGCCATTATAATGGCCTCCTTTAAAATGATATTTAAAAAGTTAAATAACTTTTTATTCCTTATTTAGTATTACTTTAGCTGCTGCTTCATCAGTAATTAATATTGTATTTTGGGGGGCAATACTGAGATATGCTTTGATAGCTTCTCCCTTAGACATGCCACCAGCAACAGCATATATAAAATCTTTGCTTTCTAAATCTTCAAGTTGTAATCCAATAGTTTTTACTTTTTGAACTACATGACCTTGAGCGTCAAAATAATATCCGAAAGCTTCTCCAACGGCTTGATGATGTTGAAGTCTTTCAATCACCTCATCAGATGATTGTCTACGGTGCGCCATCTTCAGCGCATCACCAATACCGTGTATTGTTATATTTGCTTGTTTAATCTTTTCTAATGTATGCACAACTGATGGTTCCATCAGTAATGTATTATATGTTGATTCGCTAACATTATCTGGTACATATAGCGTGGTATAATAACCGCCACTTTGTTGTGCCATACTTGCTGCAATTGTATTTGCTTGATAAACCATATTTTCACCAAGACCACCACGTGCAGGAACAAAAAACACATTAAATGGTAATAAATGCATTGCTCGGCTAACATTAGCCATTGTTGATCCACCTGTCACTGATACAATTGCATCTTCATACAATATATCTTCTAGTAAATGACCTGCTTGTCTACCCATCTCAGACTTAACTTCTTCATGCATGTCAGCATTTCCAGGTATGACATATACTTCTTTAATTCCAAAGTTGGACTTAATATGTTTAGCGTAATGATTATCATCTTTATACACTTTAAAGTAATCACTTAATTGATTAAGTACTTTTGTACCTTCTTCAGTGATTTCCATACCAGTTGATTTTACTTGTATAAGATTTTGCTTTTTTAATATGTCTGTTTCTGTTCTTAAGACTCTTTCTGTAATATCCATATGTTCGCTTAAACTTCTACGCCCAACAGGTTCATTATTTGAAATTGTCGTTAAGATAGAGAAACGTCGATACATTTTATCAACTAAGTCAGGAACCAACTTTTGTTGTAGTTTAATCAGGTCTTTCACTACTACCTTCCTCCTATTTTTCTCAAAAGATAATCGAGAGTTAGAGGAGGTTTGACTTTTTTTGTCCCAGGTGGGACAAAATTCAACCTCTTTACAATTGCAATACTACTATTGTCGTTATAAAAAAGCAAGTGAAAACCTTTATTATTTTAAATAATCTGTTAAATATTTAAAATAGGGTATAGTAAATGCAATAGAGTTAACCTTATAGGTTTTTCAAAAATAATGAATTATAATTTAAACATTAACTAGATAGGAGGAATCACTTTGAAATATAAAGACAATAAGGATGTAGAAGTTTTAGATCCTTCTGATAATAGATATAAAGATGATGACTATTTTAAAAGAGAACAAGAATATCGAGATATTTCTGAACATCACAATACAATACGATATCACTATGGTTGTGGTTGTCCTTTTGGTTGTTTCTCTTCTATTTTTATATCGATTGTTCTTTCAATTATCTTAACATTCTTGCTTAACTGGATATTTTAAAAAAACCTAGAGATACACACATGGTAAAATGTGTATATACCTAGGTCTTTTTTTATTCTTCGTTTGAAGATCTTTGAGATTGTTGGGTATTACTTTTTGATTCTGAAGTAGTTGAACTAGATGATTGTGTTTTAGGTTCGGTAGTAGATGGTTGCATCGTTGATTTTTGTGTTTGGGATGACTGATTTGTATTAGCTCGTTCTTGTGTAGTAGTTGTGTCATTGTTACTTGACTTATGTTGTGATGTTTCAGTTGAAGCATTAGAACGAGAAGATTGACTTGACTGAGTGTTTTCATTTGATTTATCTGTTTCTTCTTGCGTTGCTTTTTCTTGAGTTGGTGCGTTTTCTTTTTGTTGAGTTTGTGAGTTTTCTTTTTGTTGAGTACTTTGAATTTGATTTGTATTAGGTTGTTTTGTAGATGTTTCTTTAGAAGATTGCTGCGTTTGAGCTGTTTTACCTTGATTAGTAGGTTGTACTTTCATTGAATTATTTTGCTCATTAGAATAGTTATCAGTTACATTTGGATTTTTTACGTTATCTAATTTATTTTCTTTACTATTATTTGTATTGTTTTCACTTGTTTTATTTTCTCGCGTACTTTCTTCATTCTTTTTATCACTTTCAGTATCTTTATCTTTCTTATCTTTATGTTCTTCCGTTGACTGATTATTTAAACGTTCATTGACTCTGTTTGAATTATCCACAAAAGCAAAAACTGCAAACACCAATCCACCAAGTAATAGAAGCACAATAAGTGTACTAATTATTTTAGAAATACTACTCATTTTTTTCTTTTCATGTGCTTCATAGTCTTTAAGATTTCTATTTTTTTTTGACATGGACTCCCTCACTTCTTAATTATCTATTCATCCTTTAATATAGCAATCTATTTTACATTATTTCCTTTTAAAAAAATATTAAAAATACTTAAGTACATATATAAATGGAATACTCATTCAATTATATATGATAACATCATATATAAATAACTACACTATCAATATGATGTAAATTTTGGAGTGACAAAATGAAAAAAGATACTTTTAACACATTATTCAAACATCATTCAAGCAATAAAATTAAATCTATGATGTTAAGTAATGATGATTTTGATGAAAGTAAAAACTCAAAATTTGATATATTTATTGGCATTTTAATTCCTATAATCATATTATTCTTAATCTTATTTATAAAGTAATATAATAGAAACTTGAAAGAGAAGAGAATAGAAAGAAATTAAAATGACTTTTGTTTTGTAAATTAGTATATTAAAGGTATAAACATACTTTTTAAATATTCTACTATTCTCTATAGCAAAGCTATACTTATATTATAGCTAAATTTAGGTAATTTAATGACCGTATTTTCTAAAGTTAATGACATAATCTTAAATGCTTTTTGAGCATCTTTCTCTACATTGTCATTAAAAAAATTTATTTTCTTTATAAAAAATGAGGTGTTAGTAAATGAAACAATTTTTAATTACTGGTGGAACTGGAATGGTAGGCAGTCATTTAGTAAATGAAATTAAAAAAAGAGAGGCTCATATTACAATTTTAACTCGTAGTGATAAACAAAGTGATGAGCCTAAGATTACGTATGTTAACTGGTCTAAAAAAGGATGGGAAAATCAAGTACCAGATATTGATGTAGTCATTAATTTAGCAGGAGCTACATTAAATAAACGTTGGACATCCTCTTACAAACAAACGATTATGACAAGTCGTATTCAATCGACTGAATCTTTAGTTCATTTATTTGAGCAACGTCAACATAAACCTGAAGTGCTTTTTAATGCAAGTGCTATGGGTTATTATCCTCCAAGTTTACATCGAACTTATACAGAACAATATCAAACACTTCCTTTTGATTTCCTGTCAGATGTCGTTTATCAATGGGAACGATTTGCTCGTCGTTTCGAAAATTTTGGTACACGTGTTATATTGGGAAGATTTAGTATGATTTTGTCTTCTGAAGGTGGCGCACTTCAAACGATGAAACTACCATATAAATTCTACGTAGGCGGCAAATTAGGTTCTGGCCGTCAATGGTATTCTTGGATTCACATAGATGACTTAGTGCGTGCGATTTTATTTACAATTGACGAATCAAATGCAAAAGGTCCATTTAATATGGCTTCTCCAATTCCTGAACGTCAAAATTTATTTGGTTATACGCTTGGACGTACGATGCATAAACCACATGAAACGTGGGTGCCATCATTAATTATGCGTGCTGTACTAGGAGAAATGTCGACAGTAGTTCTCGATACTCAAAAAGTCTTACCTAATAAATTAGAAGCATTAGGGTTTAATTTTAGATATAATAATTTAAAAGTTGCACTTGAAGACTTAATTAACGAATAGTATTTGGAGATTTAGTAATGAATGACAACAAGTTAACGTATATCTTACTACTTATCGCTAGTGTATTTTTAATTTTAAATGGTATCTTTGCTTTCGAAAAGAGTATTATTATGGTACTTTTATCTTTTTTCTTTATTATTATAGGATTATTATTAGGGTTTGTAGCTATACATTATTTATTAAAAACTAAAAAACCATAAAAAAAGGAAGAGCATCAATGCTCTTCCTTTTTTACATGTTAAACAATTCTATTTACATATCTTCAGGTTGCATTACATGATCAATTAAACCATATTCTTTTGCTTCATCAGCAGTTAAGAAGTTATCACGATCAGTATCTTTTTGAATTGTTTCAATACTTTGACCTGTACGTTCAGCTAAAATACGATTTAATTTTTCACGTGTTTTTAAGATATGATTAGCAGCAATTTCAATTTCTGTCGCTTGACCTTGAGCGCCACCTAATGGTTGATGAATCATAACTTCAGCGTTTGGTAAGGCAAAACGTTTACCTTTTGTACCAGCTGCTAATAAGAATGATCCCATTGACGCAGCCATACCAATACAAATTGTTTGTACATCTGGTTTAATGTGTTGAATTGTATCGTAAATAGCAAATCCTGCTGTTACACTACCACCTGGAGAATTGATGTATAAATAAATATCTTTTTCAGAATCTTGAGCTTGTAAGAATAATAATTGTGATACAATTGAATTTGCAACATTATCATCAATTGCTGAGCCTAACATAATAATGCGGTCTTTTAATAGACGAGAATAAATATCATATGCGCGTTCACCACGATTTGTTGTTTCAATAACTGTAGGAATTAAATTCATTATATTTCCTCCTTGTAATTAACTGTTATATTTATTTTACAATAAAAGTCAAAAATGGTCAAAAATAATACCTTTACATTTATTTGACGTTGCGTTTTATAATTTTATACACTATTCATATATTCAAATTGTACTGTTAATTATATATTTAGTACAGAAATTAGTTTTTATATTATACTCCTCGTAGTGTAATGGATATCACGTAAGATTCCGGTTCTTAAGATAGAGGTTCGATTCCTCTCGAGGGGGCTATTATTAAAAATAGGATGAAACGTTATATTAATGTTTCATCCTATTTTTAAAACACATTTTATTTTATAATTCGACTTTTTCTCCATTTCTAATTTTATCAGCGAGTTCATTTAATTTTCGTAAGCGATGATTTACTCCTGATTTAGAAATAGGCCCATTTGATATCATTTCTCCTAATTCTTTCAAAGAAATTTCTTGATGTTCTACTCGTAATTTTGCAATCTCTCTTAAACGATCAGGCAAATTATCTAAACCCATTTCTTCATCAATTAATTGAATGCTTTGTACTTGTTTCATAGCTGCACTCACAGTTTTATTTAAATTAGCTGTTTCACAATTTACTAGTCTATTGACAGAGTTTCTCATATCTCTCACTATTCTTACATCTTCAAATTTTAATAGTGCTTGGTACCCCCCTATCAAACTTAAAAACTCAGAAATTTTCTCCGCTTCTTTCAAATAAGAGATACTTCCTTTTTTTCGTTCTAAATGCTTAGCATTTAGTCCATAACTGTTCATTAGTTTAGTTAATCCCTCAGCATGCCCTTCATATTGAGAAAAAATTTCTAAATGGTAGGAAGAGGTTTCTGGGTTGTTTACTGATCCACCCGCTAAAAATGCTCCCCTTAAATAGCTTCTACGCATTTCATCATCTTTAATCATACTCGCATCAATATCATGAACAAAAATACCATTTTTTAAAATACCTAATTCATCAAGTATTTCTTTAACACGTACTTTAGTTCGACAAATATAGATATTATTCTTTTTTAATTTCATTTTTTTTCGTACTAAAATTTCTACTTCCACATTAAAAATACGCTTAATTAATGAATATATTCTTCGAGCCGTAGTCGCATTTTCAGTTTGAACATTAATTACAAATTGTTGATTAGATAAACTGAGTGCACCGTTCATCCGAATCAAAGCGCTAAGTTCAGCTTTAGCATTACTTTCATCGACTTCAATACGGGTCAATTCACTTTTCATATCTGATGCAAAACTCATTGATGCTCCCTCCTTTTCTCATCATCATTATTATATGTAATTAACATCTCAAAATATATAACACTCTATATCAAATTATTTTTAAATTCATTAAAATTTATTTTTTAGGTTTAAATTGAATTGTACTTGTTAATTCAAGTGCTAAATCATATATAAGGTTAGCAAGCACCTTTGTATTATGACGAACGAGGACGTGGTCATAAACTTCTACAAGATTTTTAGAAGTAATCATTTTAATATGATTTTCTGTTAATTTTATTTTATTCATATTAACAGGATGAGCATTACGTTCTTTATATCGTTGAAGAATCTGTTCATCAAATGCATCATTACTACAAATAACATAATCAATAAATGGTTCTCCAGCATGTTGATGAATAGCTTTAATATGATCGTAGACATCATAATCATTTGTTTCTCCTGGTTGAGTCATAATATTAGATATGTATAATTTCGGTGCTTGTGAACTTATTATTGCTTTAGAAATACCTTCAACACACAAATTTGAAATTACACTCGTATACAGTGAACCAGGACCTAGAACAATTAAATCTGCTTCTTGTAAAGCATCAACAGCTTCTTGCATGGGTTCTACATTAGATGGTTCTAAATAGACACGTCGAATTTTTTTATTTTTTTTAGGTATTTTAGATTCACCTTCAACAATCTCACCATCTTCTAATACAGCATTTAACATAACATTAGTATTAGTAGATGGAATCACTTTTCCTTTAATGTTTAAAATTTTACTTAATTCTTTCACTGCATGACCAAAGTCATTTTTTATATTTGTGAGTGCTGCAAGTAATAAATTACCTAATGAGTGACCTTCAATTTGATGTTCTTCAAAACGATACTGAAATAATTCTTCTAGAATAGGTTCCGCATCACTTAGCGCTGCAATGACATTTCTAATATCTCCTGGAGCAGGAATAGACATTTCATCCCTAATTTTACCTGTACTACCACCATCATCTGCGACTGTAACAATAGCAGTGATATCTATTGGATATTCTCGTAATCCTCTAGCTAGTACTGAGAGTCCCGTACCTCCTCCGATTAGTACTACTTTCAACTGTTTCATTTCTTCACGCCACTTTCAATATGTGCATCTCTATGATGAACATACACATTATAATCAAATATATCATTTAACTCTTCTCCGATACGCTTAGCTAAGGCTACAGAGCGATGTTGTCCGCCGGTACACCCTATTGCTATAACCAGTTGCGATTTACCTTCTTTTTTATAACCTGGAATCATAAAAATAAGTAAATCCATTAGTTTTTCAAAGAAAGTTTCAGTTTCTTTCCATTTCATCACATAATTATAAACTGCTTCATCTTCTCCAGTCATCGGTCTCAAGTCTTCAACATAATATGGATTAGGTAAAAAGCGTACATCGAATACTAAATCAGCATCTTTCTGAATACCATGTTTAAATCCAAAACTAGTTACATTAATACTAAATGAATTCATTTTTTCATTGGCGAAACGACGTTTGATTCTTTCTTTTAATTCTTTAGGCTTTAACTCTGTAGTATCAATAATGTAATTCGCTATTGACCTAATATTTGAAAGCAATTGTTGTTCTTCTAGAATTGAATCAATTAAAGACATTTGACCATTTTGATTTAAAGGATGCGCTCTACGTGATTCTTTATATCTAGAAATTAATTTTTCAGTTGTAGCTTCTAAAAACATAATATCTACAATAACATCATTTCGCGTTTTAATTGCATCAATTTCATCTACAAGTGATTTAAATAACTCTTTTCCTCTTAAATCAATTGCAATTGCTACTTTTTGAAGTGAAGGATTACCTTGCTCCATTAACTCCACAAGTTTAGGTAGTAATATAGGCGGTAAATTATCTACACAGAAAAAGCCAATATCTTCTAAACATTGAATAACTAATGATTTACCAGCGCCAGACAATCCCGTAATAACTAATAGTTCACTTTTGCTCATTTCATCATTTATTTGATTAACCATTCTAAGCACCATCCATTTAAGCATA
The DNA here is from genome assembly GCF_001814125.1 of Staphylococcus sp. HMSC072E01. Classification (NCBI taxonomy): domain Bacteria; kingdom Bacillati; phylum Bacillota; class Bacilli; order Caryophanales; family Staphylococcaceae; genus Staphylococcus; species Staphylococcus sp. HMSC072E01. Next base: position 188,326 of record NZ_KV814962.1, on the reverse strand, counting down.
CATATATTTATATAACATCATAGCATATATTTTTACATTGCTAACAATTTGTATCGACTTTACTGCTAAGAAAAAAGCTAGTAATAATACTTCTATCAGAAGTGATTATTCTAGCTTTAATTAATATCTTAAGCTTCTTCTTTATCATTTAATTCTTCGATATAATCAATTGCACTTTGTGCAGCAATACTACCATCACCTGTAGCAGTTACGATTTGACGTAATCCTTTATCTCTCACATCTCCAGCTGCAAAAATCCCTGGTACAGAAGTAGTCATATCATCTTTTGTAATAATATAGCCCATATCATTTGTAATACCTAAATTATTAAATGGTGCTGTTAGAGGTTTCATACCAATATAAATAAAGACACCGTCTGCATCTAACGTTTGCTCAGACGCATCTTTTGTTGAAACTAACGTTACAGATCCTACTTTTCCATCTTTTTCATTAATTGATTTCAAAGTGTGACTCCAAATAAAATCAATTTTTTCATTTTTAAATGCACGATCTTGTAGAATTTTTTGGGCTCTTAGTTCGTCTCTTCGATGAACAATTGTTACTTTATCAGCGAATTTAGTAAGGAATGCACCCTCTTCTACCGCTGAGTCGCCGCCACCAATAACAAATATATTTTTGTTTTTAAAGAATGCGCCATCACATACTGCACAATAACTTACACCACGACCACCTAATTCTTGTTCACCAGGGACACCAATTTTTTTATATTCTGCACCTGTTGAAACAATCACTGCTCTAGCTGTTATTGTTTTATTTCCTAGATTAATCACTTTGTGATCGCCATTATCTTCAATTGATTTGATATCTCCATATTGATAAGAAGCACCAAATTTTTTCGCATGTTCAAACATTTTTGTTGATAAATCTGGACCTGTAATCATTTCAAAGCCTGGAAAATTTTCAACTTCTTCCGTATTTGCCATTTGTCCTCCAGGCATACCGCGTTCAATCATCACTGTATTTAGATTTGCACGTGATGCATAAACTGCAGCAGTCATTCCAGCTGGTCCAGCCCCAATTATCGCAACATCAAAATCTACTTCGTTCATTTTTATACCTCCTACGTTTATATTAATACGCGCATTATATAGTATTATTTGCTTTTCATAAATTTATATGCTCAATAATTTATCAATTGCGTTATCTAATTTATATCTTGTAGTATTAAAAATTTCAATAATTTTCTTTTTAGTTATATGCTTTTTATGATAACGGTAATATAAATAAACATGTGCCGCAATATATCTATTTAACTCTTTAAAATTAACGCCTTCAACGATTAAAGCTTCTCCTTTATCAATCCAACTGACAAATAATTCTGTATCAAACGATAGTTCTTCAACGTCATATATTTTCTTTAAGCCTTTATGAATAAAATCAAGCTTATTTAAATGTAATCCTTGAACTAAGTAAGTTAAATATAACTTTTCATAGTCATTCATGTTTTCCAATACTGACCAAATGTCTTCAGTCATTAGTATTTCTTTTCCATTTAACTGATTTAATAAAAATACGCCATATAATCGATAATGACTGTCATCATCTAATAATAAAGGTAATATTTTTTGTTCAAATGTGTATTTACTTTCTTCTAATACCCATGGGGCATACCCCACATTTACTTCAGAAATTTGCAATAATTTATCCCAAAATAGTTTACTTTGTTCTTTATTTCCTAAGTAATAATAGTTATAACTTAAAGCATTAAACATTTGAACTGAAACAAACTTACCCTTTTTATATAAAGGTAATAAAAGTTGTTGAGACGCTTTGTACTGTTTAAGATAACTTAGTACAATACCTAACTTAAAACTTTCATCTTCATTCATCGGCATCACTTTATTTAATATTTTTATATATTTGTGATACTTCTCTGTTTCATTAGTATTATATAATAGCAATGTATAATGACATAGTGCATGAACATCCGAGTTATCTTCAGCAAGCAATGTTTCGAATAATTCTTTAGCAATCTCATATTCACTCAAATAAAGATAACACATTGCTAGTAAATTTCTAATAACGCGATGCGACTGAATATCATCGTTTTGTTTTAAAATATACGTTCGTGCTTCTTGTAACCGTCCTTGAGCGAATAAATATTGAAATAATAATTGAACTGCAAATAATTGTGCTTCCATTTCAATTTTATTTTCTTCAATATAAGAAACTTCGAACATGTTTTCTAATTCTTCTCTAAAAGAATCATCATTTGATAAAACTACATAATTAATACCAAACAAGAAGGCCTTGTTTGGCTCATTAAGTTTAATATTCAGTTGACTCAATTGATAATAACTTTCTGATACATTATGATCATTTATAATGCTTTCATAAAACATTCTTTCTGCTTTTTTATTCAAATTCAATTCATTTAAACAATCGGCATACTTAAGTTTTATATCAAAATCTTCAGGTGACAAATCTAGCACATTTCCATAATATTCAGCTGCTTTTCTATAATTTCTCTGTTTATATTTTTGATCTGCCATCTTTCGATAAAAATTCTCATCAAAAGTCATTGGAATAATTTTTTGTTCCTTTCGTGCCATGCTTTGTCACCACTTTCTTATTTATTATGAATTTGCATGGGGTTTCCAAAAGCAATAGTATCATTGGGAACATCTTTAGAGACGATAGTACCTGCTTTAATCATAACGTTATGACCGATTTTCACTCCAGGTAAAATGGTCACATTTGCTCCAATTAAAGTATGAGAACCAATGTCCACTCGTCCATAACGATACTCATTTACTAAAATTTCATGCGTTAATATTGTTGTATTATAACCAATAACAGTATTACTGCCAATAGATATTAACTGGGGATGAAAAATATCAGGCATTACCTTATAGGCAAATGCAGTTCGTTCCCCAATTGACATCTTCAAGAAATGAATATAAATATATCGTTTCACATTTAAAAAAGGAATAAATCGACTTATTTCTATTATTACTGTATTTTTTAACACTTTAGAAAAACGAACAAATTGGTAAATGCGCCATAAGGGATTCATCGACTGTGTATTAATAATAGTTAATCGTCTCATTATTTTACTTTCCCTCTTGAATTCCAAGTTAATGGTCCAGCATTTTTATAAATAGCTGGTTGATATTTTATTCGACGATAGATAATCAAAGTCATACCAATAATAATTAAAATAATTGAAACAAGTTGAGCTACGCGAATATGACTTGTTAACATTAAACTGTCTGTTCGTAATCCTTCAACGAAGAAGCGCCCTATTGAATACCAAATGAGATATAATGAAAATGTTTCTCCAACGCGTAGATACTTTCTAAGAGTAATTAATATAATAAAACCAAGTATATCCCAAATAGATTCATATAAAAAAGTAGGATGATAGTATACACCTTCAATATACATATTTCGAATAATAAATTCTGGAATATGCATATTTTCTAGAAATGCTCTTGATACTGGTCCGCCATGAGCTTCATGATTCATAAAATTGCCCCATCGTCCTATACCTTGAGCTAATATTATACTTGGTGCAACAATGTCTCCAATTTGAAAAGGATTAAGATTTTTCAATTTACATAGAATAATTCCAGTAATAAAGCCACCTATTAATCCACCGTGAATAGCTATCCCGCCATGCCAAATTTTAGGTATTTCTGATGGATTTTCCATATAATAAGGCCATTGAAATATAACAAAATAAATTCTTGCAACTAGAAATCCGAAAATTGCACAATAAAAGATAATATCTACTAATGTATCTTTATGTAATCCTATAGATTTCAAGCTTTCTTGAGCAATAAAATATCCAATCAATATTCCTACTGCAATAATAATTCCATACCATTTTATCGATAAAGGACCTATATCGATAGCAGTAGGATTAATATAATTCAAATTAAAAAGCATATACTATATCCCTTCATTCTGATTCCCATTTTTGAGAATTTCTTCATTTAAACGTTGATTAAATTCTTCAGCTGTATTAATACCCATGATATTTAAACGATAATTCATTGCAGCTACTTCTATAATAACAGCAACGTTTCTTCCTGGTCTTACAGGGATTGTTTTTTTAGTTATTTCCGTATCTAAAATCTTTAACGTTTCTTCATTTAAGCCAACGCGATCATATAATTTATTCTTATCCCAATTTTCAAGATTTATATTTAACCGTATTTGTTTTTGGGTTAGAATTGACCCCGCTCCAAATAAAGTCATGACATTGATAATTCCTAGTCCACGTATTTCTAATAAATGTTCAATTAACTTAGGTGGTGTACCAATCAATTCGTCTCTCGTAATTTCGCGAATTTCAACATTATCATCTGCTACTAAACGATGACCTCGTTTTACTAATTCTAATGCTGTTTCACTTTTTCCGATGCCAGAGTCTCCTGTAATCAATACGCCTACACCATATACGTCTACTAAAACGCCGTGTAGAGAGGTCGTTTTAGCTAACTCATGTTCTAAAAATGTCGTTAATCGACTCATTAAACTTGTCGTAGCATCTTTAGAAACAATCAAAGGTGTCTCCATTTCTTGAGCCGCTTCAATCAGTTCCTGAGGGGGCTCTAATCCTCTTGTCACAATAATTGCTGGGGTTTCAGGACGACATAATTTTCTCATTCGTCCTCGTCTTTCTTCATCTGGTAATAAATTGTAAAATGATAATTCAGTGGTACCTAATAATTGAATACGATTTGCTGCATAATGAGAAAAATAACCTGCCATTTCTAAACCAGGTCTAGAAATATCAATATTTTTAATTGTTTTATTTAATCCTTTTTCTCCAGTAAATAGCTTCAGTTTTAATACTTTAACCAATCTCTCTGTCGTTAACATGAGTTCACCTCAAAATTCCCTTGAATTAATTCATCTCTTATCATATCAAAAATATAACAATATGTTATATAAAAAAGGAGTAGAAAATTATTTTTCTACTCCTTTTTTCAAAACCATTAAAATGATATTCTACTTCATTTATACTCTAAAAAAGCATTATCGCACATTAAATTCTATTTTATTCATCTCGCACTTTATCACGTTCTAACACTGTTTTTAAGTACTTACCTGTATAAGAAGCTTCCACACTTGCAATGTCTTCTGGCGTTCCAGTTGCAACGATAGTACCGCCACCTTCTCCGCCTTCTGGTCCTAAATCTATAATATAATCTGCTGTTTTAATAACATCTAAATTATGTTCAATAATAACCACTGTATCTCCATTTTCCACAAGGCGATTTAATACTTTTAATAATCGACTGATATCGTCAACATGAAGACCTGTAGTAGGTTCATCTAAGATATAAATTGATCGTCCTGTAGAACGTTTGTGTAATTCTGAAGCCAGTTTCACACGTTGTGCTTCCCCACCAGAAAGTGTGGTTGCTTGTTGCCCTAGAGTAATATAGCCTAATCCTACATCTACAAGTGTTTGTAATTTTCTATGAATTTTAGGAATATTTTCAAAGAAATAAGTCGCTTCTTCTACTGTCATTGCTAATACATCTGCAATATTTTTTCCTTTATATGTGACTTCTAAAGTTTCTCTATTGTATCGTTTGCCATCACACACTTCGCATGGCACATATACATCTGGTAAGAAGTGCATTTCTATTTTAATAATGCCATCACCTTTACAAGCTTCACAACGACCACCTTTAACATTAAAACTAAAGCGTCCTTTTTGATATCCTCTAATTTTAGCTTCATTCGTTTGAGCAAAAACATCTCTAATGTCATCAAATACACCTGTATATGTCGCCGGGTTAGAACGTGGTGTTCTTCCTATAGGTGATTGATCAATATCTATAATCTTATCTAATTGATCAATCCCTTTGATCTCATCATGCTCTCCAGGTTTAACTTTAGAATTATTAATTGTTTGAGCTAATGATTTATATAACACTTCATTAACTAATGAACTTTTACCTGATCCAGAAACACCTGTTACAACCGTCATTACTGACAATGGAATATCTACATCAACATCTTTTAAATTATTACTTTTTGCACCTTTAATTGAGATTTTACGATTCGTAACTTCTCTGCGATGTTCCGGGACGTCAATACGTTTTTTACCGCTCAAATATTGACCAGTTAAGGATTTCTTGTCTTTCATTACCTTTTTAGGAGTCCCACTTGAGACAATTTCACCGCCATGATTACCTGCACCAGGTCCGACATCAACAAGGTAATCGGCTGCTCTCATCGTATCGTCATCATGTTCAACTACAATTAGTGTGTTACCTAAATCTCTCATCTCTTTTAATGTATTGATTAAACGATCATTATCGCGTTGATGTAATCCGATAGAAGGTTCGTCCAATACATAAAGCACGCCTGTCAATCGTGATCCAATTTGAGTAGCAAGACGAATACGTTGTGCTTCTCCACCTGATAATGTTCCTGAAGAACGATTCAGTGTTAAATAATCAAGCCCTACATTATTTAAGAATGTTAATCTTGAAATAATCTCAATTAAAATTTGTTTAGCAATCGCTTTGTCTTGCTCTGATAACTCTATATTCTCATAAAATTTGAGTGCATTTTTAATGGAATATTCTACAACTTCTCCAATATTATATCCACCAACATATACTGAAAGTGCTTCTTTACTTAAACGTTTACCGTGACATGTTTCACATGGAAGTTCAGTCATATATCTACTCATCATTTCACGTGTATATTCTGATGGTGATTCGTGATAACGTCGATCTATATTAGGGACTACGCCTTCAAATTTCATTTTTCTACGACGTGTGCCTCCATTTCGACTATGAAATGAAAACTCAATTTCTTTATCACCTGACCCATTCATAAGAATATCTTTTTGTCTATCAGTCAATTTTTTATATGGCTTATCCATATTAATTTTATAAACTTCACATACTCGTTTTAATAATGTTGGATAAAAGTCGGAACTTGTGGGCTCCCAGGGTTCAATCGCGCCTTCATTTAAAGTTTTATTAGTATCAGGAACAACCAAATCTAGATCTACTGTAAGTCTTTGACCTAATCCATCACATGTCGGACAAGCGCCGAACGGACTATTAAAACTAAACATTCTAGGTTCTAATTCACCTATAGAAAATCCACAAATTGGACAAGCATGATTTTCAGAGAATTTGAGATTTTCTCCACCAATGATATCAACAGTAAGGTTTCCTTCACCCAGCTCTAAACTTGTTTCTATTGAATCTGCTAATCTTGTTTCTATTCCTGATTTTACAACTAAACGATCTACAACTACTTCAATAGTATGATTTTTATTTTTATCTAGTGCAGGAACGTCGTTTACATCGACCACTTCACCATCCACACGTAATCTGACATATCCCTTTTTGCCAATATCTTCAATTAATTTTTCATGGCTCCCTTTTCTATGCGAAACTAAAGGAGCTAAAATTTGAATTTTAGTTCTTTCTTCTAATTCTAATATACGATCTATCATTTGCTGCACGATTTGCGATTCAATTTCGATTCCATGATATGGACAAAATGCTTTCCCCACACGTGCATATAATAATCGAATGTAATCATATATTTCAGTCACAGTAGCTACTGTAGAACGCGGATTTTTACTTGTCGTTTTTTGGTCAATTGAAATTGCAGGTGATAATCCTTCAATGGTATCAACATCTGGTTTATCCATTTGTCCTAAAAATTGTCGTGCGTAGGCACTTAACGATTCTACATAGCGACGTTGTCCTTCAGCATATATTGTGTCAAATGCAAGTGATGATTTTCCCGACCCAGAGAGACCAGTCATCACTATAAGTTTGTTCTTTGGTAACTCAATATCGATATCTTTTAAGTTATGTGCTCTTGCACCTTTAACTACGATACTTGGACCTTTCATGTAATAATCACCCTTCTGCTTTTAGTTCAAATAACATATCTCTCAATTCTGTTGCTCTTTCAAAGTCTAAATCTTTAGCTGCTTGTTTCATTTCTTTTTCAATATTTTCAATTGTTTTCTGACGTTCTTTCTTTGTCATTTTTTTAGGTACTTCAGTTTGTTGTTTTTCATTTGTTTCATCATTATCCACTGTAGCACTAATGACATCATGTATTTTTTTATTGATTGTTTTAGGAGTAATACCATATTTTTCGTTATGTGCCATTTGTATTTCTCGACGACGCTGTGTTTCATCAATTGCGTACTGCATAGAGTCTGTTATCTTATCGGCATACATGATAACTTCTCCTTTATCGTTACGTGCAGCACGTCCGATTGTTTGAATAAGTGAACGATTTGAACGTAAAAATCCTTCTTTATCTGCATCTAAAATAACTACTAACGACACTTCAGGTATATCGATACCCTCTCTAAGCAAATTGATACCTACTACTGCATCGTATGTGCCCATTCTTAAATCACGTATAATTTCTATACGCTCAAGTGTTTTGATTTCAGAATGAAGATAATTCACTTTAATTCCTGCCTCTTTCATATATGTTGTCAAATCTTCACTCATTTTTTTAGTTAAGGTTGTGACAAGTACACGTTCATTCCTATCAATTCTTTCTTGAATTTCACTGAGTAAATCATCAATTTGATTCTTCGTAGGTCGAACATCAATTTTAGGATCTAATAAACCAGTTGGGCGAATAATTTGTTCTACCATTTTATCAGTATGTTCAATTTCATATGGACCAGGCGTTGCTGAAACATAAACGAGCTGTTTAGTTTTTTGTTCAAATTCTTCAAATTTAAGCGGACGGTTATCCATAGCACTTGGTAAACGGAAACCATGCTCTACGAGTACTTTTTTACGTGCTTGGTCTCCGTTGAACATACCTCTAATTTGTGGTAACGTCACGTGCGACTCATCTATCATTACAAGCCAATCATCACCAAAATAATCAAGTAAAGTATAAGGCGTGGAACCAAGTGGTCTTAATGTTAAATGAACAGAATAATTCTCTATTCCTGAACAAAAGCCCATCTCTCTCATCATTTCTAAATCATAATTTGTACGTTGTTCTAGACGTTGTGCTTCTAATAATTTATTTTCAGCCTTCAATTCTTTTACTCGCTCTTCAAGTTCTTTTTCAATACGTTCAATAGCGACTTTCATTTTTTCTTCTCTAGTAACAAAGTGGGAAGCAGGGAATATAGCAAAATGTTCTCTTTCACGTAGCACTTCACCGGTTAGATAATTTACTTCTCTGATTCTATCAACTTCATCGCCAAAGAATTCCACACGGATACACATTTCTTCTCTTGAAGCAGGAAAGATTTCTACAACATCTCCTCTTACTCTAAATGTACCACGTTGAAAATCAATGTCGTTCCTTGAATACTGAACATCGACTAATTTTCGAAGAAGCTCACTTCTATCCATTTCCATTCCTACTCGAACGCTAACAACTAAGTCTTTGTATTCTTCTGGATTACCTAAACCATAAATACAACTTACACTTGCAATAATAATCACATCATCACGTTCAAATAAAGCACTTGTAGCTGAATGTCGTAACTGATCAATTTCATCGTTAATTGAGGCGTCTTTTTCGATAAATGTATCCGTTGATGGCACATATGCTTCAGGTTGATAATAATCGTAGTAACTTACGAAATATTCTACCCTATTTTCAGGAAAGAACTCTTTAAATTCACTATACAATTGACCTGCTAACGTTTTATTATGCGCTATAATTAATGTAGGTTTTCCAACTTCTTTAATAACATTACTCATGGTAAATGTTTTACCAGTACCCGTTGCACCAAGTAATGTTTGATGACGTTTACCAGCTTTAACACCTTCAACAATTTTTTTTATGGCTTGAGGCTGGTCCCCTTGTGGTTCAAATTCAGAATTTAATTTAAAAGGATGATGTTCTACCATTCTTTCAAGCGCCTCCTCAGTTTATTTTTATTAATTGTTTATTTCAGTAAAAATAATACTATTTATACTTATTTTAACAAAAAAGTGAATAAAAAAACAAACGTTTGTTCGCTTACGTTTGCCATCATTTTTTATACATATATAAAAGATGAGACACAAATATAAATTCACTTCTATATTTATGCCTCATCTTAATATGTTGACGTATTTTTATTAGATATGTATTAATAATATAAAACAAATGGTATAGTACTGCAATTTTTTTGGCTTAGTCTTGATGTTTGTGAAATTCTAAATTATCAATTATCACATAACCAGCTAGGATAGATACTACATCTAAAAATATAATCCATTCATTATGAAAAAATCCTTTATACACTGAAGCGGCAATTAATATCAATGTTACAATAACGCCCACCCATTTACTTCTGGTAATTACACTAAATAAAATAACTAAGATACAAGGAAAGAAAGCAGCTAAAGTATACCATACCATTCTATTCACTCATTTCTTCTTCGTCGTTCTAAGATTGTCATTGTTGTTTCACGTAGTTCAGCACGAGGAATAAAGTTTTCCGTAAGCATTTCCGGTATAACGTGATCAATAAAATCTTGTACTGAACTTAAATGATCAAATTGCATTATTGTTTCTAGGCTATGTTCATAAATTTCAAAAAACAGATCTTCCGGATTACGTTTTTGAATTTCACCAAACGTTTCATATAATAAGTCAATTTTATCAGCTACTGATAAAATTTGGCCTTCTAAAGAATCATCTTTTCCCTCTTGAAGTCTTTTACGATAAATATCTTGGTATGGCTTCGGAATTTCTTCATTAATGAACGTATCTACCATTTCTTCTTCGACTTGAGAAAATAACATTTTTAATTCTCTGCTTGCATATTTAACTGGTGTCTTAATATCCCCTGTAAATACTTCTGCAAAATCATGGTTAAGGGCTTTTTCATACAAGCTTTTCCAATCAATTGAATTACCATGATATTCTTCAACTGTTGCTAAGTATTGAGCTATTTTAGTAACTTTAAATGAATGTGCTGCAACATTATGCTCAAAATATTTGAATTTTCCTGGTAATCTTATTAATTTTTCAAGATCAGATAAACGTTTAAAGTATTGATGAACCCCCATAATGCGGTTATACCTCCTTATATTATTAAATAGAAATTATACTTGTATTTATTATATCAATCAATCGTTTAGTAAAAAGTTTTAATTGTGATAATTTCATAACTTTTATTTCTTTTTTTAAATAATACATTGCATTATTAATAACTAAAAAAACATCAACAAAACATAAGCTTTGTTGATGCTTTAACATTATAAATCCTTTGAAAATTTAATGTATAAAATTATAACTAGACGAATTATAAATTGTTCTATTTGTAACATCATTGAAATGACCATTCCAATTCATTTCTGAAACATAAAATGAACCATCATTGTTCACACGTTCTACGATGCCCACGTGACCATAATAACCCGCTGGTGTTTGGAAAACAGCACCTACTTCAGGACGATGATCGACCACTAAACCAGCATTTCTAGCTGAGCTTGCCCAATTATTCGCATTTCCCCAATAGCTCCCTACTGAACGTCCTAATTGTTGTCTACGATCAAATGCATAATATGTGCAGTTACCAAAATAATAATGATTACCTTGGTTATTTAAAGCACTATTATTATAATATACTGGTGCACTTACTGTTTCAGTATTGTAATTATTACTAGTAACATATGATGGAGACGCTACATATGACGCAGTTTCAGCGCTATTATAACTTAATGGTGCAGTTTCAGTTTCACTTGAATAAGGCGTAGCATATACACTACTATCACTTATCAATTGACTTTCTAATGTTGCTGAACCTTTGTCACTTACTGCGATTAAATCACCAGGATGAATTAGCGGTTTTACTCCTGGATTAAATGCATATAATTCATCTAATGTTAAATGATGAGCATTCGCAATGTTGTTTAATGTATCACCCGATTTAACTTCAACAATATCTTTATCAGGTACAACTATTGAAATATCTTTTTCAACTTCCTCATTACCTATATGATTTAATTTTTTTATCTCATCTGCAGTTGTAGAAAATTGTTGTGCCAATGCTTCTACATTTGTTTTTTCTTTAACAATGTGTGTTTGTTGTGCATGTGCTAACGTATTTAAACCTGTAATTGCTGCAATTGAAGCAAATGTTACAGTCATTGATTTTTTTAACATGTTGTCATTCCTTTGCTGTAGTGTATGCTTGTTCATTAATACTTTAGCATAAACAACATTAAAAAAGAGGAATGTTAAAACCTTGTAATATAAAGGTTAAATAACACTCCTAAATTAGTTTAAATTGATTAAATTAGTAATATTACAAGTCACGAATTACATTTTAAAGTTAGATTTATTTAGATTTTAAAATTTTATTTTTTATTAATAAACAACTCAATCAATCATTTTGTGACATCGTTTGTCGTAAATAAGCTTCTATAAATGGCGCAATATCTCCATCCATTACTGCATCTACCTTAGCAGTCTCTTCATTTGTACGATGATCTTTTACCATAGAATATGGATGGAATACATACGAACGAATTTGACTACCCCATCCTATTTCTTTTTGTTCACCACGAATTTCTGCCATTTCACGTTCTTGCTCTTCTAACTTCAATTGATATAATTTAGATTTCAACATTTTCATTGCAGCTTCACGGTTCTTGATTTGAGAACGTTCATTTTGGTTATTCACTACAATTCCAGTTGGATGGTGAGTAATACGGATTGCAGACTCTGTTTTATTGATATGTTGTCCACCTGCACCTGATGCTCTAAATGTATCTACTGTAATATCATCAGGATTAATTTCTATTTCTATCTCATCATTATCAAATTCTGGTATAACATCACAAGAAGCAAATGACGTATGACGTCTTCCAGATGAATCAAAAGGTGAAATTCTTACAAGTCGGTGTACTCCTTTTTCTGCTTTTAAGTAACCGTAGGCGTTATGACCTTTAATCAATAATGTAACGCTTTTTACTCCCGCTTCATCACCTGGTAAATAATCGATGGTTTCTATTTTAAAGCCTTGTTGTTCACCATATCTTTGGTACATTCTTAATAACATGCTAGCCCAGTCTTGAGATTCGGTCCCTCCAGCACCAGGATGCAACTCTAAAATAGCATTATTTGCATCATGTGGACCATCTAATAATAATTGTAATTCAAACTGATCGATTTGTTCTCTGAATGCTACAATATCTTGTTCTAAATCTTCTTTGATTTCATCATCATACTCCTCTTGAAGTAATTCCCATGTTGCATCCATATCTTCTAATTTATGATTGAGCTCATAGTAACCATTAACTATCGATTTTAACGCATTATTTTTATCAATAACATCTTGAGCTTTATTTTGGTTATCCCAAAAGTCTGGTTCTGTCATCATTTCTTCATATTCTTGAATATTTGTTTCTTTATTTTCTAAGTCAAAGAGACCCCCTAATTTGTTCTAAATCATTATTATATTCATCAATATTACGTTTGATTTCTGATAATTCCACTATATATGTCTCCTTTATTTATAAATTCTTTAAATAAAATACGAGATCGCGACAAAAGCTTTTAAATGATAAGCAATATACGTCTCGATCTCGCCTAATTATAATTACTTGATATTAATCTTCTTTACCATGGCAATTTTTATATTTTTTACCACTACCACAAGGACAAGGATCATTACGTCCGATTTTTTCACCTTTTACAATAGGCTGTTTTTTTGCTTTTTCTTTGCCATCTTCAGCAGATACGTGTTGTGCCTTGCCAAAATCTGTTGTTTTTTCACGTTCAACTTGTTCGTCTACTTGAATAACAGATTTCAATATATATTTAGACGTATCTTCTTCAATAGCTTGCATCATTAAGTCAAATAACTCGTGTCCTTCATTTTGGTAATCACGAAGTGGATTTTGTTGGGCATATGAACGTAAGTGTATACCTTGGCGTAACTGATCCATTGTATCAATATGGTCAGTCCAATGAGTATCAATAGAACGTAATAAAATCATACGTTCAAATTCAGGCATTTGATCTCCAATTTTTTCTTTTTGGCTTTCATAACCTTTTTCAATTTTAGTCCATACCACTTCAAAAATGTCTTCAGAATCTTTACCTTTAATTTCTTCTTCAGTTAATTCTCCTTCTTGAATAAACACATCATTAACATAATCTATAAATGGTCCATAATCAGGATTATCATCTTCATCGTTAATATAATAGTTAATCGCTCTCTGTAAAGTAGTACGCATCATCACAATAACAATTTCTGAACTATCTTCTGAATCTATAATGCTATTACGTTCATTATAAATAATTTCACGTTGTTTACGTAATACTTCATCATACTCGAGAATACGTTTACGTGCATCAAAGTTATTTCCTTCAACACGTTTTTGAGCTGATTCAACTGCGCGTGAAACCATTTTAGATTCTATTGGCGTTGAATCATCCATACCTAAACGATTCATCATTTTTTGAAGTCTTTCAGAACCAAAACGAACCATTAATTCATCTTGTAATGATAAGTAGAAACGACTATCCCCTTTATCTCCTTGACGACCTGAACGACCACGTAACTGATCATCAATACGACGAGATTCATGTCTTTCAGTACCTATTACTGCAAGGCCACCTATTTCTTCTACGCCTTCACCTAATTTAATGTCTGTTCCACGTCCAGCCATATTAGTAGCAATAGTAACTGCACCTTTTTGTCCTGCATTGGCTACAATTTCAGCTTCTCTTTCATGATTCTTCGCATTTAATACATCATGACGTATACCACGTTTTTTCAATAAATTTGAAATGTATTCACTTGTTTCTACTGCAACAGTACCTAATAAAACTGGTTGCCCTTGTTTATGTTTTTCAACCACATCGTCTACAACTGCATCAAACTTTCCTTTTTGACTAATATAAATTAAATCAGACTTATCTTGACGTTGAACAGGTTTGTTCGTTGGAATTTGAGTTACTGTCATATTATAGATATTACGGAACTCTTCTTCTTCAGTTTTAGCAGTCCCAGTCATTCCAGCTAATTTATTATACATACGGAAGTAGTTTTGGAAAGTAATTGAAGCCATTGTTTTAGATTCATTTTGAATTTTCACGCCTTCTTTAGCTTCAATAGCTTGATGCAATCCTTCAGAAAAACGACGTCCAGGCATTGTACGACCAGTGAATTGATCTACAATTAATACTTCTCCATCTACGACCATGTAATCGACATCACGTTGTAAAGTCACATGTGCTCTTAAAGCAGTATTAATATGACTAATAATATCTACATTTTGAACATCATATAAATTATCAATTTTAAACATTCGTTCTGCTTTATCTGCACCTTGTTCTGTTAAATGAACAGCTTTTGTTTTTTCATCATATTTATAATCTTCATCCGCTTTTAACATCTTAGCAAAAACATTCGCTTGAGTATAAAGAGACGTTGACTTTTCAGCTTCACCTGAAATAATTAGCGGTGTTCTTGCCTCATCTATTAAAATAGAGTCAACCTCATCAATAATAGCAAAATGTAATGGTCTCATTACGCGTTCTTCCGCATAATTCACCATATTATCTCTTAAGTAATCAAAGCCTAATTCATTATTTGTACTATAAGTAATGTCTTTTACGTATGCTTCACGTTTTTCTTCAGTAGATTTGCTATTTAGATTTAAACCAACTGTTAAACCTAAAAACTCATATAATTCAGCCATTTCTTCACTTTGAACACTAGATAAGTATTCATTGACTGTAATAACATGAACGCCTCGCCCTGCTAAAGCATTTAAATACGTTGGCATTGTCGCAGTTAATGTTTTACCTTCACCAGTTCTCATTTCTGCAATATCGCCTTTATGAATAGCAATACCACCCATAACTTGGACTTTATAAGGTGACATGTTAAATACACGTTTTGCACCTTCACGTACTAATGCAAATGCTTGTGGTAAAATTTTATCTAAATAGTCATTTTGTTTTTTTACATCTTCAATTGCTTGTGCTTCTTCTTGAAATTGCTTTGTTTTATTTCTGATTTCTTCGTCAGTTAAAATCGCCATTTTTTCCTCTAAAGCAAGTACTTCATCGGCTTTTTTACTTAAACGTTTCACTTCTTTCTTATTGCCGTCAACAATTTTTGATAAAAATCCCATTATGTTCGCTCCTTTAGCTAAAAAAACTGTTTGGCCTACAACAATTTATAATATCATTTATAAGTTCAAATTTATACTTAAATACTCATATAAATGATATGCTTAATTGTGTACAATAATTACTTTTATATCTAAACTTTCTTTCTATTTCAAAAACTTACTATCCTTTAATTTTTAATTACCTCATTACATTAGCATAGCATGATTATACCGTCCATGAATAAGTGTAAAAATAGCTAGTTAATAGTAGCTTCATACTCATTTTTCACATTGTACGATACATATAATATTTATTATTTTCTTCTAAATAATAAAAGTACCTGGGACATCAACTTGTCTCAGGTACCTTTAAACAAGGGAGTAGTCATTGACTGAATTGAATACGTGCCTATGTCATGCATTTTCAATTCTAGTCATAGCTCCTCTCATACTTAAACTTTCGTAAAGAACGTCTACATTCAACTATTCAGTTGTTTCAATCAGACCATATTTACCATCTTTACGTCGATACACAATACTTGTACCATCTGTTTCACGATCTGTAAAAATGTAAAAATCATGCCCTAATAAATCCATTTGTAATACTGCTTCTTCAGAATCCATTGGTTTTAAGCTAAACTGTTTAGAACGAATAATTTCTATTTCATTCTCATTTGATGATTCAGAAGTCGCTTCCACATCCTCATTCACTACTGTTTGTTGCTCAGCAATAAATGGTTCTGGTTCTCCATTATCTCTATTCTTACGATTCACACGCGTTTTATATTTACGAACTTGACGTTCTAATTTGCTTGTAACTAAATCAATGCCTGCGTATAAATCGTCGTGTCGTTCTTCAGCTCTCAATGTAACATTTTTCAAAGGAATTGTTACCTCGATTTTAGTAGCTGAATTTTGATACGTTTTAACTTTTACATGTGCAACTGCATTTGGCACATTATTAAAATAACGTTCAAGTTTACCAATTTTTTCCTCAATATAGTTGCGGATAGCATCTGTAATAGTGAGGTTATCTCCATGAATTTCAAATCTAATCATAGTTATCTCTCCTTTAACCTCTAATATTGGTATTCTTACTATTATAATATCATGTTTAAGTCATCTTGAAAACGCAAACACTTTGAATTTTCCGACTTTTTTATTACATAATACACTCCCCGCATAATGAACTGTCAAACCGGTAGTATAGATATCATCAATCAGTAAAATATTTTTATTCGTAATATCTATATTTTCTTTAAGATAGAACGGATTGTCAGCTTTAAATCGCTCTTTTTTTCCAAGTTTTGATTGCTTAGGTCGTGAATGTGTCCCTAATAATTCTATATAGCTTACCCCCATTTTGTCCAAAACAGTGGTTACTGGATTAAACGTTCGATGTTCATCTCTTTTATAAGGGGATGGGATAGGGACAATATAGTCATATGACGTTTTAGGCAATGTTAACTTTGAAGCTAAAACTTCAGCTAAATAGTAATCCTTCATAAATTTGTAATGATGAATCGTTTCTTTCATTATTCCATCATATTTATATTCACAATACAGTTGTGACATTAGAGTAAATTGTTGATTGAGACATTTACAGTCTAAACATTCATCACTTGTATTTATTTTATAATTAAGACATCTTGTACATCTTTTTTTATCATTGATATCAAGTTTAATGGCTTGCCATTGTTTTGTGCATGTTTCACAAAATTGTTGTGGTGATTTATAAAAATTAAATATAGATAGTTCTTCGTGAATAGGAGTAGCACACTGAATACATTTATTCATCGATCCACCCTCTTTGAATCCCTAATTTATTCATTTTTGTAATATCTTTTTTAGCCATCAACATTGATATACTCACACCTTCATGAAGAAATAATACCTTTCCTGTGGGAGCTTCTTGTTTACGTCCAACTCTTCCAGCAATTTGTACTAATGCAGCCTTTTCAAATGTATCTGCATTAATTACGATAACGTCTAATTGAGCCATAGTAAATCCACGTTCTAAAATTGTTGTTGTAAAAACAATTCGATGTTTTCCTTCACGAAGTGCTTTCACTTTTTCAAAACGTAAAGCATCTTCACTTGAAATACATATCAAATCTGAAAATATTTTTTTATAGTATTCGGATATCTTAATCATATTTTCTATATTATTAAAAAATACTAACGTAAATCTTTTATGTTCAATCTGATTTAATAACATGTACTTTAAAAAACTTTGAGTACGATTCATATTTAATTTAAAATATTTAAATTTTGGAACTGGTAATGGGTGTCTATGAAAGCGAGCAGGTAACTGTATAATGCGATGTTTTGGTATTTGATGCAGTAAATGTCTAGGTGGCGTTGCAGTCATATAAATCAATGTAGATAGCGGTTTAGCCGCTTGTTTAATAGCATTTTGTAGATGATGATCCATAGGAAGCGGAAATGCATCAACTTCGTCGACAAAAATAACTTCAAAGTGATTTTTAAATCGATATAGTTGATGGATAGTACAAATTACAAAATGTCCGTTATATTGTTGTTTACTTGATTGATGCAATACGTCAATATTTTCTTTCAAAAAAACTTCTTTAATACGCTGGCTAATCTCTACTACTACATCTACTCTTGGAGAGATGATTGCTACATTAAATCCTCTTTTACGTGATAAGCTAATACCCTCATATATCATCTCTGTTTTTCCTGCACCAGTTACTGCATATAATAGTAAGTTTTCACAGTTTTCTATAGCAGATAAGATTTTTTCAGATGCATAACATTGCTGTTCAGATAATTTAAAAGATAATGTATATAATCCCTCTGATTTAACATTTTTACTTTTAATGATTTTATATTCAGTAATATTATCCATTCTTCCTAGATGTATACATTGTCGACAATATATTACTTCTTTATTAAGAATAGAGGAAAAATATTGATAGAAATGAGCACTATCTTCATTACCACATTGAATACATCGATATCCTTTTGAACTCTTTACGATACCTAACGTTTTCTCACTGATTATTTCATCTTTTAATTCTATTTCTGAAGATACTAATCTTCCATAATATTTAATATTTCATCACTTCCTTATTAAAATAAAAAAAGTCTAATCGAAAAGGAGATGGGTACCTTAGCCCTCCATGTTCTCACTTTTAACGATTAGACCTTCATCTTATTCGATTACAATTTTTCTTGGGAAATATCCAACTCCGATTCCACCTGAACCTAAATGAGATGCAATGACTGGTCCATATTCACAATATTGAATATTAATATTTGAATATTTCTCTTTTAATTTAGCACAAAAATCTTTACCCTCTTTTGTTTTATCTCCATTAATCACAAATACTGTTACATCATTAATATTTTTCGCAATATCAAGTGCATGTTGTTCTATAGAATTATAAGCTCGCTTACGTGTACGTACTTTTTCTAAAGGATGAATTTTTCCATCTTCTTCAAACTTAAGCACTGGCTTCATTTGTAAAAGTGTTCCAATCCATGCTTGGGCACCAGTAATACGACCACTTTTTTGTAAATTTTTTAAATCATCAACAAATAAGTATGCACCTGTATCTTTACGAATAGACGTTAATTCCTCAATAATTTCGTTAGGGGTTGCTCCGTCTTCAATCAATTTTAATGTATAAATCACATAGCTGCCTTCAACCATAGAAGCTAATCTTGTATCAAATGTGTGGACTTGAATGCCATCTACCATTTCACCTGCTTGTGTTGCTGATGGATAACTCCCACTAATACCACTTGATAAATTAAAGACGATAACATCTGTATAACCTTTATCTCTCAATTCCTCGTAGTTCTTTATCCATTCACCAATAGCTGGTTGACTTGTTGTAGGAATTGTTTTAGATGCGGCCATTTTTTTATAAAAAGATTCTTTTGAAAGATCTGGATGTTCAGTAAATGTTTCTCCATCATCAAATGTTACACTCAGTGGTGCAACCGGTATCTGATATTTTTCAATAATATGTTTTGGCAGATTCGCAGTAGAGTCTGTCATTACTGCAATTTTCATAATCGTCCTCCTCAATTATACTCAACAGTATTATAAATTATTTTAATAAAAAAGGAAATTCATAATCAATTATTTATCTAAAAGAAAACAAACGTGTATAATAAAATTCATATTAATCATATCGTGGAGGTATTTATCAATTGAGTGATCATGTTATTACTATAAAAAAAGAACATATTATTGAAAATACAATTAATAAATCTCGATTTATTGCTCATATCAAACCTGTTTCCTCAGAAGATGAGGCTAAGATGTTTATAAAAGAAGTAAAACAAACTCATAAAGAAGCAACACATAATTGTTCTGCGTATACTGTTGGCAATCAAATGAATATACAAAAAGCCAACGATGATGGAGAACCAACAGGAACAGCAGGTGTTCCTATGCTTGAAATATTAAAAAAACTGGATATTCACAATGCTTGTGTGGTAGTTACTCGGTATTTTGGTGGCATTAAACTTGGCGGTGGCGGATTAATTCGTGCATATAGTGGTGCAGTACGAGATGTGATTTACGATATCGGCCGTGTAGAATTAAGAAATGCTATTCCCACTACTGTTACCATTAATTATGACTTAACAGGTAAATTTGAGTATGAACTTGCTTCAACTTCTTTTTTTCTAAGAGACAAAGTTTACACTGATAAAGTGAGTTATAAGATTGATGTTGTAGAAACAGAATATGATTCATTTATCGAATTTTTAAACCGTAATACAGCAAGTCAATATGATTTAGAAAAAGATACACCTAAGCAATTACCTTTTGATATTGAAACAAATTAATTAAATTACAAAAGCCAGCAAACGCTTAAGATTGCTGGCTTTTGTAAATAAGTGAATAAAAATATTATTTATGGTTTGTCTTATGGCGAGATGCATCGTCATTTTTTTTAGAAATTAAATTAAGAATAGGACGATAACTATCATCTATTAAACCAGTAAATTCAACGATGAGTTCAATTGTGATGACGATTAAGATAAACATTAGTAATACACCTAATGGTTGAGATAAATACAATATAATACTCGATAAACTAAACATAATCGCAATAGAGTATATCAGTAATACTGTTTGACGATGTGTATATCCTAATGCAAGAAGTTTATGATGTAAATGTGATTTATCTGCTTGCATAATGTGTTGACCATTTCTCACTCTTCTAATCATCGCAAATAAGGTATCAATAAATGGTACCGCTAAAATAACAATTGGGAAGAATAAAGAAATAAATGTGATATTTTTAAAACCTAGTAAGGATAAAAAGCCAATAATAAATCCAATCATTAATGCTCCACCATCGCCTAAAAAGATTGTAGCAGGATGGAAATTAAAGAATAAGAAGCCAAGTAATGCGCCAATCAGCAAACTACAAATCATAATGATAAATACATTTCCTTGTAATATAGCTATGAAACCAATGGTAGTTAAACCAATAACTGACACACCTGATGCCAAACCATCTAAACCATCTATTAAATTTATTGCATTTGTTATTGCTACAATCCATATAATTGTAATCGGTATACTTAAAATACTAAAATGAATGGTTGGACCAATTGGAAAAGAAATAAAATCTATGGTAATCCCGTAAAAAACAACAACTGATGCCGCTATAATTTGTCCAATTAACTTTAAAATTGGCTTCAAATCATAAATATCATCAATGATGCCTACAAAATACATAATAATTAAACCAATTACCAAAGGTTTAACTGCCCTCTCTATGGGATGGCCTAACCATAAACCAACAAGAAATGAAAGTAGTATGACAGTACCTCCCATGACTGATACTGGTTTTGTATGTACTTTTCTATAGTTAGGTCGATCTACTAAATTAAATTTAAAAGAAACCTTTATTATAATAGGCGTTATTATTAAACTGATTACCAATGTTACAACAATAAGTAATAAAGTATACATCAGTTCACCTTCAATATATTCCTGTTATTTTTTCATCTATACTATTTAAACAATTATTATCAATTTTTTAAATTAGACTATAGTAGTATATATACTTTTTCAGTTTTATATATTATTAGTCTGTTTATTTTCTTCGTAATAATCTATTCATTAAACAGACCACTTTTAATCGTGTATCATAAACTAATTAAAATTAATTGTAAATTTTTTGTAAAGATACGTATTTTTTATATCATATCATTTTGTTATAAATTTGAACATGAAAGTCTATCTGAAATTCATAATATATATTTTATAACAAACAACTTAATGACAAATAGTAAGTTTTCACTTACAATTACTAATGGTTAATTTAAAGGAGTCGATCCCAATATGTTTGAAGCAACTATTTACAATATTGCCGTTATGGTAGCTGGAATTTATTTATTCCATCGATTACAATATTCAGAAAATAAAATCATGATATTTTCTAAAGGTTATGTCACAATTTTAATGACTTTGGTGGCATTACTAATAACAGCTTACCCTATTCCTTTTCATCATCAATATCTTATTCGTCTAACTTTTGTTCCGTTACTATTCCTTGGTCGCTATACAAACGTCGGTTACACTTTTATTGCCTCACTTATCATAAGTTTAGTGGATATATTTTTATTCGGAAATTCATTTTTTTATAGCGTCGTTCTTATTATAATAGGTATTATTGTTAGTTTAATTGGGCCGTTTCTTAAAAAAAATGATATTATTGCTTTAATTATTTTAAATGCTATCAGTATTGTTATTATTTTTGTTTTATCTATCTTCACAACTTTATATGATTTAACTGAATTAATTATACTTATACCTATTTCATTCGTACTAACGATTACTTCTGCTGTTACCTTTGTTGATATCTGGCATTTCTTTTCGCTTGTTACACGGTACGAAAACGAGGATAAGTATGATTATTTAACAGGTTTAGGTAATGTAAAAGAATTTGATAGACATTTAAATAAGATTTCTCAAAAAGCCGAAATAGAACATACTAGTCTCGCACTTTTACTCGTTGACATTGACGGATTTAAAGATGTTAATGATACATATACTCATAAAGCAGGAGACGCTGTACTAAAACAAATGTCTCAATTGCTTAAAAATTATGTACCACATCAATTTAAAATCTTCCGTAATGGCGGTGAAGAATTTTCTATTGTCATCTTCGATTATTCTTTAGATCAAAGTGTGAAACTTGCTGAAAATATTAGGATGGCAGTCGAAAAATCTTCGTTCCATTTACCTAATAAGGAAGTTATAAAACTATCTGTATCTATTGGCGTTGGTTATTTATCTCCAGATGAATATAAATCTCAACGTAAAGTATTTAAAGACGCCGATGATATGGTCCATGTAGCTAAAAAAGAAGGTCGTAATCAAGTCATGTTTAATCCTATAATTAAATTATAGACGTTACGATTTAATTTGAGATGGAACGTGGAATTCGAAATGAATTCTGTTGCATCTCTTTTTTATACTCATTTAACATCTATATTATTTATTTGTTATTCTACTTTTAAAATGAATGATTTAGTAATAAAGTATTAATACAAGCGAAGAATATTATAGATATACACGAAAATCATTATATATTTTAATTATTGTGGAGGTGCTTTTATGAATAATTCAATCACTATTATCGATGAAAATAAGGTGATTGATGTTGTATTAATAGCTGGTCGCATTCTCTTAGAATCTGGAGCTGAAACTTACCGTGTTGAAGATACTATGAATCGAATTGCTCACAGTTATGGTTTAAATGATACATATAGCTTTGTCACATCGACCGCTATCATTTTCTCACTTAATGATCGAACAAATACAAGGCTTATAAGAATTAGAGATCGTACTACAGATTTAGAAAAAATTGCTCTTACAAATAGTCTTTCTAGAAAGATTGCTAAAAATGAGCTAACCATTGATGAAGCTAAATCAGAACTGATTCATCTAAGTAAAGCTTCATTACAATATTCTTTTTTATTGAATTTTTTTGCTGCGGCAATTGCATGTGGCTTTTTCTTACTTATGTTTGGCGGTGTTGTTTCTGATTGCTGGATTGCTATTTTAGCTGGCGGTGCTGCGTTCTTAACTTTTAGCTTTGTCCAGCGTTACATTCAAATTAAATTCTTTTCTGAATTTGTAGCATCAGCAGTAGTCATTACAATTGCTGTTACATTTACTAAACTAGGCATTGCTACAAATCAAAATATTATAACAATTTCTAGTGTTATGCCCTTAGTACCTGGAATTTTAATTTGTAACGCTATTAGAGATTTAATGGCTGGCGAGCTACTTGCTGGAATGTCTCGTGGTGTAGAAGCTGCACTAACATCATTCGCTATTGGTGCAGGCGTAGCGATTGTTTTATTAATTCTTTAAGAAAGGCTGTTTATGTATGTTATTTTATCTATTTCATTTTGTTATCAGTTTTATTTCGACAGTACTTTTTTCTATTATATTTAATGCTCCTAAACGACTTTTACTTGCTTGTGGATTTGTCGGCGCCTTAGCTTGGACAATTTATCAATATACCGTAGATATGGATTTAGGAAAAGTTGGCGCTGCGTTTTTAGGTAGTTTAATTCTTGGTTTATTAAGTCATGTGATGAGTCGACGCTATAAAAGACCCGTGATTATCTTCATTGTGCCAGGTATAATCCCTCTTGTTCCTGGTGGTACAGCATATGAAGCAACACGATTTTTAGTATCTAATGACTATACTCATGCTGTGAATACATTTCTAGAGGTCACATTAATTTCTGGTTCAATTGCTTTTGGGATATTGGTAGCAGAAATTCTCTACTATATTTACACACGTATTAAGCAATTTTATGGTAAAATCAAAGGAAAAACGTATAGAAAATCTTACAATATGAACAATAGAGTCTAAGGGGATGTTTCGTTATGAAAGTACAGATTATAGATAGATTATCAAGATATGTAAAAATAGATACACAATCAAATCCCGAATCGAAATCGACGCCTTCTACTGAAAAACAATGGGATTTATTACATTTATTACAAAAAGAACTGCAAGACTTTGGATTAGAAACAGAATTGGATAATAATGGTTATCTGTTTGCCACTTTAGAAAGTAACATAGAAAAAGAAGTTCCTACTGTAGGTTTCTTAGCACATGTAGATACATCACCAGATTTTAATGCGACAAATGTTAATCCTCAGATTATAGAAAATTATGATGGTCAACCTATTAAATTAGGTCAAACAAATCGAATATTAAGTCAAGATGTATTTCCAGAACTTAAAAAATTAGAAGGTCACACTCTAATGATTACAGATGGTACATCTTTACTAGGTGCCGATGATAAAGCAGGTGTTGTAGAAATTATGGAAGCAGTAAAATACTTGCAGACCCATCCAGAAATTAAACATGGTCGCATACGTATAGCTTTTACACCTGATGAAGAAATAGGTCGTGGTCCTCACAAATTTAATGTGGAACGCTTTAATGCCGATTTTGCCTATACTATGGATGGCAGTGAGTTTGGAGAATTACAATTCGAAAGTTTTAATGCAGCAGAAGCAACAATCACTGCCCATGGTGTAAATGTTCATCCTGGTTCTGCAAAAAACGTAATGGTTAATGCTATTGGATTAGTACATCAATTCCATAGTCTACTACCTGCTAATGAAGTACCAGAACGTACAAAAGGTTATGAAGGCTTCTATCATTTAATGAAAATAGAAGGAACAGTTGAAAAAGCTTCTTTACAATATATTATAAGAGATCACGATAGAAAATCTTTTGAACTTAAAAAGAAAAAACTTTTAGAAATTCGTGATGATATTAATATTCATTATGAAGGTTATCCAGTAAAAGTAGATATCGAAGACCAATACTATAATATGGCTGAACAAATTAAGCCACATCCGTATATTATTGATATTCCTAAAAAAGTATTTGCAGATTTAGAGATAAAACCAAATACTGCGCCTATACGTGGTGGTACTGATGGTTCTCAGCTTTCATTTAAAGGTTTACCTACACCTAATATTTTTACAGGATGTGGAAACTTCCATGGTCCATTTGAATATGCTTCTATCGATGTAATGGAAAAAGCAGTACAAGTGATTATTGGTATTGCTCAAGAAGTAACACAATATGAAAAATAATAAATAAAAAAAGTTTAGTTCATTCTTTGAACTAAACTTTTTTATTTATTTTATTCCCTTAGCTGTAGTTTTTAATAATCGTAAAGCTTGAACTGTATAATGTCTAATTTGAAGACCCATTTTAAAATCTGTGTATGTTTTCGGCATTTCAATAAATGTGTTAAACATGGCTGTTACGCGATGATGATTAAATATATCAAACTTATCATTAGTCGCACAAATTGCAATAGATGGTTTGTGATATTTTTCTGTAAGTTCCGCAATAGTCAATGTGGTTGTTTCAAGCATATGATCTTCTTCTTTTAAACCCTCTCCAAAGATAATTAAATCTGCCTGAGATACTAACTCATCTAAATGTGTAATTTGATTTACTAGTTCATGACTCGTTAAAATTTCTGTGTTGTATAATGCTTTCAACACCGCAGCAATACCGCCACCGGCTCCGCCACGTTCAATTGGCCCTAAAGCAATATGTAATTCATTTTTCATAATCTCATTTAAGTACCAAATTAAATTATCAATTTCCACTGCTTTTTTGTGTGGAATTTGATGGTTATAGCTTAATTTCATAATTTCACTATTTTTTCCATACAACTTACTAGAAAAATCCGTCATCACTTGTAGTCTGACATTTTCCAATGTACTAGGCAGTCCAGAAATGTCAATATGACGAATGAACTTAATCATTTGTGCGCCTTCTCGTGCGTCAAGTTCTCTATTTTCATCATCATAAAATTTAGCTCCTAAAGCTTGTAGCATCCCTACGCCACCATCAAAACTATCCATACCACCTAAAGATATAATAATATGATCTGTGTCCTTGTTTAATGCATCTAAAATAACTTCTCCTAACCCAAAACTAGTACGTTGCTCAATTGCTTTATGACCTTTTGAAAATAAATTACTTTCAATAATTACAGTACCTTCTTCAGTTTGTCCATATATTGTTTCAATCTCATTCATATCGGCATCATGAACATTCACTTTATATTTTGTACCTGATTGCCAAAGAAATACTGAATTTAATAATTCATGACGTCCGTTAAATAAAGGTACCTGTACAATATCTGCATGATCAATTTGACTTGCTATTGCCTCTTCCACATAACGATTCGCTTGATAACTCGAAATAATACCGTTAAATTCATCCATGGCTACTAAAATTTTCATTCTATTTTCACCTCATGCCACTTTCTATCTTTCTTAAATTCATACGTTATAACTTCACTTTCACATTATACATAGGTTCATCGCATATTTCATTTTTTATATTTTATAAATATAAAAGTCATTTAAAATGATAAAAATGTAGATATAATAAAGAGCTGGTAACAAAAAATGTACCAGACTCTTAAATCGATATATTATCTTTCTTATTCTTCAGCTTGTGCTAATGTAGATACATTAATATCACTATGACTAGCATTCCATACAGCTTTTCCATCTACAAAATAAAAAGCTTGTGGTGATTCATGTTTCACATTTGTCTTTTCAGCAATATAATCAGAAAGTTTTCTTTCTTCTTGAACTACTAGATAATATCCATCTATGTCTCTTTCATATAAAAACTTATTAAATTGATCAAATGCTGCAGCTGAAATTGGACATGTGTCACTATGTTTTAATACAAATACATCGTTATGTTCTTCTAATACTTGTTCAAACTGGTCAATCGAACTCAGCTTTATAGCCATTCTATTCACCTCTAAATTTTTTAACTTTGTCCCTTTTTTTAAATTAAACTTCTCAATGGCTACAATTATACACATTTCATCATATAATGTTAACCAAAAATTTAAATTTAGGTTTTATTCGTTTTGCTGTACTTTTTCTAATTCTGTTTTAAAGTTGTGATTTCCCTTACTTAAATCTTTACCCGTTTTAGGTAGTTTTTCAACATTAATTTTTGAAAGTTGATCTTCAATCTTAATAGTTGTTTCACGTGTCTCATAATAATTAAGTAAATTATAGTACATTTCTATCGCATTTTTACGAGCATTGTTTACATGTGAATCTGTAATATTAGTCTGATTTAAATCTTTAATCTGTTTTTGTATCAGTGGTTTTATATGCTCATTAATTGCTTTTGAAGTAGGATAATTATCCTTTTCTAAATATTTTTGAGCAGTTTTTCGTAAATTACGATTATTGTTTTCAATTTTAGATTTTAATAGATGTGCATTTTCTTGATTATTTGTTTTACGTATATCTTTTTCTACTAGTGCTCTATTTATTTCAAATGAATGGGTATAATTTAGAATTTTTTCATTTTCCACAACTGATTGATTATATAAATCTACAAATGATTTAATTTCATTTATAGATTGATGTTGCTTACTCACATGATTTAAATAATCTTTCTTTAATTGACGAGTTTTATTTGTCTTAGCCGGAAGATGTTTAGCTTCTTTTTCATACTCTTTAAACTCAGGCACTAAACGGTGATTTATATTTTTCTGTAGTCGTTCAAATGACTTTTTATTTTTATCTGTTGTATCGGTTTTACTTATATCATTTAAACGGTTCAGCTCTAATTGATTCATCACTTTTTCCACGCTTTTTTGCTTGGTCTCTACTTTAGATAGGTGTTGTTTGAATCGATTTAAATCTTCGTTATTATTCTGACCACAACCAGAAAGTATCAAACAGTATAGTGAACATAATGAAAGTATTATTAATTTTTTCATTTTTGCACTCCTAACACCCGTATTATACATAAAGTTATTTATATTGAAAATAAATTATGTTATAGTATTTCAGAATTTGTATAATTATTTAATTGAAGGAGTTACATATGTATGCATCTGTTCAATCATTTATAAATTGTCCCAACGTCAATGATTATCATCAGTTGTATGAAGACACTAAAGCTCTGTTATTTAACTTGTTAGATTCTCCAGTAAAATTCACACAACATATCGGAGGAACAAGACATTTTTCTTATCCCACAGAACCGATTTTAGATGTTTTAGTTGGAGTCAATAATCTCCATGATATTACCTCTCTTGATGAAAAGAGATTGAATTATGTAGGCTTTTATCGATTACACCATCCTTATAAAAAGAAAGTGATGATGGCAAAATTTGATAATATGATCAATCTTAAGCAAATAATACGATTACACATTATTCAAATAGATACGCCCTTATTCACTCAATATTTAGCTATAGATCACGTACTGTCTACACAAAAACACGTAGCACAGATGTTTTCTAATCAGAAAAATGAATTTATCAATTTAAATTCAACAATCCGATACTACGAAAACCAAAAACAGAAATTTTTTGATAATTTGTATCATACACTTTAATGATATACAAATTGTTTTAAACTCTTTTAGCAAAACATATGTAAAGTTGCTATAATAAAGTTTAGATTATAGAAGAGAAGAAAGGATGTACTTATGTTAGAACAAGAAGACATCTTAAAAGATTTAAAATCTTTAGTACCTGACAATATTATTAAAGTTAATGAACCGTTAAAACGTTATACATACACGAAAACTGGTGGAAATGCAGATTTTTACCTTTCACCTATCGAAAATGAACAAGTACAAACTATCGTACGTTATGCTCAAGAACATCAATTGCCTGTTACATATTTAGGGAATGGTTCAAATATTATTATTCGCGAAGGCGGTATCAGAGGTATTGTGATTAGTCTATTATCCCTTAATCATATTAATGTCTCAGATGATGCAATTATAGCAGGAAGCGGTGCGGCAATTATAGATGTATCGAGAGCGGCAAGAGATCACGTTCTTACCGGCTTAGAATTTGCTTGTGGCATTCCTGGTTCTGTTGGTGGTGCTGTTTATATGAATGCAGGCGCCTATGGAGGAGAAATTAAAGATTGCATCGATTATGCTTTATGTGTAAATGAACACGGCGATTTGATACAACTGACTAAAGAACAATTACATTTAGACTATAGAAATAGTGTCGTTCAAAAACAACATTTAGTAGTTCTTGAAGCAGCATTTACTTTAGAACCAGGCAACTTGAACGAGATTCAAGCTAAAATGGATGATCTTACAGAACGTCGTGAATCTAAACAGCCACTTGAATATCCTTCATGCGGTAGTGTATTCCAACGTCCTCCAGGTCATTTTGCTGGAAAATTAATTCAAGATTCAAATCTTCAAGGTCATCGTATTGGTGGCGTAGAAGTCTCAACTAAACATGCTGGGTTTATGGTAAATGTCGATAATGGTACAGCAACAGATTATGAGAATTTAATTCATCACGTACAAAAAGTCGTGAAAGAAAAATTTGATGTTGAATTACATCGTGAAGTTCGAATCATTGGCGAATATCCAGAGTCAGAGTAAATTCTCAATGTTAGGAGATGTGAAAAATGCTAAAAGTTTATGGTTCTCTCGTAGACAATGAAACACGTTGTATTCACTATCATACATTTCTTGACATTATAGCGATTAAATTTAAATGTTGTGAAAAGTATTATCCTTGTTATCAATGTCATAACGAACATGAATCTCATAACATTCAGCGTTGGTCAGCAGAGGAATTTCATAAAAAGGCGATACTTTGTGGAGTCTGTCAAAATGAACTCTCTATTCATGAATACATGATGACTGAAACTTGTCCAAGTTGCCAAGCACATTTTAATTCACGTTGTAAATTTCACTATCATTTCTATTTTGAAATTTAATACTTAAATTAAATGATATATAGAATAACATATAAAAACAAAGTATTTTGGCAAGACTCTTGAGGGAACAGGACAAACTAAAGACTACAGACTAAAGTTGTCCCCTAACAAATCGAGCCAACCATACAAAGTATTGTAAATAAAGAAGCCAGTAAATGAATTTATAATAAACTCATTTACTGGCTATTTTTCTAGGATGTATGTCCCACTCTTTTATTTATTCTAAACTTAGTATCCTAGATTTATTTTTTAGTTTTATCAATTACTTTTTCTAACTCATCAATTTGTTTTACTGTTGTTGTTGTTGAACCTGAAGCAAAGTACCATAGTTTAGGGTCTAATTCATAAACATTGTTATTTTTAACTGCTGTTACATCTTTAATAACATCATTTTTTAACACTTGTTTAGCTGTCGATTTTCCACCCACAACTGATCCACGATCCATTGCTAAAATGATATCTGGATTATGATTACTGATATACTCATTATTAATATTTTGACCATGTGGACTTATTTTAACGTGTTTATCCGCTGGTTTAAAGCCTAGTGTATTAAATACTAAATCACCAAATCTTCCGCCTGGTCCGAATGTAGAAAGTTCTCCTTCATTAACTAAAAGATACATTACAGATTTATCGAAATTCTTAGTTTGTTTTTTCATATCTGAAATTTTTTGATCTAATTTTGTATTCATATCTTTTGCTTTATCTTCTTTGTTATAAATTTTACCTAGATTTTCTGTATTCTTTTTCATATCTTTAATATAATAATCTTCACTTGCACCTACATAGACAACTTTAGCTTTAGGCGCTGCCTTTTTAAACTCATCTAGATTTTTCTGAGTGGCTGCTCTACTTGAAATATAAATAACATCCGGTTTAGCTTCAGCTATTTTATCGAAATTTATTTCTTTTAAATTACCAGTATTAATATATTTATCCTTTTTAAATTCACTTAGAAAACTTGGTAAAGATTCATTATTTTCGCCTTTTGGTAAGCCTTTCACTTTATCAGCTACACCCATTTCTTTTAAAACATCTAGTGCTCCATAATCTAGAACAACCGCGTTCTTAGGATTTTTAGGCACTTTCACAGTGTTACTAATTTTTTTACCCTCATTACTACTTTCATCATTTCCACTTGCTGAAAAGCTATTTTTAATTGAAACTGTATCTTTTGAATCATTTTCATTATTTGATTTATTACCAGAATTATTACTACACGCTGATAATACTAAAGCTAAAGTTAAGACTAAAAATAAGACTGTTTTCTTCATATGTATTTCTCCTTTTATAAGTTAACTTTGGCACTCAATTTTTCAACTATTTCCTTTTATATTTTCTAAGCATCACCCCTTTAAATATAAAAATATTTATCTCATTTTAAAAGATAACCTCATCATAATATAAACAAATACGTTGGCCTCTAATTTCTTCTACATGAACATTCATTTCATATAAATCTCTTAACACATTTGTTTCAATTACACTATCTTTTGGGCCAGATTTAACAATTTCACCTTTCTTTAGTGCAACAATGTAATCTGAATAACAAGATGCAAAATTAATATCGTGGAGTACAATAACAATCGTTTTATTTAAATCGCGACACAATGTTCGAAGTATCTGCATAATTTGAACTGAATGTTTCATATCTAAATTATTTAACGGTTCATCTAACAAAATGTATTCTGTATCTTGAGCAATTGTCATAGCAATATACGCACGTTGTCTTTGTCCTCCAGATAGTGTTTTTATATTTCTATCTTTGATTTCCCTTAGATGTAGTAAATCAATGGCATATGCCACTTTCTCATGATCTTCTTTTTTCATTCGACCTTTTGAATAAGGAAAACGCCCAAAATTTACAAGCTGTTCTACAGTGATATTCATATCAGTATGATTTGTTTGTTTTAAAATACTTAACTTTTTTGCTAATTCATCACTTTTATAATCATCAATTAATTTATTTTCAATATTAATTGTACCGTTCTGATATTCAAATAATCGACTTACTGCTGATAGAAGTGTACTTTTTCCTGCTCCATTTGGACCTATCAAAGAGGTTAACTTACCCTTTTGTATATCAACATTTATATCTTTCAAAATAGATTTACTCTGAATTTTTTTATCTAAATTTCTAATCTGAATCAATCTTCATTCCTCCTTTTAATAAGTAAGTATATGAAGTAAATACCTCCAACTAAATCTATAATAAGACTAAATTCAGTGGTAGCTTTAAACATATTTTCTATAATCCACTGAGCTATAAATAAACTAATCCAACTTATAAGAATCGTTGCGGGTAAAATATATTTATGTTCATATGTTTTCATGAATTCATGCGCTAAATTGACTGTTAATAATCCTAAAAATGTAACAGGACCTACTAAAGCAGTAGATATTGATACTAATAAAGCCACTAAAATTAATAAAAGTTTTGTCATTTTTTCATATGATACACCTAAGTTAATAGACTGATCTTTCCCTAGTAATAACACATCTAAATAAGGTCTTAATATAAAAGCAATTACAATTAAAATAATTAAAAGTATACTTGAAATAAGAACAAGTTTAGAATTAGAAGCGTCAAAACTTGCAAACATCGCACTTTGAACGGTTAAAAAGTCATCTGGATTCATAATAAGTTGAATAAATCCAGTGATACTACGGAAAAATGTTCCTAATACTACCCCAACAAGTAAAATAAAATAAACCGAAAAATGTCCTAATTTAAACATGCCTTGAAATAATACTAAAGAAAAAAGAACCATCACTACGAGAGTTAGAAGAAAATTCAAATAAGTATTTGTCACTACACTGGCTTGTGTACCTAATAAGAACACAGGCAAGACTTTAATAAATAAATAGACTGAGTCTAACCCCATAATTGAAGGAGTAAGTAATCTATTTGCAGTGATAGATTGGAAAATAACAACTGCCGTACTAATAGATCCACCAACAAGTAAAATTAAAACTAATTTTCTTATTCGACTTTCAAACTGATATTGAAAAATTTCAAAATCCAAACCTACTAGTAAGTAGAAAGCAGCCATGCAAATCGTAAAAAGAAAGAGAATTAATATTTTTTTATTAGCACTAATTTGCATAATTATTTCTACCTTTCATCAATAAAACTAAGAAAACAATCGTTCCAAATACTCCTATTGTTAAACCAATATTTATTTCATAAGGGTAAACAATTAATCTACCAATAATATCGGAAAACAATACAAATATAGAACCTAGCATTAATGTATGAGGTAATGCATTTTTCAAGTGGTCGCCTCTATACATTGAAATAATATTAGGAACAATTAAACCTAAAAACGGTAATGTTCCGACTGTCACGACAACTAATGCTGTCAATGTTGCAGTGATTAAAAGCGCAATATTTATAATTTGTTCATATTTAACACCTAAATTATGACTAAAATCTTTGCCCATTCCAGCAATCGTAAAGTGATTAGCAAATATATAAGCGATAATTAATAAAGGAATAGCTAAATATAAAATTTCATAACGGCCGCTTGTAATAACAGCAAAATTCCCATTCAACCAATTATTAATACTTTGTAGTGCATTCGTTCTTAATGCTATAAAAGTGGTAAAACTTGAAACAATGCCACCAATCATAATACCTAAGAGCGGGACAAAAATAACTTCTTTCACTTTTATAAAATTGATTAGTTTAACGAATAAAAATGTTCCTCCTAGGCTTAATGCAACTGCAAAAGTCAATTTAATCAATATATGACCTTTTGGGAAAAATATGAGTGAAAGTAATATTCCTAATTTTGCCCATTCCATTGTTCCAGCTGTAGTAGGACTTACAAATTTATTTTGCATCATCTGTTGCATAACTAGTCCTGCTAAAGCAAGAGAACTTCCAGATAAAAGAATACTTATAGTTCTAGGAATACGACTAGAAAATAAAATATTTTTCTGATTATCTGACAAATGAAAAAGATCAGTTATTGATAATTGACTTACGCCAATAAATAAAGAAAGTATACTTAATATCACTAAAATGATTAATAATGTATAACCTTTGAATAGAAACCTCATTCGTAATGCTCCTTAGTATATATACCATTTCCATTGAAAATGATTATCATTTAACTATATATTAAATTGTCATAATAAATTTTTCAATAGTAATACTAATATTCTTTTATTTTTTATAGAGAAATTAAAAAAACTAATTGCAGTGATGATTCTACAATTAGTTTTTCTAAAATTAGTTATTATTCTAATCTTCAAAAATAAAATCTTCGTCTTGTAAAGCTTCCACGTTAAGTGCTAATGTATAGCCGTCTCCTTTTACTGAGAAAAAGTCATGATTTTTTGTTGATGTATCTAATGCATTTTCAATAATAGGATTAAACTCTTTTTCTTCAAAATAAGGTTCAAATCCTAAGTTTGATAAAGCTTTATTCCCATTATATTGTACATAATTTAAAACATCTTCAGTTAAACCGATATCATCATATAACATATGTGTATATGATACCTCATTTTTATATAGTTCTTCTAACAACTTATACATTTCTTTATCAGCTTTTTGTTTTTCATTTTCTGATAGCTCGTTACGTAAACTTTGAGCATCTAAACCAGTAAATACTCCATGAATTGATTCATCAAGTAAAATTTTTCTAATAATTTCACCAGAAGTTGTCATTTTTCCTTGACCCGCAAGATAAAGTGGATAATAGAAACCAGAATAGAACAAGAATGTTTCTAAGAAAACACTTGAAACTCTTGCCATATATTGATCAAAAATAGAGGCTTCTTTTCCCCAAAGTTTATGATAATTAGAGATAATTTTATCAGATTTATATTTTAAATGAGGCTCTTCAATTACCCAAGTATCTAATAGATAATTTGTTTCACTAGATGGAAGTAACGTTGTAAAAATATGTGAATAACTTTTAGCATGAATTTGTTCCATCATTTGCATAAATGAATAAACTGCTTTTTTACGTAAATCCGTTGTATGTAGCATAATTAATGGCATACCATCATCCGCTTGATGTGTATCTAATCCAGTTAAACCTGCTAAAGCACGTTTAAACGTATTTTTTTCATCCTCTGTTAGTGTCTTCCAACTTGCTATATCCTTTGAAACTTTAAATTCTGTTTCTACCCACATTTGTGAAATGTTTTGACGCCAAAACATATTTGTCATATCTTCTTGAGTATTCCAATTGACGGCCTTCATTAATAAAATCCTCCTCTATTTATTAACCATTACATTATTTAAGAGGATAAGATTAAAAAGCTTCTCTATGAGAATAATTTAATCTTTCCTCTAAATATTTATTTCACTATTAATTAAATTGCACAACTTGTACATTCTTCAACACTTAATAATTTATTACGTGTATAGTATAAAGATTTCAGTCCTTTGTGATGTGCGTATACGTATAATCGTGACAATTCACGTGTTGAAATTTCAGAATTAACATATAAAATTGTTGAAATCCCTTGGTCTACATGTGTTTGAATTGTTGAAATTAAATCTATAAGTTTCATTTGATCAGTATTAAATGCTGATTTATAGTACCACATTGTTTCAGGTGATAAGAAAGGCATTGGATAAAATGTTTCAGCATTTCCATACGTACGTCGCTCAATTTGATCTACGATTGGCATGACCGAACTAGTTGCATTCTGAACATATGAAATACTTTGAGTTGGTGCAATAGCTAATCGATAAGCATGATATAAACCATATTCTTGTACTTGTTGTTGTAATGATTTCCAGTCTTCTGATGTAGGAATTTGCATATTAGCAAATAATTCTTTTACTTTTTCAAATTGTGGCACGAACTCTTGTGATGTATAAAAATCAAAATATTTGCCACTTGCATAATCTGATTTATCAAAATCTTGATATGCTTCTCCACGTTCTTTAGCAATTTCCATAGAACGTTCAATTGAATAATAGTTCATCATCATAAAGAAAATATTAGCAAAATCTTTGGCTTCTTCAGATTCATAGCCAATTTTATTTTTCGCTAAATAGCCATGTAAGTTCATTACACCTAAACCTACAGAATGTAACTCATTATTTGCTTTTTTCACACCTGGTGCATTTTGAATATTTGCTTCGTCACTTACTACTGTTAATGCATCCATTCCAGTATGTACTGAATCTCTGAATTTACCCGTTTCCATTACATTCACTATGTTCAATGAACCTAAATTACATGAAATATCACGTTTAATTTCATCTTCAATTCCATAGTCATTAATAATTGATGTTTCCTGTAATTGGAAAATTTCAGTACATAAATTACTCATTTTAATTTGACCAATATTTGAATTCGCATGTACTTTATTCGCATTATCTTTAAACATTAAATATGGATAGCCTGATTGCAGTTGTGTTTGAGCAATCATATTCAACATTTCTCGTGCATCTTTTTTCTTTTTAAGAACATTAGGATTAGCTACAAGTTCATCATAATATTTTTCAATATCAATATCGTCTAATGTCACTCCATATTCTTGTTTTACAGTATGAGGTGCAAACATATAAAAGTCTTTACCTTCTTTAGCTAAATCAAAGAATTTAGATGGAACAATAAGACCAGTGGAAATTGTTGATAGACGTAAGTCTTCATCGGCATTTACTTTTTTAGTATCTAAGAA
Organism: Staphylococcus sp. HMSC072E01; assembly: GCF_001814125.1. Taxonomy (NCBI): domain Bacteria; kingdom Bacillati; phylum Bacillota; class Bacilli; order Caryophanales; family Staphylococcaceae; genus Staphylococcus; species Staphylococcus sp. HMSC072E01. The sequence continues at coordinate 150,790 of NZ_KV814962.1, read as the reverse complement.
TTCTTCAACATCATAATGGAAAATGTTTAAATATACTGCTCCAGCTCCAGGACGTTGACCTAATTGATCAGCATAACTAAATCCACCCTCTAATGCTTTTGCTACAGGTAATACACCTTTAGCTACGCCTTTAATACCTTTAATTGCTTCACCACGTGCACGTAATTTAGATAAATTGATAGCCACGCCACCACCAATTTTACTTAATTGTTTAGCAGTAGAATCTATGAAATTAATTGAGTTTAGACTATCATCAACTTCTAGTAAAAAACATGAAACAAGCTCTCCACGACGTGCGCGTCCTGCATTTAAAAATGTAGGTGTAGCAGGTTGATAACGTTGTTCAATCATCGCTAAAATAAATTGTTTAGCTTGTTCTTTATTACCATCTGCTAAATATAGAGCAACTATGGCAACATGTTGATTATAGTCTTCTAAGTACTTAGATTTATCATTTGTTTTTAAAGCATAATCTTTATAAAATTTGCTTGCAGACATATAACTAGCAAATTCAAAATTAATAGATTTTGCGAATTCGATAATTTCTATTAAATCTTCTTCGCTATACTTCTTAAATACATTAAAATAAAAATGATTATCTACTAAGTAATGTAAACGTTCAATTTCGCTATCAAAATAAATTGTTTTATCGCTAATTTCTTCTAAGTAAACGTTTAAAGCTTCTTGATCTTTCTCAAGATTAAAAAAGCCATTGTCTTTACGTTTAGTTACTTCATTGTTTAATTCAATATGATTGTACTTTTTCTCGTCCATAATCTTCATTGAAATGCCCCACCTTATCTCTAAATTCGATAACATCTTTATTTGTACCTTGAACCTCAAATTTCATTAATAAAGGCACATGGTATGTTTCAGAAATTGTTCGACCTGCTTTCGCAAAGTTTTGTCCCCAGTTACGATTACCACTAGCAGCAACAGCACGTATATAGGCATGATTAACTTCTAGAAAAGACTGTACTTCCTTAGGAACTTCACCAAAACCAATTGTACCTGTAACTAAAATATAAGGTTCTTCTATACTATCCTTACAATTGTCTTTATTGATTTCTAATACATTTTTAATTTCACTACGTTTTATAAATCTTCGTACATTTCCTGAAAAAGAGAAATAAACTACTTTCATAGGAACGCCCTCTTTCGACAATCTTATTAATTAAAAAGAAGTTCTCTTAGTCTTATAAGAAAACTTACTTTTAGAACGAATATCATTTCGTTAACTTAATCAAGTTAATACTACATATTGTGTTTCTAATTATTAATCTTTAAAAATCATTATTTATAAATCGTTCATGTAAATAGTGTAGATTCCGAAAAAACCAACCCAAATAAGTGTGAAATTGCTACTAAAATGAATTATTCATACAATCTTTCTATTTTCCTCAAACACAACATATTGTGTCTCAATTCAAAACCCAACACTATATTCTGTGTTTCATTATACATAAATGGTACCCTAATTAAAAGTTAATATTTGATGTCAAATGTTCGTGAAATCGGTTAAAGGTGCATCATAGCTATATTAAAAACTAAGAAAATTTTATTTTAGTTTTTTTAAGGTATTTCACTTGATTTTTTGCCTACCATTACTAAACCTTATTTATTCGGGATTTCCAATACATAAGAATGTAAATCATAATATATTGTTAGCCATTTATTAAAAAAATAACTCATTTTTTATATTAAAAGCCGAATAAATTTCTATTTTACGAATTAAAAATTTAGAGTATATTTAACCATATTAAGAACATATGTTCGTTATCATTATAGTTTTTCTTTTTTATCTTTGCAAGTACTTATGCATCCACAAATAAATTATGCTAATATATAGACGTTAAATTTTTATAAATGAGGAGATATACTTTGAATCCTAAGGTAAAAGGTATCATTGCTATTTTAATTTCTGCTATTGGTTTTAGTTTTATGTCTGTTTTTTTTAGACTAGCCGGAGACTTACCTGTATTTCAAAAATCTTTAGCAAGAAATTTGGTAGCCATGTTTATTCCATTATTTTTCATAATAAAATATAGGCAACCTATATTGGGTAAAATGAGTAGTCAACCCCTTTTAATGACTAGATCGACGTTAGGTCTTATAGGGGTATTACTAAATATTTACGCTATTGATCACATGGTGTTAAGTGATGCTGATACTTTAATGAAGCTTAACCCTTTTTGGACTATTTTATTAAGTTTAATATTTTTAAAAGAGAATATTAAAAGGTATCAAATTATAGCTATGTTAATTGCTATTTTTGGTATGTTATTCATTGTTAAACCAGAATTTTCTTCAACTATGTTCTCTTCTTTAGCCGGTTTATTCTCAGGTATCTTCGCTGCATCTGCATATACTTGTGTACGAGCATTAAGTAAACGTGAAGCACCTTATACTATTGTATTTTATTTTTCATTATTTTCAGTCATCGTTCTTATTCCATTTTCTATTGCAACATATGAACCGATGACAAAGTTACAAATTATATATTTATTAGGAGCTGGATTATCAGCGGCAGTAGGACAAATTGGTATTACATTAGCATATAGTTTTGCTCCAGCAAAAGACATTTCTATTTTTACGTATGCTTCTATATTATTTACTGCATTATTTGGCTTTATATTATTCGGAGAAACACCAGATTTCTATGCATTTATAGGTTATATCATCATTATTGGCGCTAGTTACTTTATGTTTGAAAAAGCACGTAGACAATCTAATACATCTAACAATTAGGAGGCAAATTATGACACAAGGTCGCAATAAAGAAGAATTACAAGATATTACATTATTAGGCAATCAAAATAATAAATATGAATTTGACTATACACCCCAAGTACTCGAAACTTTTGATAATAAACATCAAGGAAGAGATTATTTTGTAAAGTTTAATTGTCCAGAATTCACTTCTCTTTGCCCTATCACTGGACAACCCGATTTTGCTACAATTTATATTTCATATATACCAAATATAAAAATGGTAGAATCAAAATCACTAAAATTATATTTATTTAGTTTTAGAAATCATGGTGATTTTCACGAAGATTGTATGAATATTATCATGAATGACTTAATTGACTTAATGGATCCTCATTATATAGAAGTATGGGGTAAGTTCACGCCACGTGGAGGCATTTCAATAGATCCATATACGAATTATGGTCGTCCAAACTCTAAATATGAAAAGATGGCCGAACATCGTTTAATGAATCACGATATGTATCCTGAAAAAATAGACAATCGATAAAATGTTTTTAACTCCTTTTATTTTTACTAATGTAATATAAAAGGAGTCATTTTTATTCTAGATTTTTTTAATAAACTATTGCGATTTATTAAATTAAAGCGTATTTTAATATTATCGTTGAAATTTATAAAGATATAGGTTCATGAGCAATAAAAACTTTTATTTTTATAAGTTATTATATTTTATTTGACTGAAAATTCTAAAAATTTATATTTTTTAAGACATTCTTGTGAAACTTAATTATACAATCTTATTTACATAGTAATCAGTCATATTAGGAAAGAAAGGAGTGGGATGTTAATGGCAACAAATAACTCCCATGAACAAACAATTCAATCAATACCACAGAAAGGATTTTTCGGTCATCCTAGGGGACTAGGTGTGCTCTTTTTCGTAGAGTTTTGGGAAAGATTCAGTTACTATGGTATGCGTGCGATGCTCATATTTTATATGTATTTCGCAATACACCAAAATGGATTAGGTATTGATAAAACTACAGCAATGTCAATTATGTCAGTATATGGAGCACTGATTTACATGTCTTCTATTCCTGGCGCATGGATTGCTGATAGAATTACAGGCACACGTGGTGCTACTTTATTAGGTGCTGTACTTATTATTATTGGACATATCTGTTTAAGTTTACCATTCGCCTTATTTGGTTTATTCTCATCAATGTTCTTTATTATTATCGGATCAGGTTTAATGAAACCTAATATTTCAAATATTGTAGGTCGTTTATATCCTGAAAATGATACACGTATTGATGCAGGTTTCGTTATTTTCTATATGTCTGTTAACTTAGGTGCATTAATTTCACCTATCATACTGCAACATTTTGTAGATATACGTAATTTCCATGGTGGCTTCCTTCTTGCAGCTATTGGTATGGCATTAGGTCTTGTTTGGTATTTATTATTTAATAGAAAAAATTTAGGTAGTGTTGGAATGAAACCTACTAATCCACTATCTAAAGAAGAAAAGCGTAAATATGGAATGATTATCGGTATCATAGTAGCAATTGTGATTGTCGTATTATTGGTTACATATTATACTCATACACTTTCCTTCGATTTAATTAGTAATACTGTATTAGTTCTAGGAGTAGCTTTACCAATCATTTACTTTACAACTATGCTTCGTAGTAAAGACGTTACCGATGTAGAACGTTCTCGAGTAAAAGCATTTATACCTTTATTTATTTTAGGTATGTTATTCTGGTCAATTCAAGAACAAGGTTCTAACGTTTTAAATATTTATGGTTTGGAACGTTCTGACATGCAACTCAACTTATTTGGTTGGACAACTCGATTTGGGGAAGCTTTGTTCCAATCTATCAATCCATTATTTATTTTATTATTTGCACCAGTTATTTCTATGATTTGGTTAAAAATGGGTAAAAAGCAACCTTCTTTAGCTATTAAATTTAGTATTGGTACATTACTAGCAGGTTTATCATACATTCTAATTGGATTAGTTGGTTTAGGTTATGGACCTACACAATTCTCAGTTAACTGGGTTATTTTATCATATGTAATCTGTGTTATTGGGGAACTTTGTTTATCACCTACAGGTAATAGTGCTGCTGTTAAACTTGCACCTAAAGCATTTAATGCTCAAATGATGAGTGTATGGCTATTAACAAATGCTTCAGCGCAAGCAATTAACGGTACATTAGTAAAATTAATTAAACCACTTGGTCAGACTAATTATTTTATTTTCTTAGGCACAGTTGCTATTGTTATTACTCTTATCATTTTAGTTTTCTCACCTAAGATTACGAAAGCTATGAAAGGTATTCACTAATTAAATACAAAATAGTAAAAAAATACTTCTAGTTATAACATCTAGAAGTATTTTTTACTTATATATTTAAAATTATAAAATTCAGGGTAATTATTTATAATATAATTTTAAATGAAAGTAGGTTGAACTATGGAGCAACAGTATAATCATGGGGTGTTATTTTACCATGAACATAGCGGACTTAAAGATATATATGATGGATTGGGAGAAGTCGCTAAATCACTAACTCAGTTATGTAAGCATCTTTCAATACAATTAAGTGAAAATGAAGGTGACATTGAAAGATATTGTAAAGAAATAAAAGACCATACTTATAGTAATGATATCGATATCGTTTTTATATTGGGAGGAGACGGTACAGTTAACGAATTGATTAATGGTGTGATGAAATATGATCTAAACCTTCCTATAGGTATCATTCCAGGTGGAACATTTAACGATTTTACTAAAACATTAAACTTAAATCCTGACTTCAAAAAAGCTAGTGAACAATTGTTGTCTTCACATGTTGAGTCATATGATGTTATGAAAGTAAATGATAATTATGTACTTAACTTTGTCGGGCTAGGACTTATTGTGCAAAATGCTGAAAATGTTCAAGAAGGACGCAAAGATATCTTTGGAAAATTAAGCTATGTTGGTTCTACTGTAAAAACACTCATGAATCCCGACCATTTTGACTATACATTGACAGTAGACGACAAAGAATATAAAGGAAATACGTCTATGCTAGTTATAGCAAATGGACCTAATATTGGTGGCAGTCGCATTCCACTTACAGATCTTTCTCCACAAGATGGAAAATTAAATAGTTTTATATTTGAACAACAAAGTTTTAGTATTTTAAACGATATTTTCAAAAAAAGAGATAGCATGAATTGGAATGAAATTACCGAAGGAATTAATCATATTCCAGGTTCTCACATAACATTACGCACTGAACCAACTATGAAAGTAGATATTGATGGAGAAATTAATTTAGAAACACCTATCACTATTGATGTGTTACCTAGAGCAATCAATATCCTTACTTTGTCGAATGATGAGAAATAACAACTATATCATAATCAAAAGGTATGTATGATTGCTTCAAGCTTCATACATACCTTTTTACTTTAATTGTTATTTAAAAACATTGTTTCTACATCTTTCCAGCCATTCACTCGTTTAAAACGGGTTTCATTTATATTATGTGCAGCCGTAAAGATAATAGGTTCTCCTTCGAAAATTTGAAGCTGACGAGGATTATCATCTATTAAATAATCTGTTTTAACAATATTTTTTCTTCCACAAAAAATAAAATGCTGTGGATCTAAAAATGGAAAATATTCTAATAACCATTCATATTTATCATGAAATGAAGTGGGTACGTCCATTGCCGCTGTAGCGATATATACATCATAATGCTCATTAAGTTTTTTTACTACCTCTTGAGCATGTGGTATCACTTTAAGATGTCTAAAAAACTCTGGCGCTCTTAAAATATCTCTTACTAACCCATCATGTTCAGGAATCACATGGTTTAATTTGTGACCATTTAATGATTCCATTGTAATTCCTAATTTAGTTTCAATATTAACTGCTTCAATAATTGCACCTAAAGTATCTGCTAATACTTCATCCATATCTATTGCTATAGATTTACGTGCCATGCTATCACTTCCTTAGTTATCTTTTGCACATTTTCAAAGTATAGCAAAAAACCTTTAATTCGTCATGAATCGTAATTAAAGGTTTTTCATTAGTTTAATAATTAAATTGTTTTAATACTTCAATCATTTTATTATTTTGTTCTTCAAATCCAATTGTAATACGTACTCCATTAGGAAATGGTCTAGTGATACAGCCAACGTTTAGTAATTCATTATACAATGCTTGTGGCTTATCTGTTACTACAAATACAAAGTTCGTTTGACTAGGTAAAAAGTGTTTACTTTGTTCAATGTCATAAAACTTTTCACGTTCTTTTGCATTTTTTCTAGTAATCTCTTTTAAATAATCTTGATCCTCTAATGCTGCAATCGCTGCATATTCTGAAATTCGTGTCACATTAAATGGTGGACGAATGATATTCCATTTTTCAATAGCTTCATTTGTTGCCACAACATATCCTACACGTAAACCTGCTAATCCATATGCTTTAGAAAATGTTCTTAATAAAAATGCATTATCAAAGCGTTCTTGTAGTTTTAATGTATCAGGATAATCTTCAGCAGTGACGAATTCGAAATACGCTTCATCAATTAAGACTGGCACATGACTTGGAACACGTTCCAAAAATGACTCTAATTCATCATGACTAAAATATGTACCTGTAGGATTATTAGGATTACATAACCATACTAATGAGGTATCAGAATTAACCTCTTTTAAAATGCCTTCCAAATCAAATCCGCCATTTTTTAACGGTACTTTTACAACTTCAGCTGATTCAACAATCGCATTATGATAATATTGTCCAAAAGTAGCTTCACTTGTCACAATTTTATCTCCTGGTGTTAAAACTGCTCTAGAAATCATAAGTATTACTTCATCTAAACCTGCGCCAAATAAAATTCGAGATTCATCAACATTTAAATGCTTACTAATTGCTTTTCGTAATGATGGAGAGCCTGTTTCCGGATAGTAGAATAACTCATCTAAGTGCGCTTCAATTGCTTCTTTTACACGAGGTGATGGTCCATATAAATTTTCATTCGATGCTAGTTTATATAACTCACCTTCTATACCAAATTTTTCTTTAAGTGCTTGCGGTGATAACCCAGGTTGATATGCCGATAATTGTTGTAGTTGTTTTTTCATTTATGATCACTCCTATATAAATTAAGTTACTTTCCTTTTTCACTTATTAATTAAAATAGTACCATAAATTATCGATTTATACTTTATGTGTTAAAAAGCTCATAGATAAAATGTATCTATGAGCTTTTTACAAATTTAATGTGCCAATCCTTCTTTTTCTAAATATTGTTTAGCAACTTTATATGGATCTTCATTTTTCACTGTCACTTTATAATTCATTTCTTGCATTTGTTCATCCGTAATTTTATTTGATAATTGATTTAAAGCTTTTTTAATTTCCGGATGTTCTTTTAGAAACTTTTCTTTAAACATTGGAGCACCTTGATAAGGTGGGAAAACATGTTTATCATCTTTAAGTACTACCATATCATATTGTTTTAATTCAGCATCTGTAGAATACGCATCAATAAGATTAATGTCACCTTTCTCTACTGCCGTATAACGTAGTTTAGGTTCCATTTGTTTAATATTAGAAAGATTCAAGTTATATTTTTTAGCTACTGCTTTATAACCATCATCTCTATCTTTAAATTCCATAGTAAATCCTGGTTTAAGTTGACCTTGTACTTTACGTAAATCACCAATTGATTGCAAATTATACTTTTTAGCAAAATCTCTTTTAACAGCTAAAGCATAGGTATTATTATATTTCATTGGTTTAAGCATCGTCATATCATATTTTTTCTCTAAACTTGCTTTAGCTTGGTGATATACATCAGCTTCTTTTTTAGATTTTAGATCCTCTTTAGTAAGTTCTCCTAATACTGTACCTGTAAATTCTAAGTACCCATCTATATCGTCTGATTTTAACGCATTAAATAAGAATGAGGTTTTACCCATACCACTTTTAACATTAACTGTATCATGTGTTTCCTCTTCAATTAATATTTTATACATATTCGTAATAATTGAAGGTTCAGAACCTAATTTTCCTGCCATAGTAATCGTTGCACCTTTTTTACCAAAGAGTGGAACAACAATAACAAGTAAGATAATTAATAGAATAATACCTAGTGTAATAAGAAGTTTTTTATAAGATAATTTCGCCATATAACGCAATATAAAATCAAATAAAATAGCTAATAATGCAGCTGGAATAGCGCCAATCAATATAAGTGCTGTATTGTTACGATCAATACCTAATAAGATCAAATCCCCTAATCCACCTGCTCCAATTAATGCAGCTAATGTAGCAGTACCAATAATAAGCACCATAGCTGTACGTATACCTGCCATAATGACTGGCATTGCAATAGGTAACTCGACTTTAGTTAAACGTCGCATTGGTTTCATACCGATACCTTTGGCTGCTTCTGTTAGAGAAGGCTCTACTTCTTTAATACCTGTATATGTATTTCTTAAAATAGGTAATAGCGCATATACTACTAATGCAATAATTGCTGGAACTTTTCCTATACCAAAAATTGGAATCATTAATCCAAGTAAAGCAAGGGATGGAATAGTTTGTAATACCGCTGCAATATTCATTACAACTTCAGATAAACGCTTTGTTTTAGTTAAAGCAATACCAAGTGGTACTGCAATTAAAATTGCGATAAATAAAGCAATAAAAGAAATTTGTATGTGCTCAAAAATTGTTCTTAGTAATTCTCCTCTACGATCATTGAGCGTTGTTAAAAATTCGTTCATGCTTTAACCCTCCTTATCATTTTTAGATAGATAGTCAAAAACATCTTCTCTTCTTAATAATGACTGTGTTAAAGCATGATTATTTTCTACAATGACTGCTTCATGTTTAGCAAGTATCTCGTAAATATCTTGAAGTTTCATACTATCTTTTATAATTGGGTATCCTTGTTTTTCGTCATATTCAGTAAGTGTTCTTGTAAGATTTAGATCGGAGATTTTTGAATTATTGATATCTTTATGCAAGTGATCGCCCATAAACTCTCGAACAAATTGATTTTTAGGATGCTCTTGGAATCCTTCAGGTGTGTCAATTTGTTCAACACGACCATCATTTAATAAACAAATACGATCTCCTAATTTCATTGCTTCTTGTATATCGTGTGTTACAAAAATAATTGTCTTTTTAATTTTCGTTTGTAATTCTAATAAATCATCTTGTAATTTTTCTCTACTAATGGGGTCTAACGCACTAAAAGGTTCATCCATTAATATTACTGGAGGATCAGCTGCTAATGCTCTTACCACGCCTACACGTTGACGTTGTCCTCCCGATAATTCATCTGGTTTACGATCTCGGTATGTATTTGGATCTAATCTAACCATATCTAATAATTCATCTACACGTTGATGAATATCTTTGTCTTTCCACTTTTTCATTTGAGGAACTTGTGCGATATTTTCTTTAATCGTCATATGTGGAAATAATGCGATTTGTTGTAGTACATATCCAATATCCCAACGCATCTCATAAACTGGATAATCACTCACTGGCTTATCTTTAAAATAAATGTATCCTTCACTTAACGGTATTAATCGATTAATCATTTTTAAAGTAGTTGTTTTTCCACAACCTGAAGGTCCGATTAAAATAAAAAATTCTCCTTCATTAATCTTAAAACTCACATCATCAACTGCAACATTCGTTCCATAACGTTTTGTTACATTTTTAAACTCTATCATCTTGTCACCTTCATTTCCTTCACATCACTATAAAATTTATATTGCTTATTTTCTATTAAATCATTTTTATTGATAAATTCATACTTAATAGATTTAAATACTAATTATTTTTTAACAATAAAAAATAAAACAACTTAAAACATTTTTCTAGCTTCTAAGTTGTTTTATTAAGTCATATTTAATTTTTTGTTAGATATTCGTTTTATATGATTGGATTGTTTCAAGAAATTTAGGACAATAATGTTTTAACTTATAGCTTCCCACACCATCTATCGCAATCATTTCTTGTTTAGATTCTGGTTTACGTTTAGCAAACTCTTCCAATGTATAGTCAGAAAAAATACTCACAGGCGCAATATTCAACTTTTCACTTAATTGACGGCGAACTTCTACTAATTCACTATATAAAGCACGATCAACGCCTTCTATTGTATTAATGAAAACTTTTTCCTTACTTTTATGTTTAAATGGCGTCGTATACACTGTGACATCATTATTCAATAATTCTTTCACACTTTCATCACACGTTAGAATTTCATTATATTCATTTAAAAAGCCTTTAAACCGTAACTCATCAATTAAATGACTTAACTCTGAAGTAGTATAGTCTTTCATCAATCCATGTGTTGTAAGTTGATGATAATGATTGTATTTAATATAATCACTCAATTCTCCACGTAACACTTGAATAATAACATGATAGTTTTCTTGTTGACGCATGCGTGCGATACAACTAATAATCATTTTTGCTTCATTGGTCATGTCATAAGTTTTATTTTGTTGAATACAATTACTACATTGACCGCATTCCTCTAGACGCGCATTTGGTTCAAAATAATGTACAATTGTCGCTTCTAAGCACTTTTTCGTTTTAGTATACTGAATCATTTTAGTTAGTTTCTCGCCCATTTTATCTTTATAATCATCATCTGCTTGCGAAACAGTAATAAAATATTCATGTAATCCTTTATCTCTTTCACTAAATAATAAAATACATTCACTTTTTAAGCCATCTCGTCCTGCACGACCTGCTTCTTGATAGTATGATTCAAGGTCTCCAGGCATATTGTAATGAATAACATAACGAACATTAGATTTATCAATACCCATTCCAAATGCATTTGTTGCGATAACAACTTTAATACGATCGTATACAAAGTCATTTTGAGCTTCTTCTCTTTCTTTATTTGTTAAACCTGCATGATAAATAGCAGAAGCAATATTTATAGATTCTAGAGATTCTTGTAATTCTTCTACTTGTTTACGTGTAGAACAATAAATAATACCTGCTTGATCTTTATGAGCTTTAGCATATTCAATAACAAATTTTTGTCTTTGATATGTCGGATTTACTTTAAAAATGAGATTACGTCTTTTGGTACTTGTTTTAATTTCATCTTCTTTTCGGATATTTAATTTTTCCATAATATCCTGTTGAACTTCGGCCGTAGCTGTAGCTGTAAGAGCTACAATCGTAAAATCTTGAGGTAGTGTAAACACTTTGTTTATGACGCTTTGATAACTAGGTCTAAAATCATGTCCCCATTTTGAAATACAGTGAGCCTCATCAAATGCAATTAAGTTAATATCAATTTGACTAAGCAAGTTTAAAAAATAGTTACTTTCAAAACGTTCAGGTGCCACATATAAAAATTGAATGCCTTCAGTGATTAACTTATTTTCAATCTCAGATTGTTGTTTTTTATTTAAACTACTATTTAGATAGGCTGCTTCGATACCCATTGCTTTTAACTGATCCACTTGGTCTTTCATTAAAGAAATCAATGGACTTATTACTATCGTTGTACCACCTAACATTAAACCAGGCACTTGATAACATATTGATTTACCACCACCTGTAGGCAAGACACCTAATACATTATGATGATTTAATATTTTAGAAATTATCTCTTTTTGACCTGGTCTAAACGTATCATAACCAAAATAATGTGACAAAGTTGCTTCCATACTTACATTCCCCTTATTGCTCTTTTATTTCTTCTAATTCACTCCATCTCGTGATGTCTACATCATATGACTGCTCTAGATGTTCTTTTTCTTCATTTAATTCTTTTATTTTAGCGTAGTCAGCGCTCGCTTCTACCATTTCAACATCAATCTGCTCTAGTCTATGTTCTGTCGTTTCAATACGTTCCATTAGGGCTTCATATTCCCGTTTTTCTTTATAAGACAGTCCCGTCTTTTTACGAATGTTTGATTTAGTTTTAGGTTGTTGAGCTTGTTTTTCAAGTGTATCCTGTCGATCTTTTTCTTTTTTATAGGCCTCATAATCTTCGAATGTTCCAATAATACGTTCTAATTGGCCATCGTGAATGTACCAATATTCTTGTGCTACTTTATTTAAAAAATAACGATCATGACTTACAGTAACTACTGACCCTCCGAATGTACTAATGTAGTCTTCTAAAATTGTTAATGTTTCAGTATCAAGATCATTGGTTGGCTCATCAAGTAACAGAACATTAGGTTGATGAACAAGCAATCTCAATAAATATAATCGTTTTTGCTCTCCACCTGATAATTTATAAATCTTTTTACCATGAGCAGCACTCGGAAATAGAAATCGCTCTAACAATTGAGTAACTGAAACTGAAGTACCATCTTTTTCTTTTGCCACTTCACTTTCTTCTCTCAAATAGTCAATCATACGTATATCTCTATCCAAAGTTTCTTCTGTTTGTTTAAAATAAGCTATTTTTACAGTTTGGCCAACTTTTAATTCTCCAGAATAATCAGTATCATCTTGATTTAAAATATTTAACATTGTCGTCTTCCCTGCACCATTTGGGCCAACAATACCAATTCTTTGACCACTTTGAATGATTTCTGTTACATCTTTGAATAATATTTTATTTTGAATCTTTTTCGTTAAATGATCTAACTCAAATACTTGTTTGCCTAATCTAGAATAAGCAAGATTGAGCTGACCTTTATCTTTTTGATGATGAGATTGAACTTCTGTCTCTAAATCATTAAATCGGTTAATTCGAGCTTGTTGTTTTGTCGTTCTTGCTTTTGCGCCTGTACGCATCCATGCAAGTTCTTGTTTATAAAGTGCTTTTTGCTTTTCTTGTTGTTTTTGTTCAATCACTTCATTTTCAGCTTTCATTGCAATGTAATCTTCATAGTTTCCTGGATAAGATTTAAGTTTTCCTCTATCTAATTCCACAATACGTGTAGCAATCTCATTTAAAAAATAGCGATCATGTGTCACAAATAAAACTGTATGTGGATATTGCTTAACATAGTTAATTAACCAATTAATTGATTCAAAGTCTAAATGGTTTGTAGGCTCATCTAACAATAACAAATCAGGTTGTTCAATAAGCGTCTTAGCTAAGACAACACGTTTTTGTTGTCCGCCTGATAATTCTTTAACTTTTTTAGTCGTATCATTAATACCTAATTTTGATAAAATAGTTTTAATTTCAGCATTATAATCCCATGCATGATGTTGATCCATAAGTTCTTGAGCTTCCATCATTTTTTTAAAATTCGCATCGTTTTGATGTTCTGTATATATAGTCACAGCTTCTTCATATGTTTTAATAATACGTAAAGTATCTGTATCGGAACTTAGAACAGCTTGAAATACTGTCATATCACCATCTAAATGTTGCTTCTGTGAAGAATAACGAATGCGATACTGATTAGGATGAGTTATATCGGCTGAAAAATCTTCATCTAAACCACCAATGACTTTTAATAAAGTACTTTTACCAGTACCATTTATACCTACAAGTCCAATTTTTTCATGTTCAGAAATAGAGAGATTTAAGTCATCAAAAATAACTTTATCAGCATATGATTTATTTAGTTGTTCTATTTTATACGCTTCCATATTTTTACTTCCTTTTTAATATCGAAATTTCAATATATTTCTGATAAGCTTAATTCAGTTCTATATATTATACACCTTTTTAATGCTAAATGATATAAGGAGAAAATAGATATGATAGACTTTTTCGAAAATTTACCACCTTATCTTCAAGCACTTATTGCCGGTATTATCACTTGGTTATTAACTGCTTTAGGTGCTGCATCAGTCTTTATTTTTAAGACTGTAAACAAAAAAATTCTAACTTCTATGCAAGGTTTTGCCGCTGGAATTATGATTGCTGCAAGTTTTTGGTCTTTATTACAACCTTCCATTGATTATGGTACAAATGGTCATTTACCTGCTTGGTTACCTGCTGCGACTGGTTTTATTCTAGGTGGTGTGTTTATTAGAGGACTTGATGCAGTCATTCCACATATACACCAAAAAATCGGTGATAAAAGTCAATATCGAGAAGGCGTTAAAACTTCTTTAAGTAAAAATGCTTTACTAGTATTAGCTATCACTTTACACAATATTCCTGAAGGTTTATCAATTGGTGTAGCATTTGGAGGAATTGCAACTGGAAATGGACAAGCTACCTTTTTTGGAGCCCTTGGTTTAGCAATTGGTATTGGTATTCAGAATATTCCAGAAGGAGCTGCTTTGTCCATGCCGATTAGAGCCGCTGGTGCAACACGTTTTAAAGCATTTAATTATGGTCAAGCATCAGCAATAGTAGAACCTATTTTTGCAACTATAGGTGCCATTGCAATTATTTTTATCACTCCAGTACTACCTTATGCATTAGCTTTTGCAGCAGGAGCAATGATTTTTGTAGTTGTAGAAGAGCTTATTCCTGATTCTCAATCGGGTAATAATACAGATTTAGCTACATTAAGCTTAATGCTTGGTTTTGTAATAATGATGATATTAGACGTATCATTAGGATAATTAAATTAAAGAATAAGCCTGAGACATAATAAATTGTCTTAGGCGTTTTTTATATATTGGCAGTCAATTCTAGTCGCGGAACTCCACCATAAAAACTTTCAATAAGAAAGTCTACGTCTAACGCAAGTTAAGAATACGTTGCCACAATAAAACGACGAATTCAAAATGAATTCTGTTCCACTCCCTTTCTTTTTTGTTTATTTTTAATGCAACTATAAAAAACCCGTAGATAAAACTTATCTACGGGCATTTAATATAGAATGTTGATTTTACACACTCTCTAATATTGAATTATTTTTGATTTCCATAAGGACCTATTTTGTAGTCATATTTTGACGGATTAATTTTTTTGAAATCTGGATTATTGTAGAATCTGAATAGGTCACCGTTTAATACGTCGTCACTCATTTCTAAATCTTTTTCCACCTGTTTCTTATTTTTTTCTAAATCTTTAGGTGGCGTTGTTATTAATTCATTATTTTTATTTGAATATACTTTACCATTCACAAATTTATAATCTTTTGTGATGAAATCACCATTACGGAATGGAATCACATCATTATGATCTTTAGATAACATATCTGTACCCAACATTAAATAATTCTTCGAGTCAATACCAACTAAATGTAAAATAGTAGGCATAACATCCACTTGTCCAGCATATGTTTCATCTACAGTCCCATTTTTACCAGGAATTTTTAACCAGAAGCCAGTACGATTTAAATCTGTGAATTTAGCTGGTGTAATTTGCTCACCCAGTAATTTTTCCATTGCATTGTTATGGTTTTCAGAAATACCATAATGGTCACCGTAAATCATAATGACTGAATCATCATATAATCCTTTAGTTTTCAAATCATTAATATACTGTTCTAAAGCTTGATCTAAGTAATGCGCTGTTTGAATATATCCATCTACAGTAGAATCGCCTGTATTCGGCTTATCAATACTTGCATCTTCTGAATTTAAAGTAAATGGATAATGGTTAGTTAGTGTAATTAAATGAGAGTAAAAAGGTTGTTTCATTTTAGATTGATATTCTGCTGATGCTTTAAAGAAAGGTTTATCTTTTAACCCTAAATTCACGACATTTTCATCCGACATATCATAATATGTTGCATCGTAAAATTTATCTATACCAAAATGTTTATAAATTTGATCACGGTTCCAAAATGTTTTGTAGTCCCCGTGCATAACATCAGAAGTGTAACCTTCTTTTTGATCTAAAATTGATGGTAAAGATTGATATGTGTTATCTCCTTTTAATGAATACGCAGATCCTTGAGGTAAACCATATAAACTATTATCCATTGTAAATTCTGAATCAGAAGTTTTACCTTGTCCTGTTTGATGGAAGAAGTTTGGATAATATCTAAAGTCATCGTTACCAGTCGATAATTTATTTAAGAAAGGTGTAACTTCCTTACCATTTACTTTTTTATTAATTAAAAATGTTTGAAAACTTTCTAAATGTATTTTTATGATATTTTTCCTTTTAGCAATACCATAATATTCAGAGTTTGGCTCCGTATTTTTTTGTTTCGTATAATTTAAAACACGAGTTAAATCATCTTCAGAAGCCAATGCTTTTTGTTGATTGTTTTGAATCGTTTTAACACCATCATATACAGTGAAATTATATGGACCTAAATATTTAACTAAATATTTGTGATCAAATGTACGAGTTAATAATTCAGGTCGATCAGTTTCAGCAAAAGCTAAGTTTAAAAAGAACAATGCAATTGATGCTGCCATCACTACTGGTACAAACTTTTTACTAAATACACGTTTGTCTAACCCACTTCGTTTAAAAATTAAAATAAACAGATAAACAATAGTATCTAAGAAATACACAAAGTCATACCATTTAAAAGAGGCACTTACTGCGCCCCCCATCGATTCAACGTTACTCGCTTGATTTAATGTACTAAACGTTAAAAAGTCTGAGAAGAACCTAAAATAAACAACATTAGCATAGAGTAAAAATGTTAATAAGAATCCTCCAATAAAAATAAACCAATATGCTTTCTTACCTTTAAAGAACAAAAAGATACTTAAAATAAGCGCGATTAAACTATATGGATTCATCAATAGTATTAAATTTTGAACTAATCCTTTAACACCTAAAGAAAAATCTACATAGTATGAGAAATACGTTTTCAAGGTTACTGTAAATACAGTCATTAAGAAAAACGCAAAAAGACTTATTTTTCTTTTGTGTAAACTCATGAATGTTTCCTCCGTTTATAGTTATTCGAATACGGCCATTTACAAATGCTATTTTTAAAATTTAATATATTTTTAAAACAATAAAATTTTTAATTATCATTTAATAAAAGAACACTTTTTATTACTACATTTAATTGTTAACTATTTATTACAAAAATATGAATTTTGTAATATTTTTGTAATAATACTTCATAGTTCAATATATAAATATAAAGTATTTTTACTTATTTATCAAGAAAAAGCTCAAGTTCAGCCTTTCCATTTATATACCTAATCATTTCTAAATTGTTAAACTGATTGATATATTATAACGCCTAATCTATTCAATTTAATCAGACTATAGTCCTATACCTTTACATTAAAAAATATCATTAAAATATTAATGTTCAATATTTTGATGATATTTTTTATTTTAACATTTCTAATTGCATTCGAAATTCGATACCATGAAATAATTGATTCGTCCAATTACTAAACTTCACAGTATTTTTTTCAGCCGTTTCAATATCTATAAATTGAAATTTCAAACGAGATCCTTGTGGTTTTTGAGCTAGTTTAGTCAAATGATAGCTTGCTATAGTCCCTATTTGTGGATAACTTCCAATCGTATAATGATCATTTAATAAAATAATAGGTGTCCCATCACGTTTTACTTGAATAGTGCCCTTTTTTACTGGTTGATACTCAGGCATATCTTCATAATATGCTTTGATACTAGGACCCTCTAGTAACATCCCTACACGATTAGACTTATTCGTTACTTTGTACTCTCCATGTATAAATGTTTGTTGTATATCAGTATCAAAATCATTTGTTCCTTTATTAGCAATGACATGAAATACATCAGAAACATAATTAAACGATAAAGCATAACCATCAATTCCCCAACTTGTTGTTCGCTGATGTGCTAAATTTTCAAAAAGTTTACGGTGTCGTGATGTATAATCACGTTTCATTTCAATTTCATCGCCTTCTTGAAGTGTTCTTCCATGAAATCCTCCAACACCAATATTTAAATCTGTTGAAGTTGAATTTAACCAAGAATCTAATTTAAATCCTCCCCCAATAGCTAAATAAACACGAGATGTTGTACTCGTTTCTTTGAAAGACAATACTTCTCCTTTTTCTACTAAATACAATTTATAAGGTTTAATTTTCATGTTTTCTGTACACGCTTCAAAGTGATAACCTGTTAAAGCAATTAAAGTAGGCTCTGTGAATCTAATTTTCGCCATAATATGTGTCATTTCTAAAGTTGCTTCGTTTTTATCATTTGCTACAAGACGATTCGCAATTTCATGTCCTAATGTATCTAATGCACCGCCTGGGATGACTCCCTCATATTCATACCCTTGGCGTCCAAAGTCTTGGAATGTGCTAAAAAGTCCAGGTTTTTCTATTATGATTGACATTATTTAAAATCTCCTAATTCAGCATCATTTGGATTTTTAGGATGAAATAAGACATTATCTCCTAATTTTAATAAATTAAAGTGATTGCGCTCTGGTGAAAATAATTTAATTGGGGTATAGCCAATGACTAACCAATCGTTATAAGTATCTGTCGTTACAATGCCACATTTTTTCCCTTCAATAATGACAGAACCTGCCGGCACTCTTTTTTTCTTCTGACTTGTGTGATTAACATATAATTTTTCATTCATTCCTGTTAAATAAGGAAAGCCTGGAGAGTATCCCATCATAGAGACAAAGTAATGTGATTTTGAATGAAGTTGAATAAATTCCTCTTTGGATAGACGATAGTATTTTAATAGAGCCTCTAAATCAGGTCCAAACTGATCACCATAAACCACAGGAATATTATGAAAATGACACGCTGTTTGTTTATTTTCGATATGTTCTAATTCAGTTTGAATTGAATTTACAAGTGCCTTCATATATTGAAATGGCGATGAAATATTATAATGTTTAATCATATCTCGAGCATCATAACAAATCATCATACTAGATTCTGTAGGTACAATATCAGTGATGAAAGGTAAGTCTTTATTTAATAAATGTGTACGTACAGCAATTAAATTTTTAGTTACATCTTCAGCGACTTCTTGTTCAATATCTATAATAATCGCTTGATCTCCTTGACTATAAATTTTCATTATTGCACCTCTTATTACATTCTAAATTATTTGAATCTATTTTATTGATGATAAAATAAATTTAATAAATGCGTAGCATATGGCATGATGGATTGAATTAAAAGATATACTAGTACAAATTGAAACAACACAGTCAATGTTCCTACAATACGCGGTAGCATAATTAGATTATGCTTCAAATATTGATTGATTATATATTTACTTAAACTATTGAGTAATATGATAAGTATTAACCATAATAATGCCATAACTTTCTCCATTATTAACTAAATTAAATTTCACAATATCTATCAATTGTATTTTATATATAAATAGATACCTGAGCAACTTCACGTAGACTATTCAGTAAATAAACTTCTACTTCTTCATTTTCCAGTTTTATCATTAATTCATCTTTAGTGTAATATTTCACCTTAAGTTTATGATTTTTTAATAAACTTTCTCTCATACATCCTCGTAAAAAATCTTTATTATATCGTGGCGTATAATAGTTTCCATTTTCTTTAATCATAATATTTCCAATATCAAATTCTAAAATTTTGCCACTATCATCATACAGTAGTATCAAATCTGTTTCATGATTATGCGTTAAATGTGCTCTTTCTGTTGTTTTATTTATAATGAATTTTTGTGGATAATCACTGTTAGATTTTTTAAAACGTGCAGTAAAAATGTCTTTAGAAGATAATGGCTGAATAACGTGAGTGAATTGTCCGTCTTTATCAATTTCTACTTTCAAACGATATAAGCGGTCATTATAATTTTGTTTTAAATTTTCAATATAACTATACCAAGCATTCTCTGAAAACTGAAAACCTAATTGTGAACAAGAATGACATAGTCGACGCGTATGATAGTTTAACCTTGGTATATGACCATGATTAAGTTGCATTGTTTCAAATAATTTCAATCATAACTCCTCCAATATTTTGGTTTTGTCTCGAAATTCTTGAATTTCATTTAATGGAACAGAATCAATGGTAATTCCCGCACCTACCCCGTAAAGAGCCATATTATTTCGATATTCTACTGTTCTAATTGGAATGTTAAAAATCATTTTATCATCTGGTAACAATAAACCTATTGTGCCGCAATAAATATATCTTGGACTGGTTTCTAAGTGTTTGATATAAGTCATTGTACTTTGTTTAGGCGCACCAGTGATCGATCCACATGGAAACATTGCTGTTAAAATCGAATGAAGAGATACAGCATCTTCTAGTTGCCCTGTTACCATACTTGTCATTTGATATACGGTTTGATACGTTTCAATAAAGAACAATTTATAAACCTCGATGGTTCCAGTTTTTGAAATCCTTGACATATCATTACGTAATAAATCAACAATCATTACATTTTCTGCTCTATCTTTATGAGAATACATTAATTTTTCATAATTCAACTGATCTTCTACACTAGTTTTCCCACGTGACATTGTTCCTTTCATTGGCTTACTAACAATCACGTTTGCTTTATCGTTAAATGTACCTTTTTGAAAAAATAACTCTGGAGAAATTGACGCAACTTTTACTTCTTCAGTATCTAATAAAGCTGTATAGCCACCGTTATTGTTGTGAGTTAAATAGGTATATAACATTGAAATAGGATAATGCACTTTACTGGATAAACGAGTAGTATAGTTAACTTGATAAGTATCTCCTTCTGTAATAGCTTCTTGTATTTTAATAATTTTTCTTCTCATTTGTTCGTCACTTTCTTGGAATTGAAAGTGATGTACTGAATGATATTGTATATTGTCCTTATTATTATCAGAGTTTAAGGGTTGATTAAAAGCGTATGCAGCAGCATATACTTCTTTTTCTATTAAGTGATACGTTTCTAATTGATTATTAAAAAATGGCGCTGATTCATAAGTTAAATATAACGCTACATAATGCCCCTTTGTCTGTTGTTCTTCAGCAAATTGAATAACTTCACCTACTTCTTCTAAAGAATAGGCAATTGATTTTGAAATATATTGATCAAATCGCAATTGATAATCGATGTAGTCATCTTCGTTAGTATAATAACGGTAATTAAACGTAATATTCATGTATTTTTCCTACTTTCTCTATAAAGTATTGAATCTGCTGATGACCATATTCACTTAATATAGATTCAGGATGATACTGTACTGCAAAAATAGGTAGGGTATCATGTTCAAATGCCATCATAATACCTTCATTATTTGTAGCTGTAGTATTTAATTGAGAAGGTAATTGTTGCCTATTAGCAATTAAGGAATGATAACGCATGACATGAAAATTTTGAGGTAAATGTTTGAAAAGTCCTTTGCCTGTATGGATTATAGGTGTTGTATGACCATGAACAGGCTTTGGTCCATGAATAATTTCTCCTCCATAATATTTATAGATGAGTTGAAACCCTAAACAGATACCTAATATAGGTACCGATGAGGCATATCTATCTAAAACGCTTTTCAAAATTGGATAGTCACTTGGTTTTCCCGGACCTGGAGAGATAACAATAGCCTCAATTGTTAATTCTTCAAGTAATGCTACAGTCACTTCTGTTACCTTTAATACCTCTACACAATGAGAGGTTTCTATTTTTATGTAATCAATCAAGTTATATGTAAATGAATCATTATTATCTATGACTATAATCATAATTATTTCCAACCTTCAAAATAATATATTTAAAATACAATTTTTATATAAGCGCTTACTTTAATATTCTATAAACTAGCACTTGATTTTAAGATATGAATATATTAAGCTATCTATCGTATAATTCGAATATAAAGAGGTTCCTAGCTGAAACCCTCTATAAAAAACTAGACCTTTGTAGAAATATTTATACATACTTTTTAATGTACATATGTTCTACATATTTTAAGTCTATCTTTTTATAGAGATAGGCTTTTTTTATATTTTATATCAAATGTTTTCATTCTATTTCATCATAAATTAAAAATATTAACTTTTAAAGGAGAAACGTTATGCCAAACAGTGTTTTGAATTCTGAAAAAGCAATTGTTGTGTTTAGTGGTGGTCAAGATAGTACAACCTGTCTTTTCTATGCCAAAAGACATTTTAAAGAAGTTGAACTTGTCACATTCAATTATGGGCAAAGACATAATACAGAAATCGAAGTAGCTTCTAAAATAGCAAAAGATCAAGGGTTGAAACATCATATTTTAGACATGTCTTTACTATCCCAACTTACTCCAAATGCATTAACAAAACATGACATGAAAATTGAGACAGGGGAAGATGGTATACCAAATACTTTTGTACCTGCTCGTAATTTATTATTTTTATCATTTGCTGGGGCTCTTGCCTATCAAGTGAATGCGAAACACATCATTACGGGTGTATGTGAAACAGACTTCTCTGGTTACCCAGATTGCCGAGATAGTTTTATTAAATCTATGAATGTCACACTTAGTTTATCTATGGATAGAGATTTTGTTATTCATACACCCTTAATGTGGTTAGATAAAGCGCAAACTTGGGAACTCAGTGATGAATTAGGTGTTCTCAATTATGTGCGTCACAATACGCTTACATGCTACAACGGTATTATTGGAGATGGATGCGGAAAATGTCCAGCTTGTAAATTAAGACAACGTGGACTTCATCAATATTTAGAACAAAAAGGAGATGCGTCATTATGATACAACAAGTTTATCCTACAGTGAATCACCCTTATACATTTGAATTAAATAAAGATTTCAATTTTTCAGCAGCACATTTTATTCCTAGTGAAGATGCTGGAAAATGCATGAGAACACATGGACATACTTATTTTGTTAACTTAACTATTGTTGGAGATGCACTCGACCATAATGGATTTTTAATTAATTTTAGTGAATTAAAACGATTGGTCCATGACCAATTTGATCACTATTTATTAAATGAGTTACCTCAATTTAAAGATAAAAGTCCTTCTACTGAAATTGTGGCACAGACAATTTTTGAAATCGTACAAGCTCATCTTAACGAGTATGACAATAAACCTAAATGTGTACAAGTGTATTTACGTGAAACACCATCAAGTTATGTTGTCTATCGTCCAAAGGAGATTAAATAATGCCTTCAAAAATACCAGTTTTAGAAATTTTCGGACCTACTATTCAAGGAGAAGGACGAGTTATAGGACGAAAAACAATGTTTGTCCGCACAGCAGGATGCGATTATCGTTGTAGTTGGTGCGATTCCGCCTTTACGTGGGATGGTAGCGCTAAAGATGATATAGAGTTATTAACTGCTCAAGACATTTATGATCGTTTAAAAGAAATTGGCGGTAATCAATTTGATCATGTCACTATTTCTGGAGGTAACCCTGCATTAATCAAAGGGATTCAAGATTTAGTAGATTTATTTGAAGAAAAAAATATTTTTACGGCATTAGAAACCCAAGGCAGTAAATTTCAACCTTGGATGCGACAAATTAACGATTTAACAATTAGTCCTAAACCGCCAAGCTCTAATATGGTGCCTAATTTAGAAATATTAGATAGTGTCATAGAACAATGTAGACCATCAACATTGAACTTGAAAGTAGTTGTTTTTGATAAAGAAGATTATCAATTTGCTAAAATGATTCATCATCGTTATCCTAATATTCCATTTTATTTGCAAGCAGGAAATCCCTATTTAGATGATGATGTTGAATATCATACCGAAAAATTACTTGGTCGCTATGAAACTCTTGTAGACACAGTAATGAATAGCAGTGATATGAATCATGTGTATGTTTTACCTCAGT
Organism: Staphylococcus sp. HMSC072E01; assembly: GCF_001814125.1. NCBI lineage: Bacteria > Bacillati > Bacillota > Bacilli > Caryophanales > Staphylococcaceae > Staphylococcus > Staphylococcus sp. HMSC072E01. The sequence continues at coordinate 126,442 of NZ_KV814962.1, read as the reverse complement.
TACATACATTGTTATGGAGTAATAAGAAAGGTGTATAATTAGTAAATTATAATAGAATGATATTTATTAAGTGTTTTGAAATGATTAAGTTTATTTTAATTGCTATAATATTTTAATGAACTACACACACGTGATAGGAGTACAACATGATTATATATGTATTTATTAATATAGCCATTACCATATGTGTTCTGGGCTTTGATTTATATCGGCATCATTTCAAACAACTAACGTTTAACTCCGTTCTATTATCTATTGTTATCAATGCTATTATTAATAGTGTTGTGATTGAAAAGTTCAATTTTATAACATTTGCTTCAATTATATTTTTCTTAAGTTGGACAATCTTACAATATTATTTAAATCGTAAACATATATACTTAATGATTTCAGAGTATAAATCTCTTGCATTCATTTTTGCAATTATGATTAGTTGCTCATTATTTATCACTTTTGAATCTAGCGACCAATCAGTCTATATGTCTATTCCTTATTTAGCTCCAGCTATATTTATCATAGGCTTAAGCATTGATTTCATAAGTACTTTTTCAAAAAATGAAATGAATCATCTTAAATTTTTGAGTAAGCTACAACACCCTATTATGATTGGTCATACAATTATTATTATTTCAATTATACTTTTGACTTTATTAACATCATTTTGGTATATCTTCATAATTATTTATGCTTTATTTGATATATATTTATTATGGCAACTAAAACATAATAATTTTGAAAATGACTTAAAAAAATAAACATGTAAGAAGCTATGATGTAAGAGCTTTTACATGTTTATTTTTTTATTGATAAATTTTTTCTTTTTCTGCAACTACTTTGTCAATAGGTGTTTTTAAATTGGAAGCTTCCACAATATATTTTGGTCTTTGTTTTACTTCGTAATAAATTCGCCCAATATATTCGCCAACTACACCAATAGACATTAACTGAATGCCACCTAATAACAATACAGCTGCTATTGTTGTAAAATAACCTGGATGATTAATTCCATTCATTAAAATACCTATTAACAAATAAATAATATAAATGATGCTTAATCCAAAGATAAACATTCCAAGATATATCATTGCTCTCAGTGGTTTATTATTAAATGATATTAATCCATCAATCCCATAATTTAATAACTTGGTAAATGTCCATTTAGATTCTCCAGCTTCTCGTTCTACATTTTTATAAGTAAAGATCTTTGTATTATACCCTATCCATTCAAATAATCCTTTAGAAAATCGATTATATTCATTTAATGAAACAATCGATTTAACTGCACGTTGACTTAATAATCGAAAATCGCCTACACCATCACTAAATTTAATATCTTCGACAAAGCTATTAATGAGCTTATAGTACAACTTTGACATTGTTTTACGTGCAATATTTTCACCACTACGATCTCGTTTAGCGACAACTTGATCAAAACCTTGTTGATATATTTCAATCATTTTAGGTATAAATTCCGGAGGATGTTGTAAATCTCCATCAATCATTACGACTGCATCAACATTCACACTGTGTTGAAAACCAGCAATCATTGCTGCTTCTTTACCAAAATTTCGACTGAAAGAAATATATTTAACATGTTCATCGTATTCCGCTAAATTTTGTATATGCTCAATCGTATTATCTTTACTACCATCATCAATAAATAACAAGTCATAATAATAACGACGAGTTTTACTATTCTCCGTCAAAATTTCAGTCAATCTATCGTAAGTTTTTTTTACGACTTTACCTTCATTGAAGCAAGGTATAATGACTCTGATTTTCATCTAATTACATCCTTTTCTACATTCTTTCTAATATTGTATCAATAAAATCAATAAATATTCTACTAATAACCATGTAATTAACAAATAATTAATATTAACTCTAGCTTTTGTAATAATTAAACTATATTATTTTAAATCATCTATTGCTACATCATCTGGATCTTTACCTTGACGTGCATTTCTATTTAAACTATCAATTTCCGCAATCTCAGTAAGTTCTAAATTAAAGTCAAAAATATCATAATTTTCACGAATACGAGATGGGGTTTTTGATTTAGGAATAATAATTCTGTCATGGGCTAGATGCCAACGTAATACAATTTGTGCTGGTGTTTTGTCATATTGTTCTGCTAATTTTGTAATTACTGGATCATCTAATAATCCTCGATTTCTCATAAGTGGCATCCAAGCTGTGACAGTAATATCATGTTTATCACAATAATCTTGTACATCTTGTTGATTAAAATAAGGATGAACTTCTATTTGATTAATTTGAGGTACAATAGTTGTCTCTTTCATCAATGTTTCTAAGTGATGGGGTTTAAAGTTACATACACCAATCGCTTTAATTTTACCTTCATTATATAATTTTTCTAATGCTTTATAAGATTCAATATATAAGCCATCTTTTTCACATGGCCAATGAATTAAATATAAATCTAAATAATCCAATCCTAAGTTTTCTAAAGATTTATTAAAATATTCTAATGTATTATCATATCCTTGATAATCATTCCATAATTTAGAAGTAATAAATACGTCTTCTCTCGCAATATCACTGTTGTTTAAAGCCTTACCTAGTACTTGTTCATTACCGTAAAAATAAGCAGTATCAAATGCACGATATCCCGCTTCTAATGCTGTTTGTACTGCGGTTTCCATCTCATCATCTTCCATTTTATAAACGCCTAGTCCTACTTTAGGCATTGGGTAACCATTATTTAACACTTGTGTATCATTTATCATTTATGCCACATCCTATTCAATGTATTTTTTTAACTAAAAATTAGCATAACTTAATTTCTTTTACGCATACAAATAAAGACACTTAGGTTTACATACCCAAGTGCCTTTATTTTTATTCATCCGATTCATGTTTATGATTGTGATTGTCTTCTTCCTCTTCATCACTAATCACAGGTCTTGTTTCATTAAATTGGTATTTAAGTACAACCCATACCAATTGGTGATTATCCATTTCAGAAACAATCCATCGATCGTATTTTGTATCTATATAGTCTTCAACTTGAAGATTAGTATTGTGTGCTTGTAACCATCCACCTATTGTATCGATATCTTCAGAATCTTCAAAAGTGATATCAAATTTTTCATGTAAATCATCAAGTAAGACACGTCCGTTAATTTGATATATATCTTCCTCTAATTTAACAATATCATTTATTTCATCATCATCAAATTCATCTCTGATTTCACCGACAATCTCTTCAAGAATATCTTCCATTGTTAGAATACCGGCAGTACCACCATATTCGTCAATAATAAGACTAATATGAACATGTTCACGTTGCATTGAAACTAATGCATCGCTAATACGAGTTGTTTCTGAAATCATAGGTAATTCATGAATATAATTAGAGATTTTAATTGTTCTACCTGAAGCATATTCTGTTAAAAATTCTTTTACATTAATAAAACCTTTTATATGGTCTTTATCCCCATCTTCAGTAATTGGATAACGTGTAAATTGATGTTCTTTAATCGTGTCAAGTAATTCGTCAACATTAAATGGTTCGTTTAACGTTACCATTTGTGTACGTGGAACCATGATATCTTTCGCATGTCTTTCGTCAAATGAAAAGATATTTTGCATGTAATTCAGTTCTGTTTGATTAATTTCTCCACCATTATAACTATTATTAATAATGATTTTAATTTCTTCCTCAGACATTGCATCTGCTTGCGCATCAGGGTCAACACCAAGCATTCTAATAATTACTCGTGCCGAACCATTCATTAACCATATTAATGGCTTCATGACATTACCAAAATAATATAATGGTCTAGCATAAGTTAATGCTAATTTTTCAGTATGTTGTATTGCTATTGATTTAGGTGCTAACTCACCTAACACTACATGTAAATAAGTTACAACAATAAACGAAATCACAAATGAAATGGTTGTAGTCACTGCACTTGGCAAATGTAATAGATTAAAAAGTGGATGTAATAGTTTTTCGAATGTCGGTTCACCTAACCAACCTAAACCTAAAGATGTAACTGTAATACCAAGTTGACATGCTGATAAATAATAATCAAGATTAGCAATCATCTTTTTAACAATTTTTGCACTTCCATTACCTTCATCAGCAAGTTGTTCAATTCTTGTTGAACGTACTTTTACTAATGCAAATTCAGATCCAACGAATACGGTTGTTAAAGCGATTAATAGAAAAAATATTACTAAATTAATTATGGTCACTGTTTCCAATTAGTTCCCTATTTCTAGGGATTCACCTCCAAATATTATGTGTCTCTAATGAGTAACACGAATTTAATACGTCATACTTATCACCGTTATAAACGCATGTTAAGACCTTCCCATTAAGACACCCCCAAAAAAAATGTATTACTTTAATATTACCATATTTCTATACTAAATGGTTAAATAAGAATAAGAAAGCTTTTAACATTTAAAATCATTTAAAAAGCATTATATAATGATTTTCTTACTACTATTTCATATATACTTCAATAGTCCTTGTAATAAATTTTTAAGAAAATCAGAGAAATGATATGTGAGGAATTTTTAATTAAATGCTATAAAAGTACAATAATACTCCAGGATGGTTATTTGTTTCTTAAACTCAAATTCCCATTTAAACCTAATCTGTAGTAATAGTCAAGTACATATATATCTATGTCTTTTTAATTATATACTAACTATATAATAAAAGATTGGACAGAATTCGTTAATCCCTTCGATAATGTAACCCCAGCTTTCGTTGAACGTTGGATTTCCCAGGAAACCCTTTTTGCTGGCACTCCACCCCAAATTTCTTTGAACATTGCTTTTTTACAAAGATTTCGATGCTAGTACTCCTTGAAATAATCTTGATGCAACACGTTTTCAATTCAATGACCAAATATCAATATATAAAAAAATGCCTGAGACAACTCATTATGTCTCAGGCTCATTAAATTAATGTTTATTATTCATCCATAGATTCTGAAGCTTTAATTTCTTGTTCTGTTAATTTTGGTTTCAGTAAACCATAAAGTACTGCTGAAACAAGTGTACCTATAATTAAAGCAATGATAGTTTGGATAATATGACTAAAGTCTGTGGCTGCTATAACGATGATACCACCATGAGGTGCATTAATTCTTGAACCAAGTCCTAATGCAATCGCTCCAGCAACACCTGAACCGACCATCATTGATGGAATCACACGTAATGGGTCAGCAGCTGCAAAAGGTATAGCACCTTCTGTGATGAATGATAGACCCATAACATAGTTAGGTACGATTGAGCCACGTTGCTCTTTTGTAAATTTACGTTTAAAGATAAACATTGCTGTGGCAATTGCTAATGGTGGAATCATACCACCAACCATTGCTGCTGTTATTGGTGCAGCATTACCTTCAGTTAAAGCTGCTGTCGCAAATACATAAGCTGCTTTATTGAATAGACCTCCCATATCAATTGCCATCATAGCTCCAATAACTAGTCCTAATAGCATAATGTTAGAACCAGATAAACTATTTAAACCATTTAATAATAGATTGTTTAATCATGCTGCAGGTGGATTAAATACATAAATCATTAATAATCCAGTAATTGTCACACTTAATAGTGGATAAATTAATGTTGGTTTTAAACCTTCAACTGCTTGAGGTAAATTACGAGTAATATATTTGATACCTTGTGTTAAATAACCCGCTAAGAAACCAGCAATAATACCACCGATAAACCCAGAGCCACCAGAAATTGCTAACATACCGCCAACTAGGCCAGCTGCAAAACCTGGTTTATCTGCAATACTACGAGAAATGAAACCAGCTAAGATTGGAATAATTAATGCAAAGGCACTCTTATTACCAATATTCCACAATTGTTCTGCAAACGCATTGTGTTCAGGACTTTTTGGATCAAATGAGTTGGCGCCAAATAAGAATACAATCGCCATTAATATACCACCAGCAATAACAAGTGGTAACATATTAGATACACCATTTATTAAGTGTTTATAAAATGCTTTACCTGGACTTAATTTTTCATCATTACTATCTTTATCTGTATTTTTTTGTCCACCATGTGCTTTAAATGGTTTTCTACTTGTATCAAGTGCTGTATTAATTAACTCTTCAGGACGTTTAATCCCGTCTGCTACTGGAACCTCAACTACATTTTTACCATCGAAACGATCTGTTTCTACATGAACATCGGCAGCTACAATAATCCCAGTTGCACGTTCAATATCTTGTTGAGTTAAATGGTTTTTAATACCACTTGAACCATTTGTTTCAACTTTTATTTTCACTTCCATTTTTTCTGCTTGTTTTTTCAAAGCATCACGGGCCATATACGTATGTGCAATACCTGTTGGACACGCTGTTACAGCTAAAACATAAGGTTCGTTAGCATTATCATTCGCTGATGCGCCAGTTGTTGCTTGTGCTTCAGCCTCTTGTTCTTGAGCTTCTTTTTCTTCTTCTTTAGTTGCTTCATCATCAGCATCATCAATAATACGAAGTATTTCTTCTTTCGAATTAGCCTGTAATAGATTTTCTCTTACTGTATCGTCCATTAAAATGCCTGACAATTTAGCTAATGCATCTAAATGTGTTTGTGCGCCACCCTCTGGTGCTGCAATCATAAAGAATAAATGCGCAGGTTGACCATCTAAACTTTGATAGTCCACACCTTCTTTTGATTTACCAAAAGCAATCGCAGGTGATGTCACTGCTGCTACTTTAGCATGTGGAATGGCTATTCCTTCACCAATTCCCGTTGTACTTTGTGACTCACGATTATGAATCGCTTCCTTAAATTGAGCTATATCGCTTAATTTACCAGCTGAATCTAATTGATTAACTAATTCATCAATGACGCCGTTTTTATCACTAGCTGATAAATCCATAGCAATAGTTTCTTTAGTAAGTAATTCTGTTATTCTCATCTCTATCACTCCCCATCAAGTACAGAAATTGTAACTTGTGACTTGATTTTTTCTATATCTTCTCTTAATGCTAAGTCATCATTAAATGCCGTAGCCGTACCTGAAGCTACTGCTTGGCAAAATGCTTCTTCAAGTGATAGTCCCAACTCAAGACCCGCTACCATACCTGCAACTGTACTGTCACCAGATCCTACTGTATTTACAACTTCACCTTTAGGATTTTGGGCTTTAATACTTCTTGTCTCGTCAACATATATAGCACCATCTCCACCTAAAGAAATAATGACAGATTGAGCTCCATTTTTTACTATTTCTCTACCATACTTAACGACATCTTGATCTGATTTAATTGTGACATCAAACATTTCTTCTAATTCATCTTTATTCGGTTTAATAAATAAAGGATGATATTCTAACACTGTATTAACTAAATCTCTTTCAGCATCCACTACTAATTTTGCACCTGTTTCTTGAGTGATTTTTGAAATTTGAGCATAAGCATCACTCGGAATACTTTTTGGAACACTTCCTGCTACAATGACAGTGTCCTCCTTAGACGTATGTCTGATCTGATTTAATAATGCTTCAAACTGCTCAGACGTCACATTCGGACCAGATGCATTAATTTCAGTTTCATCGCCGGATTTTAATTTAACATTAATACGAGTATCTTCATTTACTTTAATAAACTCCGTATTAATATCGCTTTGTTCCAAAATGCTAGAAATAAATTCCCCAGGAAAACCTCCAGCAAATCCTAATGCCGTAGATGAAACATCTAAGGTTTTCAACACGCGAGAAACATTAATACCTTTTCCACCAGCAAATTTGTATGTTTCTCTAGCTCTATTAAGCCCTTTTAGCTCAAATCCATCAGTAAACATGATGTAATCAATAGATGGATTAAATGTCACTGTATATATCATAATTAACCTCCTAAAAAGTGGTATTTCTCTTTGTATTCGTTGTAGCGATTATGATGACGTAATTGCTCAGATACAATGTACTCAACATGGCATGCTTTGGTTGAGACATGCGCAAAATATGTTTCATCTAATTTTGAATGGTCTAATAAAACATAAGATGTGGTTGCTTGATGTATTGCTCTTTCTTTAATTAATGCTTCTTTTTCATCTGGTGTGGTTAATCCATGATTCAAATCTAAGCCATTCATACCTATGAAAGCTTTATCAAAACAATAACGTCTTAAAACTTCAAGGGCACTTGCTCCGACAGTAGCAAAAGTGGTAGCTTTTACTTCTCCACCAATCATCAAGGTTTTAATACCTCGATGAAGTAATCTTTCAACGTGAGACAATCCGTTTGTAACCACTACGATATCTTGTGCTTTTATAAATGGAATCATCTCAATTGTAGATGAACCTGCATCCATAAAAATACAATCATTATCTTCAATGAGCTGAGCTGCCTTTCTTCCAATTTCTCTTTTTTCTTTTAGATTTGTAGACAGTTTTTCAGATAAAATAGGCTCTTGGTTTCTATGGCTATTAAGTGTTGCACCACCATGAACACGTTGAAGACGTCCAAGTTGTTGTAACTTTGATAAATCTCTTCTTATAGTTGAAGCACTACAACCTGTTCGTTCAATTAACTCTTGAAGTGATAAAAAATCTTTTTTCTTAAGTTCTTGTAAAATTAAACTTTGTCGTTTTTCAGAAATCATCTTTAACACTCCTTTACAACTTTTATTATAGTGTTTACGCTTACATATTTCAATCAAAAATTATCAAAAACGTTCAAAAACGTTCAAAAAAACCGAAAAATTAACAGAGTATTCACAATGTATATCATTGCTCACTCTGCTAATACATTTAATGTTGAGTAATACGTGCTGTTTGTGCCTGTGTAACTGCAATTAAATCATTAGGTTCAAGTATAATTTGCATGCCTCGTTGACCACCACTCACATTGATTTTGTCTCGTGATAAAGCTGACTCATCAATAATCGTTGGAAACGAATGTTTCATTCCTATTGGAGAACACCCTCCTCTTATATAGCCAGTAACTTTTTTTAAATCATCCATCGGCATCAAATTAAGTTTCTTTTCACCTATGACATGTGCCGCTTCTTTTAAGTCTAATGTTTCACTAACTGGTATAACACATACAAAATGATCATGATTAGCATTTTCTAACACTAACGTTTTATAAACGTCTTTCACATTCGCATGCACTAATTCCGCAATTGTTTCTCCATCTAAATGTTCTTCACCTATTTCAAATGTATTTACTGAATAATTAATCTTAGCTCTATCAAGCATTCTCATTGCATTGGTTTTCTTATGTTTCAATGTAACACCTCATTTATCTTCTTTATATATCTAATTTTACTACTCTTTGTGACAAATAAAAAATAGAGTAAGATAGAAACCTTTAGATTTCACTTTCTTACTCTGATTTTACATTACATTTTTATTTAACTTAATTTGCAGAAATTATCTCAACTTTACCCACTTTATTAATTGTTATATCTTCAGCTTTTTTGTTTTCTGGATACGCTTCAAAAGTGATGGCTTGATTAGTTTCATTCAAACGCTCTAACTTTACAGGCTGTTTATAATTTTGTTGAATATAATTTTCAACTATCGTTTTACATTCCTCTGTTGAGTATAAATATTTTTCTTGAGCTTTCTCAGTCAACCTATAATTAACGTTTTGATTTTGACGAATATCTGCTTTGTGTTGCGTTTGATTTTTCTCAGAAGCTTCGGCGGTGTGATTGCTGTTTATATTTAATATATTTTTAGTTTCGACAATACTTCCGACTTTTGAAAAAGTAGAAATTGTTCGATGTACCTTAGCTAAGGCATTTTGATTCGTTGCGATAAATAATAGAAATGCCAAACAAATTGATAAAATGATAGCTACCACACTTAACAATATATTTTTTAAATTCATCTCCTTACCCACACTTCTCTTTGAATTTTTTATATCTTAACATACAAATATAGATAAAATAATTCAGTAGAAGGCAATTTAAAATAATTGTAATCTTTGTAACAGTTATATTACCTAACGACTTTTTATTGTTACATTTCTATTATATAAAACTTATTTAATCACATCTGCTACGATTTAACTTTAACTTTTTCTCTATGAAAATAATTACTACTCCAAATAACATTACAATAATAGACATATATAAAGGAAATTCAATATTAACATCAAATAACAAGCCTGCTACCAATGGGCCTACAAAATTACCCATACTTGTAAATGTAGAATTAAGTCCTCCAGCAAAACCTTGTCGATTACCTGCTATATTTGAATAATAATTAGTTAGCGCTGGACGAATTAAATCAAATCCAATAAAGACAATAAAACTAATTAACATAATTGACCAGTAACTATGAGCGATTATAAGACTAAATATAACAATAACAGAATATAATAATGCCCAAGTAATAAATGTAAGTTCAGTGGTATATCTCATAAATTTATCAAAAAAGAAAATTTGGAATACTGCTCCTACAACACCACCACCTACAATAGCAATTGAAATATCGCCAGGTGCGTAGTTTGCTTTCGATGAAGTATATAGAGAAAATAACGTCTCAAAAGAAGACAAACCAAAAGCAAGTACAAACGTTAAGATAATTGGAGTAATAAAAACACCCCATTGAATTTTAGAAAGTTCTTTAGTTTCAAAGTGAATATGATGACTTTCCACTGTATTTTGCGGTTGGCGAATCAATATTACAGATATAACAAACGCAATAACACCTAATGCACCTGCAAGATAAAATGGAAGACGATGTGATATTTCTGCTAAAAAACCACCAATTCCTGGTCCTAAAATAAAACCAGAGTTAATAATTGCAGACATATAACCAAAATTTTTCGCTTTATCTTTAGCTATAGAAATATCTGCAATCATTCCTGTTACACCAGGCATGACCATCCCTGCACTAAAACCACCAAGTATTCTTGATACTATTAGAAGTATAAAAGAATGACTCATAGCAAATAAGAATTCAGAGATTGTAAAAAATACTAATCCTAAACAAATAATTAATTTTTTACCCAATTTATCAGCTAAACTTCCTCCAAAAGGAGAAATAATCATTTGAGACAATGAGAAAATAGCTACTAAAATTCCTAAATCGCTTCCTTTTAATCCTAAATCTTTCAAATATACTGGAAGAACAGGAATAACAAGGCCAATTCCAACGAATATTAAAAATATATTAAAATATAATGTAAATAATTGTTTTTTCATGAAGACCACCTCTCTTTTATCTATAATTAAATACGCTTAATGAAATTCATCTAATTCATATTCTGAGAAAAGTTAAAAATTCTAAATTTTTCATCTTTCATTTAGATACTATTATATATTATTTTTTATTTTAAAATATACTATCTTACTTAATAGTTTATTCAAAGTATTTTAAATTTATGTTATATATAATTAAATTATCCTAATTATAAAAATGAAGACAATAAGATGCCCAAAAACGGACAACACTCTCTTCTTGTTTTAGAACATGGAGAAGATATTATAAAAGAGGTTACTCACTTTGCTCAACATTAACATATTAAATTTGATTCAGTGAGTGGTATCGGAGCTTGTGATGAGGTTGTGTTAAACTATTATAATTTGGAAACAAATGAATATGAAAAAAAGAAATAAATGAAACATTAGAATGAACAAGTTTATTAGGGAATATTTCTCGTATTGATAATTAACCATTTGCACATTTACATAGTACATTGGTTCTCAATATTTTGAGACGTTAAGTGGACATTTAACAAAAGCTATGGTTTCAACAACAAGTGAAATTTTCATTACGATGACTGATTGTGATATCAATCGAACGTTTGACTCGTAGACTAGACTCAACTGATTAAAATCGTAAAATTTCTCTTTCAATCAAGATTAGAAACCTCAATTCAACCGCTTCATTACAATATGTTATCACTTTTATTTAACATCATTGAGATTCTTTTCTTACAGATTACACATCTATTTTACAATTATTAATGCTTCTCTAACTTTAATTATTCTACCTTCTTTTTTCTTGATTACTTCGACTTTAACCTTTACTATAATAATTCAACTAAATCGTTAGAAAGTAGTGCATATTATGACTTCACGTTATATTGCAAGAATCTATTTTATTATTCTTTTTGTAATATCATTATTTGAAACGCGTGTATTTAACTTTGTAAGCTTAAATTTATTTTTAGCTTACATTCCACTTGAATTATGTTTCTTATTAGATTTATTTAAACCTAGAAAAAAGTTTGAATGGCCTCTATTTATTATTTTTGCTCTTATTTTTATTTTATTAGTACCCAATACATTTTACATGGTTACTGATCTTATTCATCTCAATCAGTTTACATTTGATTTTTACGTCCAACTTAATTTAATAGAATGGTTATACTTTACTTTCTTACTGCTAAGTGTATTTTTTGCAATTTATTGCATGGCTCTCATATTTGTTCATTTATCTCATTTCACTTCAAGGCTATGGTTAAATCGATGTTTATTAATAGCACTTATGTTTTTAAATGGTTTAGGAATATTTATGGGTAGGTTTTTGAGATTTCATACTGTTCATTTAATTACCCGTCCATTTACTATTATCATAGAAGTCATTAGTGCCTTAAATGGTAGTAGTTTAATATTTATTTCATTAATGATGCTACTTCAATTTGTCATTTTATTATTCATTAAAGGGATAAGAATGGCACATTGATATATTTCTATTTAATACAGTCTATTCATGTAGAAAAATTTTATAAGACGCTTAGTTATGTATTTAAAAAAGCTAGGGGTGGGAGCATGAACTCAATTTGAACTCTGTTTCCTTTCCCTAGCTCTTTTTTTATATATTTTTAAATATTGTCATCACATGTTCGCGCGCAACTTTATGATCTACAATTGGTTCAGGATAATCTTTACCTAATTGTATTCCTTTTTTTACTAATTGTGTTTGATATTGAAATGGGTGATGTAAAAATTTTGCGGGCACATGATCGAATATAGGAATATATTTTTTGATATATAAAGCGTCTTTATCAAAACGTTCGCTTTGTCTAGTAGGATTAAACATCCTAAAATACGGCACAGCATCTGTCCCAGTTGAAGCTGACCATTGCCAACCATGTACATTTGAAGCTGCATCATAATCGATTAATTTTTTCCTAAAATAATCTTCGCCCCAAGCCCAATCAATAAACAAATCTTTAGTTAAAAATTGAGAGACTACCATCCGCATGCGATTATGCATAAATCCTGTCTCATTTAATTCATTCATAGCAGCATCAATAATAGGAAAACCAGTTTTACCTTCACACCAGCGATTAAACTCTTCTTTGTTATAAGACCATTGTATAGTACGATATTTTTCATTAAATGCTTCATGTGCAATATGAGGATATTGAGCCATAAGAACATAATAAAACTCACGAAACATTACTTCTCTAATAAAACTTTCGTAATTATTTTCATTTTCCTCATATCCTTCTAATAAATCTGTAATAATTTGTTTAATATCTATCAGACCATACGCTAGAACAATACTCAATTGACTAGTGAGCACTTCTGGAAGATACTCTCTATCCTTTTTATAGTTTTGAATACTATGATTTAAATAATCCTTCCAATTATTTAATGCTTGATCTTCTGATTGTCCATCATGATGATAATCATTAGTTATAGTTTGTTGTGATTGGCTACATTTATTAGCGATATCACTTAAATGATATTGATACGAAGAATGCTGTCTAAGTTTTGAACGGTGTGCTTTATAAAAACTTGTAAATACTTTATATAGTTGTCCTTGCTGATTCATCGTGTTACTTGGCTTAAAATAATGATTAACATTAATAGTTATTACGGGTATATCGTGATTTTTAAATGCTTGTTTTAAGTGTCGAATATCATATCTTTCTTGATGATAACTCATGATATCGCCTGCCATAACTATTTCTTTAATATCATGTTCAGTACAAAACATGCCTAGTTCACTATAATCGATGACATATGGTTCTATATGATGTTCTTTCAACTTATGTAAAAATTTTTCTAAAGTGCCATAATAATAATTTGCCTTTTTATCTGTACCTTTCTCTTCAAATGTTTCCTTAGGAATTATAAGATAGCATTTATCAAATTCATCTTTTTGTTGATTAATATATTCGAATAATGGATTATTATTTATTCTAAATACTCTATTGAGAATGACGCCAATATTCATATTTTCACTCCTAGACTGATGTTTGTTAATCATTTAACTACCCTATTTATCTTAAAATTAAAAGGAGTGACTATAGAATTCAATACAAATTCTAAAGTCACTCCTTTCACTTAATTTATATGATGTGATTAATACTTTTATTAACCAAATATTTCTCTATTAAGTCCAAAAACGTATAGTAAAGTAAAGAAAGTTGCTGCACTTAAAATAGTTAAAATTAGCGTTAATATGAGTGTACGTTTGTACTTATTAATAAATGCGATAAACAATATTCCTAAATTATAACCAAAGAACAATCCAAATAGTGCCATTGTGATTTTTATATTTGTAAAAAAGATATTTAACAATAGAATAATAATTGCAAAAATTAAATATGGGATTGTAATCCACTTAAACTCAAAGCGAATTTGTTTAGTGCGTTTATCTTCATTATGATTCATTAATATATCCTCCTTATTCTATTATAAATGATATATTTTTTTATTCTCATGACAAGACTATGACATATTTATTAGAAATTTAGAATACTCATAACCACTCACATAAAAATTAAGGAATCATTTTAAGTAAATTGAATCATTTCTAACTGGTTTTTCAAACGTGTTGTATCAAGCATTTCACCAATAATAACAATAGTTAATGGAACTTCTCTATCAGTTATTCCATAAGTAGGTAATCCCATTGAAAATTGGAATTCGTATGTTGAATCCGACTGATCTTTAAATTTTACAAATCCTTTTAATCTGAATACTTCATCTGGCAAACGCATTATAAATTGGTAAAATAATTGTCGATCAATAGGAGAACTAAACGTATATTTCATAGATTGTACATTGTGATGGTGGACATGAACATGTCTATTAATATCAGCAGCTTTATTTTTCACTACTACATCATCTAATTTACTATATGTAGTCACGTAAATCGTTGCTTTATTATTAATAGAAACCAATTGTTTTTTTATATTTTCTAATTCTACTTGGGTCACTAAATCTATTTTATTAAGAATAATTATATCACTATATTTAATTTGCTCTTCCATTAACTCATTCGTCTCTACCGTATATTTCATTCTATTATTAAATCTTAACGCATCAACAAGGCCTATTATTTTAGGAATTTCCACGTCATTAACTATTGTTGGATCTTGACACGCTGCAAAGACTTCTAAAGGATGTGCAATTCCAGTCGATTCAATAAGAATGTGTTGACTTTCACCTTCTTTAATAAGTGATTGTAATTGTAATACTAAATCATTATTTAAGTCACAACATACGCATCCATTGATTAATGATTTTACAGTAATATCTTCTTCGATAAGTAAACTATCAACGTCAAAAGAACCGAATTCATTCATAATAATTGTTATTTTCTCATCTTTTTTTAATAATTGGCGTATATAATTATTCAAAAGTGTAGTTTTACCACTTCCTAAAAAGCCACTAATTATTGTAATAGATATTTTTTGTTTTTTATTATTTATCATTTTAAAAACTCATTTCTATATAAAATGTATTTGAAATTAATATTATAAAAATGTACGTTAGATTACACTTGATTAAAATAGTGTTTTCTTCTAAAATTTAAGCATACTTTAATTTTAGCATGGCATTGAAATGAAGTGTGTGATAATTTATATTTTACACAACATAGACGAACTTTAATCCGAAATAAAGAGAAACGGATAAATGTCTGGAGGAGAACTTTAATGTCTGAACAACACAATTTAAAAGAGCAACTTTGTTTTAGTTTGTACAATGCACAAAGACAAGTAAATCGCTACTATTCAAACAAAGTCTTTAAAAAGTACAATCTTACTTACCCACAATTCTTAGTTTTAAGTATTTTATGGGAAGAATCCCCTGTAAATGTTAAAAAAGTAGTCACTGAATTAGCTTTAGATACAGGTACAGTATCACCCTTACTAAAAAGAATGGAGAACGTTGATTTAATTAAACGGGAACGTTCTGAAATTGACCAACGTGAAGTATTTATTCATCTTACTGAAAAAAGTGAAAATATTAAACCCGAATTAAGTGATGCATCTCAAAAAGTTGCCATCGCTTCTTCTTTGAGTAACGATGAAGTCCATGAACTTAATCGTCTATTAGGTAAAATTATTACTGCTTTTACCGAAAGCAAATAATGTGACATGCTAGTACTAAACTAATTAAAGTTATTCATTTCAAAATGTAATTTATATATTTATCAATAGTAGAAAACCTGAGATCATTTTTTAAAGCTATCTCAGGTTTTTTATTTTATAATTTATTAATATGAATCATGCGATTTAAATAACCCTTATTTTGACTTAATGATACATAATCTCCGTACTCAACAACCTCACCTTCAACCATTACGATAATGGTATCGAAATATGGAAGTAAGTCTAAATCATGTGTAGCAACAACTAATGTTTCTGCTTGCTTGTTAATTTCTTTCATTACATTGGTCGTATTATCTTCATCAAGCGCTGTAGTTGGCTCATCTAATAGCCAAATGTTAGATGATTTTAAAAATAAACGTGCTAAAGATAAACGTTGAATTTCACCGCCAGATAAAGAAGTTCCATCTAAAGTCAATTGCGTGTTCAAATTTAAGTAACTTAAATTCAACATATTTAAAACATCGATTAAGTTTTCATCTTTTTGATTAGATAATAAATTTTCTCTAACAGTACTATCAAATATTTGTTGAGATTGTAATAACGCATTGATTTCATTATATCTATCGTTTTCATTAATTTGAGTAATAGATTGTCCGTATAACTCAACACGACCTTCTTCTATTTCATATAATCCACATAGCAGTTGCATTAACGTACTTTTTCCTGAACCAGAAGGTCCAATGATAGCTACTTTTTCACCTTTATGGATGGTTAAATTAATATCGTTTAATACTAATGTTTCTTGATTAAAATATTTAAAGTTTAGATTAGAAATACTAAATACAGGTTCTTGTTTCGTCTGTACAGTTAACTTAGGTGTAGTGATCAAAGAATGAAACACCTCATTAATATCTGTTAACGCTTGATCTGTATCTGCTTTATAATAAGCAAAATTACTCATTGGAATAGCCTGTTCGAACAAAGTTAAAATCATTAATATCATACTCGTTACATATATAACATCTAAATATCCATGTTCAATTTGTACCACGGCTAAAGCTAAACTTAAAAAAATCGTTATAATAGAAATGAGATTCAATATATAATCATAAAATGTTAAAAAACGATTTTCTTTAGCTTGTAATCTATCATAGTATTCTAATGACTTAACGACTTTCTTTTTATATGCATCTTGTTGATTAAAAGTAATTAACTCTTGATAACCCGCTTTATAATCATAAAACTCACCCAACATTTTTTGTTCATGAGTAGTAACTTGTTGTTTAAGTATGCGTACACGCTTAGCACTTAGCCATGGTATAATCCATAAATAAAATAGCATACTTATGACAATTAAAATAGCATGAGCAATACTAAAATAAATTAATGCAACAGCAGCAATTAGCGCAGTTAAACCTATTACAAAAGGAGGATAATATACACGTAAATATATATTTTGTAGTGACTCTACTTTATTGACCATTCTTGAGATTAAATCACTCGATCTAAATTTACGATAAATATTAGGCACTCTTGGAAAAAGTTGTTTTACAAACTGTACTCTTATATTCCTTAACATTGTAAATGTAGTTCGATGGGATAATAACCTTTCAACATATCGCGTCATAGCACGTAAAAATCCAAATAATTTTACAGAAACGACAAGTATCATCAATGCGTAAATAGGCATGCCTAGTGCACTTTGAGTTACCATATATCCACTTAAAAAGAACATTGTAAGTGCTATTAGGCTTCCGGTAATGCTTACTAATATTGCTAAAAATAAATCTTTATCTAAATGAAATTTAATATGTGGTTTCATCTTTATTCACCACCTTATTTAATTGCGTAGAAATTTGATTATCATCTTTAATAAGATGACCTTCTTTTACATATAAACGTCGGGTTGCACGACGTATAGTCGAATTACGATGTGCGATTGTAATTGTGGTAGCATGCTTAAAGTTATGCTCTAATGTTTGTTGAACAACACGTTCAGTTTCAATATCTAAACCTGTAGTAGGCTCGTCAAATATTAGAATACTTGGACGTAGTAATAGTACTCTACAAAGTTCTATTCTTCTCATTTGACCACCAGATAACATTTCCCCACCTTCACCAATTACAGTGTGAATTCCTTTATTTAAGCTTAAAATCTTTTCTTTAAGTCCTACTGTTTCTAAAGTTTGTAAAATTTTTTCATCTGAAACCTCATTAAACATTGTAATATTATCTTTAACAGACGCTGAAAAAATATATGGCCGTTGGTTTAACATACCTATATCTGTAACTTCAGAATTAAATATAATGCGACCTTTTGTAGGTGTTATCATTTGCTGAATAAGATTCGCTAATGTGGATTTTCCAGCGCCACTTGGACCAACAATTGCAATTTTTTCTCCTTGATTGATCGAAAAAGTTATATCTTTTAAGGCATATAGAGTCGTATTAGGATATTGATAACTTACTTTATCGAAATAAATTTGATTTTGCTGATTCTGATTTATGGTAGGCGTGTTGATATTTGATTCTTCAACATTATTTAAAAAATCAAAAATAATATCACTTGCTCCTTCACTTTGTTTACCAGTATGGAAGGCTTGACCTAAATCTTTAATTGCATTGTAAAATTCTGGCGCTAAAATAATCGCAATTACAGCAATTTCAAAGTTGATATGGTGAAACACGACTAAACTTAACGTCGCTTCTAGTGCAATTAAACCAATACCTAACATACTTATAAACTCAAGCATAAGGCCAGATAGAAATGCACTTTTCAAAATTTTCATCGTTAAATCCCTAAAGCGTGTGCTCTCTTTATATATGCGATTTTCCGTCTCCGTTGTTCGTCTAAATAGTCTTAAAGTAATCAAACCTTTAGCTATATTTAAAAAGCGTTGGCTAAATTGATTTAAATACGTCATTTGTTCTTTAGATTCGTCTCGTGTTTTCAAGCCAAAAATAATATAAAATAATGGAATAAATGGTGCAGTAACCGCCATAATAATAGCAGTATTAAGATGTATAAAACACATTACAATAATAATGACGAAAGGTATGAACATAGATTTAAACACTTGTGGCAAGTAATTATTAAAAAAGGGTGTAATTCCATCTATAACTTCAGTTAAAATGTTTGTTTGTACGCCAATTGAAGCTTTAGACTTACTTGTTACTATTTTTTGACGAAGGTCATGTTTAACTTTGTAAGCTAAAATATCACCTAATCGTTGATTCAACATATTAAACGTTACTCTCAAAATTAATACGATTAAAATAGTAAATAACAATGGATAAATAGCTGAAACCTTGTGGTACAAGACTTGATTCAAAAACCCAGCAATTCCAATATTTTGAATCACTACACATATGGCTAACAATACACTAGTCATCCCCATAAAAATTGGAAATAATTTATATTTAAAGACTAAACTCATTAAATTTTTCAAATTTCTTCACCTAATGCTTTATTATAGAAGCTTGATCACAAATAATCATTTAATTGATTTCAAAGTTAAGTGACAATATTATGTCATTTCTTTGAATTAATTATCTTTCACACAATACAACAAAATAGTTTTTTTATTTCAAAACAATATGACATTATTATCATATCCACCGGTAATTATTAGTAAATTATTATTTCAATATGCTATGATAATAAAGTGAATTTTTTAAAATAAAACATTTAGCAAAAATGAAAGTTCATTTTTTACATAAAAGAAAGAGGTTACTTATGATAATTATTGAATTTATTAAGGCGTTAATTTTAGGTATTGTAGAAGGTCTTACTGAATTTGCTCCTGTTTCATCTACAGGACATATGATTCTTGTAGATGATATGTGGTTACAATCGTCTCAATTTTTAGGTTCTCATTCAGCTTTTACTTTTAAAATTGTCATTCAACTCGGTTCTGTGTTTGCTGCTGCATGGGTGTTCCGTGAACGTTACTTCGAAATGTTACATATCGGTAAATACAAACATGTTGCTCATAGTGAGGGAATGCGTTCTAAACCTCGCCGATTGAACTTACTCCATGTATTAGTAGGTATGATTCCAGCTGGAATTTTAGGTGTTCTTTTTGATGACTTTATTGAAGCGCATTTATTTAGTGTACCCACTGTAATGATTGGTTTATTCATTGGTGCTATTTATATGATTATTGCTGATAAATACAGTACTAAAGTAAAGCACCCGCAAACAGTCGATCAAATTAATTATTTCCAAGCATTTGTCATTGGTATTTCTCAAGCAGTTGCAATGTGGCCTGGTTTCAGTAGATCTGGATCAACAATTTCTACTGGGGTATTAATGAAACTCAATCATAAATCTGCTTCTGATTTCACGTTTATTATGGCAGTCCCAATTATGTTAGCTGCAAGTGCATTATCATTACTTAAAAATTATCAATATATTGATCTTGCACATGTCCCATTTTATATCATTGGATTCTTAGCAGCATTTATTGTCGGTTTAATTGCAATTAAAACGTTCTTACATTTAATTAATAAAGTGAAGTTAGTACCATTTGCGATTTATCGAATCGTACTAGTTATTTTCATTGCTATTCTTTATTTCGGATTCGGTATTGGTAAAGGAATTTAATGATATCACACTAAAATTCTTTTTGAATTTTAGTGTTTTTTTATAAAAATTTCAGATAACTATTTTAATCTAGTGCAATCGTTTGAATTCCTGTATCATAGGGTAATGAAAGAGAAAGAAAATTTTATGGGGGGAACGAGTATGGACAAAAAACAAGTTATTAAAACAGCAATTAACGTGTTACCGATATTTATCGTACCACTAGTTGTAGAACGTAAAAAAATGAAGTCTCATCCAGATGTTCAAAAAGCTTCGCATGCAACTTCACATGCTACACATACGGTAGCAAATAAGGCATCTAGTGTTAAAGATTACCTTGGTGATAAAAAACAAGAGTTCGATAATAAACGTGAACTCAAAAAAATTGCTAAAGAAAATGATCCTAAATATATTAAGAAAAAAGGATCAAAATTAGCTAAAAAGAACCATAAACAATCTTCTAAATTAGAGAAAAAACTTCAAAAAAATATTGATAAACGTCATAAAGAAGAAGAAAAAATTCAAAAACATAATGAAAAACAGCGAATTAAAGAAATGAAGAAATATGATAACTATAATGCTGACAGTATTATTACTCAAGATAAAGCGTTACATTCAGAAAAGGTTACAAATAAATAATGACAACCATATTTGTTGATGGTGATGCTTGTCCAGTCGTTAATGAAATTATTGATTTAACAGCTGAGACAGGCTTTTTTGTTACGATTTTACGGAGCTTTAGTCATTTTTCTCATTCTCATTATCCAAGTCATGTAAATATACTATACGTTGACGATGGACCAGATGCAGTTGATTACAAAATTATACAACTTGTAACAACGAGTGATATTGTGATTACTCAAGACTATGGATTAGCTAGTTTATTACTAAAGAAAGCTAGAATTATAATGCATCATAAAGGATTTATCTATAACGAAAATAATATAGATATATTACTTCAACAGCGTTATAATAATGCACAAATTAGAAAACAAGGTGGACGTCATAAAGGACCCTCCCCTTTTTCAAAAGCAGACCGACAGTATTTTTGTGATGTTTTTCAAACCTTACTTAATCAATTAATGGAGGATACAAAATGAAACGTATAGCAGTATATTGTGGAGCAAGTAAAGGGAATAATCCCATTTATGTTAAAGAAGCGTATCAATTAGGAAAATATATGGCTGAACAAGGTTATGAACTCATTTTTGGAGCTGGTTCAGTAGGTATCATGGGCGCTATTCAAGACGGCGTACTAGATTACGGAGGCCATGCAATTGGAGTGATGCCTAAAATGTTAGATGAACGTGAAATTACTAGTCAAAAAGTAAGTGAGCTCATTCTTGTAGACTCAATGCACGAACGCAAAGAAAAAATGACTGAATTAGCAGATGCTTTTGTTATGGCACCAGGAGGAGCTGGTTCTCTTGAAGAATTTTTCGAAATGTATAGCTGGGCACAAATTGGTATACATCAAAAACCAATCGGCATCTTTAATTTAAATGGATTCTTTAATCCGCTTCAAACTTTGATTGATCATATGATTGAAGAAGGTTTTATCGATAAAAAATATAAAGCGTTAGCACCTTTATATAATACTAAAGAGGCTCTAATTGATGGATTACTTAATTATAAATCTCTTGGTGTTAGAACCTATGATTGATTAATACTATAAAAAAGATGGGCCAACGAATTCTTTTTGAATTCGTTGGCCCATCCTGGTTTCGGCACCCAAATGTAGAGACTTTCGTGTTGAGTGTTTCTATATTTAGGTTTAGGACTAGCAATAAATTTGTTTTTTATCGTCACATTTTTTATGTAGCCCATGACTTTTAATATGCTAAAAAACCTCTGGGGTTTCTATCTATTTTCTAGTCTTTATTAATATTTATATGTTTAACTTTTTTTGATATCTTACATGTCTTTTAAGTGGATGATATTTACTTAGTTCAGGTAGTTCAAAATAATCAAATAATGACATTCCAATTTTTTCCATTACTTTTCGAGAGGCCAAATTCCCCTCAGCTGTAAGACTAAATACTTCTTCTATGCCTTTTTCTTTTGCATACTCTAAAACAGCCATAGCACCTTCAGTAGCAATACCATTCCCCCATACTTCAGGGATAAGTCGCCATCCAATTTCATATATAGGTAAATTTTCAAAAGGATATTTACTATCTTTTGGTAAGTAGTTTAACCCTATATATCCTAACCATGCTCCTGTCTCTTTAAGCTCAACAGCAAACAGCCCAATTCCTTTTTCCTTTAAAATGTCATCCATTTGTTGCATATCTAATTCTGAACGTCTATAACTTAATAGACTTGGAAAATAGCGTCTTACCTGAGGATTTGCATTCATTTTTTGAAAAGATAATAAATCTTTTTCTTCCCAATCACGCAATCTCAATCTTTCTGTTTCTATATAAACAACCATTTATCCACACTCCATTACCCAAATACAATTATGAAAAAAGTGTGACATGGAGTATATAACCATAACACACTTCGTTTCGTTCATTTTGATTAAAAGATTATTAATTTTTTGAAATATAACTTATTAATTCGATATGTACTGGAATCTCTTTTAACTTATTACGTTGATTTTTAGGTGCTACAAATGTTGCATCGATATAATCATTACGATGATTAAGTTTGAAAGTAGCTACAAATGTATCACTTTCTGATTCAAAATTTGGCAAGTGTGCCACAACACGTTTAATGTCTCCAGTTGAATGAGTTACTGTACGTCCAGTAATATTTTCAATCTCTTTACCTAATTCTGGAAGTGTAATGTCACGTCCCTCTAAGATTTGAAAATCATGTTCATGCATAGTTATCTCTCCCATACTATAAATTATGTGCTAAATTTTATTATTATATTTTTAAACTTTATTTTCAAATATATGAATATTATATTCAAAATGTATTTAAATACTATTACCCTTCTTATTCTATCACCAAACCTGCAGCCTTTTAAAACCTATATTAGTTACTCTTTGTAGACGAACTAGAACTTGTATTATTATTTGATTGTTCACTATTTGAGTCACTACTTTGTTCTTCAGTACTACTAGAACTTTCATTTGATAAATTCGTTTGATTTGAGTTATCCTTTTTGGATTTTTCAGTTTCTTGTTTAACTGATTCTTTGGCAACAGAACTATCTACTTCTTTTTGTAACTTTTCTCGTTGCGCATTGAGCTTTTCTTTTTGTTTCTCTAGATTATTTTTTTCATTTTTTAAATCTTTATTTTCTTTTTCTAGCTGTTTAATATCATTTTCTAAAGATACTTTTTCTTCACTTTTACCACATGCTGACAATATTAAAGTCGCTAATAGTAAAAGTACAATCCACTTCTTCATATATTTCTCCTTTAAATATATATCAATAACACTTATTTTAACATGAAATGTGGCTTGATTCATTTTATTATTTTAAGTCTTTTCGCATTTTAACATGAGCCATATTATATCCTTGGTTACGATTGATATGACTCATTTGTTTATTATTCGCCTCCACTGTGCTTTCGATAGAATGAGCATCTTTTTCTATCGTCCATTGTTCTAATGTCAATTTTAAATTAGTAGCTATCCTACTGTTTCGAAAATGAGGGTGTGTATATAACATTTCCATCGTTACCACTTTCGTACTCGTTTCAAATTGATCTCAAGTGAAAGCAAAAGGTTCTCTAAAATCATGGTTTGACTCAATAACATAAATAATATCTTGGTTCATTTTTAATCTTCTCTCAAACATTTCTTGTCTTAATGCTATAGAAAGTGTTGTAGCATGATAATTTAATTCACTTTTTCTAAGTAATATTCATGAATACGTGCAATATTCTCAATTAATTGATAATTAGTCATTGAAAGAACTCTCTTTTTATATTCTCCCTATTTATACATTATATTCTTTACATAACTATGATATGATTATTCATATTTAATATGTAATAATCAACTTTTAAAATTTTTAAACATTTTTATTTTTAAGGGGATAATAAATGAAATCGACTGCAACATTAGCCCGTGAAAACAACGTAAAATCAATGCGTTTAAATAATACGGATCGAGAAATTTTTGAAAACTATATGACTTATATTAGAGCAGATTTACGTGTAAATCCACATGATAGTGAACTCATGCTCAATCGTATTTTGAAGGAGTTACTTGCCGCAGAGAAGGATGGAACTTTAGCGCTTGAATTTTTCGATCACGATCCAAAAGCACATGCTAAAAAACAACTTAAATCCCTACCAAATGAAACAATTAAAAATATTGTTAAATCTATTTTTAGAAATTTTATCTTTTTAGTGGGTATATTCTTTTTCTTTAAAGGGTTTATCGGTTTTTTTATTCCTGATAATCATAATGAAGTATATTTATATACCTTTCCCATTACGCTCTTCATTGGTTTAGCTATTATATTTCTCTTTATTTTAGTCGTTTTTAAAACTGTTCAATTACAGTGTTTTAATAATTCGCATTGGATTTGGTGGTTTAATTACTGTATTATCGCATTACTAGTAGTAGCACTGTTTTATGTGTTTTTTATTCCACAGTCATTTTTGGCATATGGACCTAGTATTCGAATTAATAATTGGGCATTTATTATCATCTCTCTAATTATTACACCTATTGCTTTCTATATAGAACATCATTTTGTTGATGAAGATTCAAATACTGTGTTATAAAAATATTAAATAAGAGCCTAGAACATTATTCTCAGAAAAATAACAACTCATTGATCTATATATAAACAAAATAATTATAAAAAAAGACCCTTTTCCTATTATTTCAATAGAAGAAGTGGTCTCTTTCATTTGTCGAAGTATTTAATGTCCTAGATTTTTATTTTCATACATCATCATTTCTATTAATTATTGTATATTCATACTTGAAGATGTAAACTTTTGATCTTTAGTGAACCATATTAAAATCATCCCAATAAAAATAGATAAGGCAGAAACATAAAAAACGTTTTCTAATCCGACCCAATGACTCATTACGCCCCCTAATAAGTTTCCACATAATTGTCCTATTACCATTGCATTAGCAAATAAAGTCGAAGCATAACCAGGAAAGTCAGGTAATATATCTTGGAAATAACTAATACCCAGTCCTAATAAAATCGCTAAATAAAATGCTAAAAATACTTGTCCTATCATCATCATATATATATTTTCAAATATACCAATACTAAAATAGAATAGACCACCACTTATGGCTCCTAGTATAAGCAAAGTGCGTGTAGATAATTTGGATGCTAAAATCCCCAATATAACCATAAAAGGAACCTCTAAGCCGGCACATAAACTTGCTAAAGTACCTACATAACCTTCTCGTTCTTTCAAATATTCTGTAACGAATAATGGCATATTCATTGTATACATCCACTGACCAATATGTAGAAGTATAAAAGCAATAAATGGAATAAATAACGTTTTATCTTTTAACATATTAGGTGCAGTTATTTCAATACTAGCAGTATCTTTAACTTGGTCGTTTATAGTCAGATTTAAATCCTTATAAAAGAATATTTGTAACAACAGTGTAAATAATAAAATGATAACCGTGCCGCCAAATAGCCCTGCATAACCCATAAATTGAATGAGGTATGCACCAATGAGTGGACCAAATAAAAAGCCAAAAGAGAACATTGATCTTAATACAGTATTAGCAAATTTCGCATTATTTCTTGATGAAGACGCATTAATAGATTCTCTAGCAGATGCATATAATTGGGGCATTGCAGGTGCGAATAATCCTTGAAATATCGCATATACTATAATAAATAGCCATATATGATGTATGTAAAAATATATAGAAAAACTAAGTGCCCCCATAAATAGTGCGCAAATAATAAGTATTTTCCGATTAAGATGATGTGTATCTGAAAATCTAGCGACAATCGCATTTACAGTAAATTGACTTACTGCAGCCAAAGCCAAAAGCACACCAAACTGATTTGTCGACATTCCTAGTTCTTTTGTTGCGAATAAAACAAAGTATGGCACTGTAATGGCAATACCCATTCCTAAGAGCATCATATTAATAAGAAATAATTTATAGTTTTTAATATGCAATAGTGCTGAAAACATATACTATACCTCTATTCTTCTTTTAAATTGCAATATTGATTAACTATTATTTAGTAAAATTAAGCATTAAAGATACAAAAGCATCAACTTGTGGTAGTTGCAATATACTACTATCATAACTCATATATGTTGAGCGGATTAACGGAAGACTATCAATATTGACTTTTTCAAATTCAAAAACGTGATGATCAATATTCTTCATCATTATTTCTGGAAGAATGGTTACGCCTACACCACTTATTAGCATTTCTTTACATGTTGCCACTTGATCTACTGTAATAGTAGCATGATAATCTTGTCCAAATTTTTCACTATACCAATGATTAATTTGATTTATATATATTGGATCTGCTTGAAATTCAATAAATGGTAATTTTGAAACATCTTCATGACGTTCTTTTGGATAAATAAAATAATGTTCATCATCAAATAAATGGATATTTTTTAAATTCATTACTTTATTCCCTCTAGTAATTAAAAGGTGATAATCTCTATGATTAGACCTAATTTGCTCTGTTGAACCCACTTGAACCTGTATTTCTACATTAGGAAATTGTGTATTATACAAACTCAATACACGGGGCAATATTGTTTGTCCAATTAAAGATGAACATCCTATAGATATGGTTCCATTGACTTCCCCTATATGTGCTTGTATTTTGTCAAAAAACATTTTTTCTCGATTCAACATATCACGTGCATGTTCGATGATCATTGCACCTTCTGTAGTAGTAATCAATTGTTTTTTAGTACGAATAAATATTTCTACTCCAAACGCATGTTCAATTGTTTTTAAGCGTTGCGTGACTGCTGGTTGTGATATATATAAAATTTCAGCAGCTTTTCTTAACGTTTTCGTTTCATCTAATGTAATTAATAATTGATAATCTTCAATTTTCATAGCTTCCCCCTTATGTTTATCCACGAATACGGCTATGATGGTAAATAAAATTGATACTATTTCATTATTGTTTTAGTACTAAAGAAATATAATTACGCTTTCTTATGCTTATTTAATTTACCTATCATCTTTTTATAACAATGCATAATTCGATGATGTATCTCTGCAAAATTGTCATCAATCTCAATCATCAATTGATGAGCGATAATATAGGCCTCATGGAATTGTTTCTTCGTAATTTTTCCATTTTTCAAAGCTAGTTCTAAATCATGTTCATCTACTAACTCATATTCACCGGTGGATGGTAAAACCAACACATCTAAAAATAAATCTAATGTTCTCGCGTTCCCTTTTTGAGTAATATTTTTAATGTTAATATCAAAATAGTACTCTAATGGATTCCCCTTATCATCAAACATTGCAGTAATACTATAGCGTTTTTTTTCCGGCAGAATTTGTAACCATTTATAGTTATTATCTACTACAACTACATTTTGATCGACCACCGTCACCTCTAAAGGCTCACGCACCTTTTTCATCGTGACCAAGCCAATAATACCTTTAAACCTATTATTATTTACCTTAACTTCTATGTAATCACGTTCAATTAGGCGACGCCAGTGACGTTTATCTATGTATTTAATTTTCACAAAGCCACCAACTCCTTGTCATTATTATATTAAACTAAGTAAACCATGTCATCTTATGGCATGTTTTATTACTTTTAACATATAAATTTATTAAATTTTTAATTTCATTTTACTATAACTATTAAATTTTTAGGTAAAATTGACAAAAACACTAAGTTTTGATAGTTTTGTTCTATATTATCTGAAAATTCTAAATAAAAGGAGCGTTTTTAATTATGACAGTTAGACCTTTTCGAGCAGATCACGTGGGAAGTTTATTACGTCCTAAGCGCCTAAAAGAAGCGCGATTTAAATTTAATAATAACGAATTATCTTTAGATGAATTAACACGTATTGAAGATGAAGAAATCGAACGTATTATTGAAAAACAAATTGAAATTGGTTTACATAGCATTACAGATGGAGAATTTCGTAGAAGTTGGTGGCACTTTGATTTTCTAGAGAATATTAATGGCGTTGAAGGATATACTCCTGATCATGGATTAGAATTCGAAGGTGTAGAAACACGTGCACATAATGTGAGAATTGTGGACAAAGTATCATTTAATCCAAATCACCCACACTTTGAACACTTTAAGTTTTTATATAAAAAAGTGGCTGGTCGCGCAACTGCTAAAGTATCAATACCTAGTCCAAATCAATTGTTCCATCCTAATATTTTAAACGAAACGATTTATCCTAATATAGAAGATTTTGCAAATGATATTGCAAAAGTTTATCATGAGACGTTACAAGCATTTTATGACTTAGGAGCACGCTATATTCAATTAGATGACGTATACTGGGCTGGTTTAACTGACGGTACTCAAAAAGTGAGAGGTCGTCAACGCTCTGAAGATGAAAAACTAAAAGCACGTGATTTAGCCTATAAAGTGATTAATAAAGCTATCGAAGGACTACCAAATGATTTAATTCTGACTACCCATATTTGTCGTGGTAACTATAAATCAACTTGGGCAATTTCTGGAGGATATGAAGCCATCGCCCCTTACCTATTTAAAGAAAATTTAAATGGTTTCTTTTTAGAGTATGATGATGAACGTTCAGGTGATTTCGAACCGCTTCGTTTCTTTAATGACAATGCTTATGCAGTTCTAGGACTTATCACCTCTAAAACAGGTGAATTGGAAAATAAAGAAACAATTAAAAAAAGAATTAAAGAAGCAGAACAATATATAAATATTGACCATATCTGTATTAGTCCACAATGTGGTTTTGCTTCTACAGAAGAAGGCAACGCTCTAACTGAACAAGAACAATGGAACAAATTAGCCTATGTTGTAGAATTAGCTAATGAACTTTTTGGCACTGCTGAATAGAAAATGGTCAGAAATGTTGTCCTCTATCTCTTTTTAAAATAAATCTTTTAAAAAAAGACACTTCATTAATGTAGTTATACTTAACTCGATTAATGAAGTGTCTAATTATTAATACTCAATGTTTTTCAATGCATATTTTTGAATCATTCTGCGATATTGTGGATATGCTTCTGTCAACTCATCTTGTGTGAATAATTCAAAATACTTAAATTCAAATGCAGGTTGACACATACAGCCTACTAAACTATACCCTTCCGAATGAGGTACACTCGAAGCAAAAATGGTTCCTTTGGGAACAACATATTGTAGTACTTCTCCATGGTCTACATTTGGACCTAACAAGACACTACGATATTGGCCATCTTCAGTTAACATATGTATCTCTAGTGATACACCAGCATGATAATACCATACTTCATCAGCATCTATACGATGAAAATGCGAAATATCATCTGCTTTTAATAAGAAAAGTATACTACTAAAAGATGCCCTTTCATCTTTCTTTACACCCTCCGGTCGAATAGTTTCTTTATAATATCCACCTTCTGGATGAGATTCCAAGTCTAACGATTGTATCCAAAACGAAGCCGTGTGTTTCACTATTTTAAGTCCACATTATGGAAAACATTTTGAACATCTTCTAAATCTTCAAGTGCATCAATAAGTTTTTCAAGTGTTGCTTGATCATCTGCTGAAAGTTCAATATCAGTCTGAGGTAACATTTCAAACTCTGCAATTTTAAAGTCTTCTACACCTGATTGACGTAGTGCCTCTTGTACTTGTGCAAATTGATCAGGTTCTGCATACACAATCGTCAAGCCATCTTCTTCAATAACGTCTCTTACATCTACATCTTGTTCCATCAATGTTTCTAGGACGTCATCGGCAGATTTTCCTTCGACACCAAACGTTGCAGTATGGTCAAACATATAAGCCACTGAACCAGATACACCCATATTACCACCATTTTTTCCAAATGCTGCTCTAACATCTGATGCTGTACGATTCACGTTATTAGTTAAGGCGTCTACAATAAGCATGGAACCACTTGGACCAAATCCTTCATAACGTAGATGGTCATAATTTTCATCTCCACCGCCTTTAGCCTTATCGATGGCTCTATCTATAATATGATTTGGAACAGAATATGTTTTTGCTCTTTCTAGCACAAGTCTTAATGCTTGATTTGATTCAGGATCTGGCTCTCCTGATTTAGCTGCTACATAAATTTCTTTACCAAATTTTGCATATATTCTACTAGTGTTTTTATCTTTTTGGGCTTTTTTTTCTTTAATATTATTCCATTTACGTCCCATATTGTCATCTCGCTTTCTTACTCAATAATACTTATTATATAGTATTAATAATTTATTGTCTAAATTGAAAAAAACGTTACTTCCTTATAAAAAATAAAATACTGACAAAGCATCCCCTTGTCAGTACTCTCCCAATTCATTTAGTTAATATCTAAAAATCTTTCTACATCATTAAATAAAGCATTAAATTGATCAATATTAGATTTATTCATATAGATAAAAATTTTACGTTCATCTTCTGTTGATCGAACCTTACTTAATTTCTCTTTTTCTATTAGTCTGCGTATAGAAACAAGTAATTTTGTTCTACTTAATTCTAGTTCTTCAATTGCAACTTTTAAGAATGTTTGCATTAAAATTTGATCGTCTGCTGTGTATTCATAAGCTAATTTTAATAAAGCTAAATCATTTAAGGTTAGTTTGTATTCTTTGTCTATATATTCAGACAACGCTTTATATTGTTTATAGATTTTTAGCAAGCGATTTAATTCATCGTTACTCAAGCATTTGCACCTCCAATAAAAGCGAACAATTCAACATATATTATCCTTTAATTTTGAAATTCTGTCTTTTGCATTTGTTTTGAATTTTTTGTTAAATTTACCAACAAACTCAAATATTGTTGTGCAAAACTTTTTTGAGATGAAATTTATTATTTGTATATTTCAATTATATAAAGCCCGTTATAATCAAGTTTAATTTGTAAAGCCTCTTTATTAAAGTCATGTTCTCTAATTTTAAAAGAAGGATGTAATAAATGATTTACTTTCTTCAAGAATGTTTTAGACCATTGATAACGATTACGTATGTCTTCAGTAATAATATGATTAATATTGCCGTTATAATCATCAATCTGTTGAATTTTTATAAGATGATTTTTATTTGTCTTATGTTTAAAATCTACATATATATCCGTTTTTTCATAATTAGCATTTCGTGATTCACTTTCTAGAACACGCCAATCATATATAAATAGTATGAATTTATTTTCTTTTTCAATCACTATATAATGATCTTTAATGTATTTTGGTTCCTGACTAAGCGTCATGATATATGTCATCATTGTTCCTAATATTGTTTTAAAACCTTTTTCATCAAAAAGATGTAAAGCATTAAATTGATGCCTATCCTGTCTAAAATTGAAACCAATACCGTCAAAGTGTTGAGCTGATTTAATACTTGTTTCTACAATTAACGGAGCACTACTATTTAAGTCATTATATTCACTATTTAAAAACACATGATTTTCAACGTTTAAAAATATGATTCTTTGATTTTCTAAATCGATGTGATTTAAAATTTCACGTATATTTTGATAATGTAATATATTCTTTACTAATAAACGATTATTACCTTCTATTAAATAGGGTTGATTTAGTTTTGAATTATCAATAAATAAAAATTGGAAATTCACTCTTTTGATTTGCGATTCTAAAGTTTTAAATAAAACTGGATTATTTAGCAGGTTGCTAATTTCTAATCCAAAAGAAAACCGATTTGTTTTATGTTGTATTTTTAATATCATACGATAAATGGCTTTTAAATCAATCTTTTCTAAATCAAAAACAATACCTAATTCGTGATTTACATTTACTTCAACTTGGTGTATTTCAAGATAATCTAATACATTTTCATATGTCATTTCAAGGAAGTTAATTAGGTTTAAATCCTCAAGTTTAAAACTTATATTTAGATTTTTTCTAATAATATATTCAAATATTCGCTGAAGTTCTTTAACAGTGAAGTGTTCTTTTATTTCCTTCATATCCACTCTTACATAAATCATTAATGATGGACTCTCGTCAAGATAATCGATATATTTTTCTAAAAACAACAGTTTTATTTCTTCAATCGTATTGATTTGTACTACACATTGATAAGGTTTAATAAACGTATCTAATTGTGAATCGATATATATTTTATGTTCTGTTTTCTTTTGATAATAATATTGTTGTGACAGAATTATATCTCTTATATTTTGTAGACTATCATCAATATGAGTTTCATAATCCATAAAAATTATTTTTTCATATTTATTACATGATCTATATTCATTTGGTGTCATTCCCATATAACTTTTGAACGTTTTAGAATAACTTGATGCACTACTAAACCCTACTTTTTCACTAATTAAACTAATCGTATCGTCTGTTTTCAATAATAATTCAAATGAATTTGCAATTTTCAAAGTGTCTACATAAGTTTTAAAACTAATATTTAACAACTGTGTAAATTGTGATGATAAATTAGATTTAGATGTAAATAGATTAGATGAAACGTCTTTTAATGTTAATTTCTTTTCAATATTTTCGTTAATATAGTCTAATACTTCACTTAACTCCCCATAATAAGCATAATTATATTGATCATTAGCAATATCTATTTCAACACTACCTTGTCTTCCAATAATTTGAACAATGTCAACTATGTATTTGTTATCTTCTGAAACAGATTTATGATTAATATGATTCATTGTGATCTGTAATAATGCTTTTTTTATTGCATTAATAGATTTAACTAAATTAATTGAATATTTATAATCAAAGAAATTAAATCCTTCTTCTTTAAACCAATCACTTGCAATATAAATCATTAATGTTTTCTCATTCTTATTAATTGAAAAAATATCTTTATTGTTTATAACGTAGAGATCATTATTAATCGTCACTTTTTTGGCAAAATGTTGAATTTCTAATGAACCTTCTATTGGGAACAGCAATATGATACCATCTTGACAACGTGTCATTTGATATTCATGCTTAGTAAGTACCTGAAAATACCCATTAGACATATACTAACCTCTTTCTAATCTTGGTAGTCCTTCTTTTAATGTGTTTATATAAAAATGCTAATTTATAAGTGTTTAAATGTAAATCTATCACAACATTAATACTAAATCAAAAATATGTATAAAATTAAATTAAGTTTGATTTTATATTAAATATATTTCATAATTATTTAAAAAAGATGCTCTATAATTGCCTTCTTACTTTAATAAAATAAACAGCTTAGACTACTCTTTATTTAAAATGTTTTGAAAACAATGTGAGAACATCTTTTCTAAATATTCAACTTATTATAAATATGAATGACTAGTTTTTAAAGCGGTTTGCTAAATTCAATATATCTTTGATGATGTTTAATAAATTAAGAAATAAATTAAACCCCATTTCTCTTGGCGTAAATCTACCATGTTTCATGCGATTAAAATCAAATAATGTATATAGTAAAAACAAGACTAAACTAACCATTGTAATAACGATATGGAATATTGAATTGTGAATAAATAAGCCAACTAGACTAGCAATAATAAGGGCAATTAACGTTACAAATAAATATTTACCTAAGCTAGAAGCATCATTAATAACAAAATACCCCAATATTCCAAATACAATGAACGCTATAATGGCTAACAATATATTTTTATAAAAAACCTCTGCTCCTAAATTTTGCATATACATTGAAAATGTTGCATACGATAATAAGCCAATAATAATAGCATAGATATGTGAAATAATAAGACCATATTTACGTGCTCTTTTAATAAATAACGTCGCTAATACAATGATAAATAATGTAATTGATAAAGGACGTCGCCATTCTACTGGCAAATATTGACCTAAATAACAGCCAATCCCAAAAATAAGCCAATAATATGTAAAAAATAGCCAAACTTTACGATATGCATGATTTTGTTGAGTATTATCTTTTGAACGTACGTTCTGATGTTGATGATTTACTAAATTTGAAGAACTTGACATCTTATACTCCTCTTTTAAATAGTATCTTACAAATATTGTACAATATTTGTTAAGAATACAAAAATAGTATAATTTATTTACTTTTAAGTAAGCATGCAATCAAGAAAATATAAAAATTATTACAAGTTTAAATCATTAAACACAATTCACCCTACCTCTTACATGATACGTACTTGCTTCAATTTTACTATAAGAAATATTACAAATTTCTTTTCAAAGAAATTTAATTTTATCTAAATAAAACTGTTAAAAACTACTGTATCAAGGCTTTTATCTATTTACAAAAAATAGTATTACTTTTAATAATATTACAAGATAATAACAACCCACATATTCTTATATTTTTTTGATAGTATATGCATGTGATATAAAAAGATGAATTATACAAATTTAACAATATTAAATTCTAAAAATAAATTTTAAAATTCAAGGAGGATACGTAACTTGAAAAAGTTAGCTTTTACGTTGTCTATTGCGTCAGGCGCTGTAGCATTCTTCTCTCATCATGCTGAAGCATCAACACAATATACTGTTCAACCTGGAGATTCCTTATGGAGTATTGCAAACAAATACAATACGTCTGTTGATGAGCTTAAACGAAATAATCAATTAAATGGTAATTTAATTTTTCCAGGACAGGTACTAACTATTAATGGATCATCTACTACTACATCAAGTAGTTTATCAAGTAAGTCTTCTACTACTTATACTGTTCAATCTGGTGATTCACTTTCTCGTATCGCTAATAAATATGGAACTTCAGTTACTAACTTAATGAATGCAAATAATTTGAAAAATTATTTAATTTATCCTGGTCAAGTATTAAAAATTCCAAGTAGTTCGAGTACTACAAACTCATCGTCTACTGCTGCTTCTCAAAGTACTGATTATACTTCACCAACCTTTAACCATCAAAATTTATACACTGCTGGTCAATGTACGTGGTATGTGTTTAATCGTCGCGCCCAAGCTGGATTACCCATTAGTACATATTGGTCTGATGCTAAGTATTGGACTTATAATGCTGCTTCAGATGGTTATATTGTTAATCATACCCCTGCTGTTGGATCAATTATGCAATCGACTGCTGGGTATTATGGCCATGTAGCATATGTGGAGCGTGTGAATCCAGATGGTAGTATTCTAATTTCAGAAATGAATTATACATATGGACCTTATAATACAGATACTCGTGTGATTCCTGCTTCATTAGTTTCTAGCTATAACTATATTCATTAATATGATTCAAACTACAAAATAAGCTTGAGACATGTTTATGTCTCAAGCTTATCTGTGGTTAATTTACCTTAAAGAAAAATATTTAAAATCCAAAATATAATTGCTGCTAAAATAGCAGAAATTGGCAATGTAATAATCCATGTAATAATCATACGTTGAGCTGTATTCCACTTTACACCTTTTGCACGATTTGATGCACCTACACCTAAAATTGATGACGATACAACATGTGTTGTAGATAATGGGAAGTGTAATGATGAAGCAACGAAAATCGTTAATGCTGAAGATAAATCAGCAGCTGCCCCATTAGCAGGTCGTATTTTCATTATATTTCCGCCTACTGTTTTAATAATTTTCCAACCACCAATTGCAGTTCCTAGACCCATTGCTGTGGCACAAGCAATTTTAACCCATAATGCTGGTTCCACATTCGTTGGATCTTGTAAATTCGCTACAATCAGGGCAAGAGTAATAATACCCATTGATTTTTGAGCATCATTTGTACCATGTGAAAACGATTGAAGCGCTGCAGTAAACATTTGGAAAAAGCGGAAATTACGATTTGCGCTCGTAAGATTCGCATTTTTAAAAACAATTTTAACAATTGTATACATGATAAAACCAACACAAAAAGCGATAATTGGTGAAATAATTAATACAATGATAATCTTAGTAAAGCCTTGGTAATGTAATACTGTAAACCCCTGTGCTGCTATTGCAGCCCCAGCAATAGCACCGATTAAGGCATGCGATGAAGAACTTGGTATACCATATAACCAGGTAATCAAATTCCAAACAATAGCAGCGATAATAGCCGCTAATACTACTACTAGACCATTTTGTAACTTAAATGGATCTACGATATCTTTAGTAATTGTTCCAGCTACCCCTGTAAAAGTAAGTGCACCTATAAAGTTCATAGCTGCAGCTAGAAAAATAGCTGTTCTTGGTGTCAATGCACGCGTAGAAACCGCAGTAGCAATTGCATTTGCTGTATCATGAAAGCCATTGATAAAGTCAAAGACTAGAGAAAATACAACGATAGCTATAGTGATGACTAATACATATTCCATAATTTAAAACTCCCTTAGCTATTTTTCATGATAATTGTTTCAAAGTTGTTAGCAACAGCTTGACATTTATCAGCGATATTTTCTAAGCTTTCGTAAATATCTTTAATTTTAATTAAAGTGATTGGATCTGTTTCACTATTAAAGATATGTTTAATTGATTGTCTTAATATACCATCACAATTTGTTTCAAATTCTTTGATATTAATTGAATGAATTCTCATGTGAGACAATTTTTTATCAACAAGTAAACCAACTGCTAATTTCATTTCAGCGACAGCTTTTTGAATATTGTCAACAAATTCAGCCATATATTCATCAGTATATTCAATTGAATACATTTCAAACATTCCAGATGTTTCTTCCATTGCATCAAGTACATCATCGATTGCATTACACAATGATAAAATGTCTTCTCGTTCAATAGGAGTGATGAATGTTTGATTTAAGTCGCTAATGACCTTGTGCATAAGTTCGTCACCATGTGACTCGTACGTTTTAATGTTATCAGAATAAGCTTTTAAATCTAAATGAGTGTTAAAATCCATTTTTCCGAATTCTACAGCTGCACGGTCCAGATTAAATACCATTTCTTCTAATTGAACCATAAACTTATCCTTTTTCTTAGTGAACATTATAATGCCTCCATTTTAGCGATTGCTATCAATCACATGTTTATTATTTAATTTAAGACAATTTAAAAATGAGCTACATTTACAATAGCTTATTTTAAAACATTATTTAGAAAGCTTTTGTAAAGTTTATGTAAATATAATGTTATACCAGTTACGATACACTTCTACTTAACACCTAATTTGTCTCTAATTGAAAATATCATAATTTTTTCATCTCTACAATAAATTTACAAATTCTTTACAAACTCGAAATATTCTCTCTTAAATTGAGTGATTGATCGTTCGCTTAGAATGATTATAAGCAATAACTGCAAACATACTATATACTATTGTATAAATAATCATAACTATAAAAATGGACATTTGATTTGTAAATCCTATAAATTTCATAAATACAAGTGCTGCAAAATATGCATGAAGTAAAGCAATAGCTAAAGGTAGTCCAAAGTTAAACGCCACTTTCAATTTTAGACCTCTAGCCATGTCTTTTTGAGTAAAACCTAATTTACGTAATATTGAGTAATTTTCTAATTCATCTTCTGTTTCATCAATTTGTTTAATATAGATAATACATCCAGTTGCTATAAGAAATGCAATACCTAAAAAAGAACTTACAAATAATAAAATTCCTGTTAAACTTGAAATTTCGCTTGCTATCTGACTTCTAGTTTTTAAATTCTGATTCATATGATTGATAGTCTTTTCTAATCTAGGTATATCTTTGGTATGTTTTAAATCAAAACCATGTTGAGAAATGATGTCCTTATTTTTAACATGTTGTTTTATAAATTGATAATCCCCGTTAT
Organism: Staphylococcus sp. HMSC072E01; assembly: GCF_001814125.1. NCBI lineage: Bacteria > Bacillati > Bacillota > Bacilli > Caryophanales > Staphylococcaceae > Staphylococcus > Staphylococcus sp. HMSC072E01. The sequence goes on along the minus strand of NZ_KV814962.1, from coordinate 87,798 downwards.
TAAGCACGAGTGTCGGTCCACCTAAATCTATACTCTCTTTAAAATAAACTTTATGAATCACTTTTTGAAGTTGAACTTTAGTATGATGTCGTTTCGTACCAATCATTGCTGTTCCGTGTGGCCGATGTTTAGTTAATTCAGGAATAACATCTTCTGGGATAATTAAATCTGCTTGTCCTTTTTTCAAAGAAATATTTGAAAAGTAATCTTCACTTGTTATAGTCACCGAATAAGGTCTAGCTGCATTTACATCAAATAGATCATCTTTATATAAATGCGTGTACACTACTTGCTTATAATTATAGTTATATGCAATATGCTGTTGCTCTAATTGATATTTTAACTTTTCGGACAAGGTGTCGTTATTCGTTGTTACTTCATACGGTGATTCTAATAAAATTTCTTTACTTAAAGATCCTCGACTAATTGCTGCAAAACATAGGACAGATACAGTAATAGCAGAAATAATAGAAATGATTGTTAAAGAGAAAGCATTCTTTCTAATCCTAAACATTAATGAAGAAGTGAAAATAACATCATTTACAGTTACATTTCCACTTTTAAATGATTTAATTATTTTTAATATTAGAGACACTGAACTTCTGAAAAAGAAGTAGGCTCCGATCACAGTTAAAAATAAAATAATAAAAGGTAATACAATATCATCTAATAATTCAACAAATCGTGTGGATAAATAATATCCTGCCAAAATGAAAACAATACCTAAAATTCCTAGAATAATTTCTCCAAATGTAATATGTTTACCTGTTTCATCTATATATTCTTCAGACTCCATTAATTGTGTAACAGAATATTTATTTAAGAAAATGATAGCTTGAAGAATAATTAAAATATATGCAATGATTAAAATAAATAAGGTTTGAATTATAGCGTCTACACTAAAAATAAGTGATACCGAGGTATGTATACCTAATAATTTCAATATAATCATAAGTAAAATTTTAGACCCAACAATCCCTATAACCATACCTAAAATTGCAGTAATTAAGAAAATAAACAATTGTTCTAACATAAACATATAAATAATACTTACTTTATTTAACCCCATAATCTGTAATAGTCCCAATTCGTAACTTCGTCTTTTAATAAAAAGAATATTGGTATACATAATAAAGACAACGATGATTATAAATAGAAAATAACTTCCTATTTTAGAACCCTCTCTAATAATAGATAAAGACTCATGTATATGGAGATGATGAACGTATTTAATCGTAATAAAACTAAAATATAAAACAGTACTAATGACTAATGAAAACATATAAATAGCATAGTGCTTAATATTTCTTAGGAAATTTTTCCAAATAATATAGCTAAAACTCATAAACTTTGCCACCTAATATACTTTGGGCTCTTAATATTTCTTCATAAAATAATTGTTTATTATCTTGTCCTTGATAAATTTCAGTAAATATTAAGCCATCTTTCAACATTACAACACGATTAGAAAAACTTGCTGCAAGTGGATCGTGTGTAACCATAATAATAGTTACATCATAGATTTTATTTATTTTTTCAAAACGTATGAGTAAATCTCTAGTGTTCTTAGAGTCTAAAGCCCCTGTTGGTTCATCCGCAAAAATAATTTTAGGATATGTAATAAATGCACGTGCTGCAGATGTTCGTTGACGTTGTCCCCCTGAGATTTCAGACGGATATTTATCGCTAATATCATATATATTAAGCGCTTCAGTAATTTGTCTATAACGTTTATTCATTTCTTCCTTATTTAATTTAAGTACTGATAAAGGCAACATAATATTTTCTTTTACAGTAAGTGTGTGTAATAAATTATATTCTTGAAAAATAAATCCAATATCTTTTTTTCTAATTTCTGATAGTTCCCTATTTGATAACTTTTCCAATTGTTTTCCATTTAGTATGACAGATCCTTGTGATAAATAATCAATTGAACTTAAAACATTAAGTAATGTTGTTTTACCAGATCCAGAAGGTCCCATAATTGAAACAAACTCTCCTGTTTCAATGTTTAAATCAATGCCTCTTAACACTTGTTGTATCGTTTGTTTTGTCCCATATGTTTTAACAATTTGCTTTGCTTGTAATATTGTCAATTTAGAATGTCCCTCACTATCATATATTTTAACTATTGAATGATATAGATGAACCTGAGACGTCATTATAAAGTCTCAGGCTTTACCCAATGTTCTGCTCACTTGTTATACTAAAATGATATTTCCATAAGCTTAATTTATGTATTTACTTTAAATATTATATAAGTTTTAGTTCAAAATTTTTTATAGTAAAGTCCAATATCTTCTTTCTATAAAGCGAACAATTACATTTATACACTATTTTAACAACACCATTATGATAAACTTAATTTCTCTTGTGACATTCTTTCTATGACTTCGTTTTGCATAGGGAACGTTAAAATAAATGTTGTTCCTTCTCCCACCGTCGACTCGACCTCTACTTCAATACCTAATGGATGTCTTACACTTTCTACTAAGTATAAACCAATTCCAGAAGAAGTTGTTTCATTACGATTTGCGGTAGAAGTATAACCTCTTTCAAAGATACGTGGTAAATCTTTAGCGCTAATCCCACGTCCATAATCAGTAATTTCTAAAGCGATATGGTCTTTTTTAGCTAACGATCGAATAACAATATCTTTTCCTTGAGAATATTTCAAAGAATTAGATAAAATCTGTCTAATCATCATGCGACACCATTTTACATCTGTAAATACTTCTGGATTCGTATCAAATTCTAATTCATAGCCAATACCTTTAACTTGACTGATATGACGAGTAAGTTGAATTTCTTCTATCACTAAACGTTTTAATGGTACTTTTTCGAAATACATATCTCTATTTTTAGATTCAAGACGTGTTAAATAAAGTTGCTTATCTAATAATTCATTCACTCTTGACCATTCATAAAGTAAGGCTTTCTTACGTTCCATATCTTCAGATTGATCAATTAATAATTTCATTGCTGTAACAGGTGTTTTAATATCGTGAACAAATTCAGTTAACGATTGTTCCGACGCTTGTATATGAATTTGTTGTTCAGTAGCTCTTTCTTTGTGAAACAATAATTTACGATATAAATAGTCCACCATTTCTTGTTGAAATGGATTCTCAGCTAATTCTTTGTGTTTAATTTCTTCGATTTCCTTATTATTATAAAAATGTTGATATAATTTTACTTCTCTTAAAAAAGTAAAAACAAGAAATATACAAGTTAAACCTATATTTAATAGGACAATGTACGCTACACTTTCAATTGCCATATCATAGTCTATATATGCCATCCCTAAAAATACAAACTGTAAAAATATAATCCAAAATATCCAATTACTTCGTGTTTTAAGAAATAGCCAAAACCATTTCACATTACTCATGTGCCATATATCCTTTACCTACTTTTGTTTCAATTTCTGTTTCCATACCGATCTCAGATAATTTTTTTCGTAATCGATTTACATTGACTGTTAATGTGTTATCACTAACAAACGCTTCGTCATCCCATAACGCTGTAATTAATGTATCTCTAGTCACAATTTGATTTTGTTTTTGAATTAACATTTCTAAAATAATCATTTCAGTTTTAGATAAATAAATGATTTTATCGCCTTTTTGAATACTATCTTTTGAAAGATCGACTAGTGCATCTTGCCAATTTAATGTACGTCTTTCTTCTGCGCCAAATTGATATACGCGTCGATAAATTGCTTGTAACTTCGCAATTAGTACGTTGGTATGAAAAGGCTTTTGCATATAATCATCTGCACCTAATTCCATACTCATCACTTGATCCATAGGATTATCACGTGACGATAAAAATAAAATAGGCACATTAGACACTTGTCTAATTTGACGACACCAATAGAATCCGTCATATTTAGGTAATTGCACATCCATTATAACGATTTCTGGCTGAACATTATGATATGTTTCCATTACGTTACTAAAATCATTGACACCATAAACAAAAAAATCCCAATTTTCTAATTCTTTCTTTAGTTGTTGAAAAAGCGTCTGATCATCTTCTACTAATAATATTTGCATATGTTTTCATCCTATCACTTTGTATATTTCATTTTTTCTCCTGATTGCACACGTCCATTGAAATGCCTAATACGACAATCAATTTCAAACCCTCTCATAATTAAACCTTGTACGGGAGCTTGAAAAAAATAATAGAGTGGCCATAACAATTTAGGAATATAATCATATAATTGAACAATTACTAAACGCGTTCCTTTAATTTGACGAAATTCCAATTTCCCTTGTTTTTTAGAACGTTTTTTTATAATTGAACCGCCTACTAAATTAAATGTAATTAAACGATTATCATTTACTTCTTTTTTCATTACTAATAGAGGCTTACACTCGTTACGAGCATATATTATATATCGATTTTCTATATATTTCGTGTGTAAAAATGTACCACGTGTATCATTCAGCCATTTAAAAAAATAAGCGACTAATTGTTCCAAAGACCATTTCCTAGGTAATATCATTCTTAATGCTGTCCGTATATCATTATATTTAGACATTTGTAACTCAACATTAATATGAGAGCGCTTGATATAGGTCTCAGTCGTTTCTACAGGAATACCATAGTTTTTTAAACACTGGATTGTCTCATTATCAAAGCGACTCCCCCTTACGTACAAAATTTTATTTATTCCTTGTTGTGCTGCTGCCCTTGCAAAATTATCGGCTGCAATGAGATTTAAATCACGTGCCGTTGCTTGAGTAAGCTTGGCAGAATTTTTATTAGGATCTAAATAAAATACTGCAATATTCATCCCTGACATTGCTGATTTAACATCTTCATAATTATAAATATCTTTTTTTAGCCATTTTATATTATGATTAAACTCTTTTTTTGTATTTGGATATTTAGATAAAGCAAACAAATTTGCATCATTTTCTATCGCACTACTAATATTCTTACCTATATATCCACTACCACCCGCTAATAATACATTAGGTTTCATTATTCTGTTACTCCTTTTTAAAATTCTAAATATGTATATTTTTTAAATAATTGGTATAATGTATGTTATATTACTATCTCAGGAGGAAGCCGAATGGCTCATATTATTCGTGAAATTAGTATAAAAGATACTGAAGCTTTGACAACATTATTAACTAAAATATATGATGAATCTGATTATACACTTTATAATCCTGGAGAATTTAACCCTAGTGTGTCTTCTATTAGTAACCTTCTAGAGCGCATCATCACTTCTCCGAGAAATACCATCTATGTAGCTGAAGAAGATGATCAACTCGTTGGATGTATATTCGTCACTACTGAAAAATACGAGCGTACACAACACGAAGCAGGTATTACATTTGGGGTTACTAAATTTTATCAAAAAAAAGGTATTGGACTTGCTTTAATTAATGCTGTTGAAGCTTGGGCTCTTAACCATAATATTAAACGTCTTCAAGCTTCAGTCGTTCCTGAAAATACACACGCAATCATGCTACTTAAAGGCGCTGGATTTAATATTGAAGGCGAACTTAAAAATAAATTACTGATCAACAATCAATATTTTAATAAATATATTATGGCTAAATTACTACTTTAATTACAATATGTATTATACGCTACGTTCAAAATGCAAAAAAGCAATTCGTGTTAATTACACGAATTGCCTTAGACTGTCTATGAGTTATTTAACTTTGTAGGCAGTTTTTTTATGGAATATTTATTTTATCAATTTTAAGCAATGTGATCTTTGTTATCACTTTTACGTAAATAATATTTAATAAGCACTGCTACTACAATAAATAATCCAACTACGCCCATAATGTTATATAAGAAGTTGATTAAATCTGCAAAACCAACGAAACTTAAAATAAAGGCTGCAATCATCATAATAATAATAAATATATGATATTTTTTACTGTATGGCTCAGTGAAACGTGCAGCAAACGAATAAGTCAATCCTAAAATAGTATTATACATTACTGCTAACATAATCACTGTTAAAACTAATCCAAGCCATGGATGAATTTCATTCGCCAATTTTAAAGTTGGAATTTGTTCATTTTTAATTTGTGGATATTCTGATTGTAGTGCAAAGTTAATCAGTGCAAGTAAAACAGTATACACTACACCGCCAAATAAAGCACCGGCACCAGATACTTGACGTTTAGATGCATCTCCACCAATCGCTACAACCGTACTAAATCCTACAGCAAAAGCTAATCCACCGTACATTAATCCTCTAATAATACCTAAGAATAAACTTGGGTGATCTACTGTACTATTAACTTTACTGATAGAGATACTTCCAGCAAATAGATAATATATAGCAATAAGAACTACCATGACAATCAAGAATGGTGTAACGAAACCTAACGCTCTTACGATCTTATTAAAGTCTAATAATAGTGTTAAATAAATAACGACCGTCATAATTAACGCGCCAAGCCATGTAGGTATACCAAAACTTTCTTCGAACGTTGCGCCTGAACCTGCAATCATTGTTACAGCAATTCCAAATAAGAAAAAGACTAGAATATAATCAAAGATTTTACTAAATTTTTCACCAAATAAATATTGTAATGTTGATTCATGATTTGTTGCTTCAAAAGCCGTTCCAATTTTAGCGACTTGTCGCCCTATAAATCCTAAAATTAATCCTGATATTAACACGCCAATATATGACCATAGACCATAAGGCGTGAAGAATTGCATTACTTCTTGCCCTGTAGAGAATCCTGCACCTACTACAATCCCCACATAGGCAAAACCTATTTTTATAGATTCTTTATTCAACCCCATGTATTGATTAACCTCCTTATTTTTGACACATTCAAAATTATAACGTACTAATAATAATATGCAACAGTGCATAAACGTTGCGAGACAACGCTTATACCTTCTAAGTACTAGTGTTAATACTCTTACAAACAATTTAAAAATTTTAATATTTTTAATAATTTGTCACAAAAATTATATTTGAGTTACTAAGTAAAACATTATTAAAAAAAGTTAGATAAACTGAATAACCATGGCCATTCATTATCTAACTCTCTTATTTCACTATATTATTTTATTTTGAACTTCCAAATTTCTTTAATTCATCAAAATTGACTATAACATTATCCATGCGTTTAGCTGAATCTTTTAACACATTTCTTGCTACATGATTATTAGGATCTAATTTTAAAATTTGTTTAGCTACTTTAAACGCTTCAGAATCTGAAATAATTGGATCGGGTATAGCATATAATAATAGCATTTGAAGCAAACTTTTTATTTCCTTACCATTTGTTAACTGAATAGAAGCATCTGCATGATAATATGCCGCTTCTAAAGCGCCTTCTACTTCACTCAAAGGATAGACTAATAATAAAAATGCTAAATCATGTAATTCTGCTGTTTCATTATCCTTCATCATATCTAATATACAAGTATAAAACATAATGTTTTCTTGTTCATGAGCACATGATATATATACTTCTTCGAATTCCATAAAATCGATATTGGACATTATATTTTTAATTTCTTCAAATTTGCCGTTCAGAACGTAAAATTTAATATCTTCTTGTAGCGTAATGTCCACCTACTTTCATCATCAATATCATGCTATTTATTTTATCATATTCATTTTGGATAATCATTTTATAACCTTATTTTTATATAAAAAAAACATCAAAATTCATCATTACTTATTTAAATGCTGTAGACTTAAATGAAGATCGATTCACTTCTTGAATCGCTTCATTAGCAGTTTTACCAACACTTAAAGACATTGCTGCTGTAAAGCTTCCTTCTACAATGGGTGCATTTACTTTGTAAATATGATACTTACCTTTATACATATCAATTGCTAAATCAATATTCATTTCTGATGATCCTAAATCATAAAAACATAATGCATCATCATCTAACTGATTAATCAATTGTTCAATATCATCATATGAAGTTCCAATTTCACCGTTTACTCCACCATAAGCAATCACATTTATGTCATTTGTCATTTTATTTAATAAATCTTTAGTTCCCTTAGCTATATCTTCACTATGACTAATAATAACTATAGTTGTCATCATTTCAACTCCAGTCAATCAATTAAATAACGACATTGATTTTTTATTAAAGTGTATCTTAATCAGCGTATTTTCATTATAAAATAACTTATCTGAAAGCGCGAATATTTGTGTATCAAACAAAATATTAGTCATTGACTGCCCATATATTAAAAATGACTGAGATAGGTATCCAACATCATAATAATTGTAGCTGTGTTGCTGAAGTTATAATGGATCTCACCTTTTTTCAAGTAAATTGTAAGTGACTAAAAGTGGTTTCCCTGTTCTAGGATCTTTTCCTAATACTGCATCTATATTAAACACACTTTCTAATATCTCTTTAGATATGACTTGGTCAGTAGGTCCATTATCTATAATTTGTCCTTCTTTCATGATTAACAAATAATCCGAAAATCGAATTGCCTGATTGATATCATGTAAGACCATAACAATCGTACACCCTAATTCTTTATTCAACTGTTGCACCAATTGTAAAATTTCTAACTGATGAGAAATGTCTAAGTACGTTGTAGGTTCATCAAGAAAAATAATATCTGTTTTTTGTGCTAAAGCCATTGCTATCCATACACGTTGTCTTTGTCCTCCACTTAAATCATTAATCGATTGATGACGAAATTCTGTAATGCCTGTTACGTTTAATGACCATTCAATTTCATCTTTATCTTTTTTAGATAATCGTCCAAATCCTTTTTGATGAGGAAAACGTCCATATGAAACAAGTTCTTCAACTGTTATACTGTCAGTCACTGTTGGAGTTTGAGGTAAAATTGCAATTTTTTTGGCTACTTCTTTTGTAGATTGATGTTGAATGTTTTGATTATCAAGTAATACTTCTCCATTTTTCACTTCAATCAGTCTTGAAAGTGCTTTTAATAATGTAGATTTCCCACAACCGTTCGGTCCAATAATTGATGTGATTTTACCATCACATATTTGAACATCTAATTCTTTTATAATTGTCGTATTTCTATATCCTATATCTACTTGAGATGCATTTAAACGATTCATATATAGGCCCTACCTTTGTACAAAAAATATTTACGACATCTATTGATAATCGTTCTCAATTAATTATTACTAGTATACCATTTATACACATTTTTGACTATTCTTTTTACTATGAGACGATTATAAAAAATAACCCTAAAAATCTGAGATATACATAAAACACCTCGAATTTTTAGGGTCCTTTTTTTATTCATCGATTAAAAAACCATTTCCATAAACATCACGCACATCATGAATAACCAAGAAAGCATTCTTATCTATTTTTTTTATAATTCGTTTGGCACGAGTTACTTGAGTTTTAGCTACAACAACATACAAAACGTCTTTTTCTTCTCTACTATAATAACCATGTCCATTCAATATAGTAAGACCTCTACCAACTTGTTCATCAATGGCCTTAGCTACCTCTTCAGGTTTGCTAGAAATAATTGTCATTGCTTTTTTTGTATTAAGTCCTTCAATAACATAATCCATTACTTTCGTGCCTATATAAAGCGAAATCACAGTTACCAATGCTTTACTTAACGGTAGCACTGTTAAAGAAATGACTACTACAATTAAATCAAAAAATAATAATGCGTATGCTGTACTAACATCTAAGTATTTATTAGCTATTCTTGCTAATATTGTTGTTCCAGCTGTAGTGCCACCTGCTAAAACGATTATTCCAATACCTAGTCCAACACTTGTGCCGCCAAATACTGCATTGATGATGACATTACCTGTTTCTACGTGCCATGATTCTGTAAGACTTAAAAAAACAGAAATAAGTACAGTAGCAATAATTGTTAATATCGTACTTTTTTTACTTAAAAATTTATACCCAATAACAATCAATATTGCATTAGCAACGAAATTAGTGAGCGCTGGTGAAATATGAAAAGCGTAATATAATACAATAGCAATACCTGTGACGCCACCTTCACCTAAATTACCTGATATAACAAATGCATTGACCCCTGCTGAAAAGATAAAAGAACCTAGTATAACTAAAAGTATATTTTTTATATTTTTGTTCAAAAACACCCACTCCTTTTACGACTATAACGATTAAAATGTTAGCACAGTCTCATCATTTCCTACAATATACTTTTAAAAATTAAATGTATTAATAAATGTTAAATATCTTAAAATATAAAGATTTAATTTAAATATGATACATAGTCATCTTTAAATCTAATGTACTAATAAAAAATACGTGGAAATTTTCTGAATTTTTCGTTTACTTATAAATATTAGTTTGCTATACTATGTATAACTTCTTAATTATAAGAAGTTATCTCCTTTGTGTTGTTTATAGTAACAAAACAAATTTTGCTCGAAGTACTGTGACCGTACCTAGTCCTTACCGTTACAAGTACATTAATATTCATTTCCCATAAAAACCAAGTATATAAAGTGTCTCCTCACTTTGCATGCTTGGTTTTTATCATGCAATAAAATGAATAATAAAAATAGGAGTGACATAGAATTCTTTTCGAATTCAATGTTCACTCCTAATGGTTGACTATAAAATGATTTAATTTTTAATACCTTACCATGCAAATAAACCAACAAATGCTGCAGTAAGTAGTGAAACTAAAATACCTGATAATAACATCATCGGTACATATTTTGAAACAAAATCTGATGTTTTCTTATCAACTATACCCTTTAATGTACCAACAATCATCCCAATTGTAGAGAAGTTTGCAAATGAAACTAAGAATGTTGATATCACTGCACGACGATGTGCGCTATATGTATCAATTACTTTTGTAATTTCACCCATAACTACAAATTCGTTTGTGACGATTTTTTTGGACATCTGTTGTGCCACTATCCATGCCTCGCCCCATGGTAAGCCAAGCAATAAAGCAAATGGATACATAAAGACACCTAAGATTTGGTTTAAACCAAAACTACCTTTCAGACCCATCCAACTGCCTACTAATCCAGTAATCAAATTAATAAAACGATCTAAAAAATCAGCCAACGCTACAAAACTAATAACAAAAGCGATAATAATTAGTACTAATTTACCCGCATTTAATACTGAATCTCCTAAAAATGAGAAGAAAGGTTGACGTTCAACTTTTTCATCATTATTAATGCTATAGATAATATCTTCTTTTTCTTCAACAGTGACAGGATTTAAAATAGAAGCCACAATAATTGCATTAATAATATTTAAAGGAATCGCCGTTAACACTAATTCACCAGGAATCATTTGAACATAGGCACCTACAATAGCTCCAGAAATAGAACTCATTGACATCATTGCAACTGTTAATACACGCATTTCATTCATACGCTTAAGTTGTTCGTTAGAGACTGCAAGCGCCTCTGTATTTCCTAAAAACATCATTTCGATACCAAAGAATGATTCAAATTTAGGTTGACGTGTGATTTTCGCAAGTACAAAACCAATTCCTCCAATAATTTTAGGAAGAATATTAAAATACATAAGAATATCAAATAGTGGAACAACTAATAAAATTGGAAATAATGCACTCACTGCCATATCCATTTGTTTACCACTTGTAAAACTACTGAATGCAAAGCCTGTTCCAGTATGAGCTGATTGAATAATCCAAGCAATGGCAGCTGCTAAACCTTCAACAATTGATCTTCCAATTTGGAAATATACAAAGAACCATGCTAAGAATACATTTAAAAGAGCTAAGATTAATATAGATTTCCATTGAATATGTTTGCGATTCCTAGAAAATAAAACTGCTATTCCTAAAAATACAAGTAATCCAATGATATTTATTAGTAAAAACATAAGACACCTACCCACATTTTAAAATTAATATGTATCACATTACCCTTAAATAGAACCGTACTATTTTCATAAAATGACAACTAACGTTCTGTAAAAAGTACATTTAACATTATACCATGAGAAAATGTTCGTTAAAATAACATATTTAATAAAATAGTTGTCTATTTCTTTTTTTGTTATTTATCATAAACACCATTTAAACTTAATACGGTTATATAGAAAAAGAATGGGAAAACGAATTTAAAGTAACTATTTCCCATTCTTTATATCATTTGATTTTATGATTCATTTTCATGAATATCATTATTAATATAGTCTGCTATAAATTGAGAAGATTGACCTTTTTCAATTGAACAAAAATCATTATAGAACGCTTCAATTTTATCTTTATATTTTTCTTTATGTGTATCTAAATGTTTTAATTCTTCAGCAAGTTTAAATTCATCTGTAATAATTTCTCCTGGTAAATCTTCCATATAATTCATATAGAAGCCACGAAGACCTTTATCGTATTTTTCAATATCATAAGCAAAGAAAAATTGAGGACGTTTCAAAATACCATAATCAAACATCACTGACGAATAGTCAGTAATAAGCGCATCAGATATTAAATATAATTCTGAAATATCATTATAATTTGAAACATCAATAGCAAAATCATCGTATCCAGTTAGATCTAATGCATTTGCAATAAGATAATGCATTCTTAGTAAAATGACATATTCATCTCCAATTTGCTCTTTTAAATTAGCTAAATTTATTTTCAAATCAAATAAATATTGACCTTTTTTAACGAATTCATCATCTCTCCAAGTTGGCGCATACATAATAACTTTTTTATCTTTCGGTAAATTTAAATCTTTTTTAATTTGTTCTATATACTCAGTATCATTTTGTCTTGTAACTAATACATCATTTCTTGGATAGCCAATTTCCCAAATTCTTTCTTCATCCATCCAAAAAGCAGATTTAAAGATATCCGTAGAATAACGGTTTGGAGATACTAAATAATTCCAACGAGATGCTTCTGTATAAAAATTCTTTTTATACTTTGCTGTTGTTGTTCCTGGCATTCTTACCACTTTCATATCATTTGCTAAACGTTTTAACGGTGTACCATGCCAAGTTTGAATATACACTTGATTCTCTTTTTTATTTAAATACAATGGTAATCGAGCATTTGAAATCCAGTATTTCGCTTTAGCATAGGCTTCATAATATTCTTTGGATCCTTTTTTCACCTTAGTTGCATTTCCAGGAATAATATTGTTATTAGGCTTAGAAAAGACCCAAATATAATTATATTGTGGATAGTGTTGTTGCATATATTCATATATGTACTTTGGACTATCACTGTAATTTTTGCCACCAAATGACTCAAATACAATCGTATGTGGATCTACTATATTTTCATTATCTGTAAGTTGATATTTAGCACGTTCTTTCATCTTACTGTTTGTAAGAATACTTTTAAATAAACGTGTTTTTTTACGTAATTCATTCACATATCTTGCATTCTCAATGTCATTCATAGATAAAAACATGATTTCAAGATTATATAACAACTTACCATCTTTAATGATATTCCATTTTAGTGCTTTTACTACTTTAACTAGAGTGTCCTCTAAAGCAATATATCTTGTTTTAATATCTCTAAGCGAAGGATCAAACCCTTTTTTAATTTCATTTTTCATTCTTTGGACTAAAAATTTCTTAACTTCTTTATTTGTAGTTCTTTGCATAGCATCAAAGAAACTATTTGTATAGTCTTCAAATTTATCAATAAAATCTTGATCACTTAGTGTATTACCATTAAATGGATCATATACTTCACCACGATAATAAAACGGAAAATTAACAATTCTAACAAAGTGTTCAGCATATTTCAGATACTCTAATACAAATGAATTATCAGTAAAAATGCTTAAATCTTCATTAAATTTAATGTCATGTGCTTTAATAATTGCATTTCTAAATAAAATATTACATACAGTTTCTTTTCTTAAAATTGAATTAGGATATGAATGGTGTGATCGATACTGCAAACGTATCTTATCTTTGTCTACATATTGAGGACGTTGCATTGTAAATTTGTGTATCGGCGCAATTAATGTATCTAAACCATTGATATGATTTAAATAATATTCAATCGCATATGAGGCTAATTGATCATCCGCATCTAAAAACATCACATATTGACCTTCTGCTGAGTCCAAAGCAATATTTCTAGCATGTGCATGACCAGTATTTGTTTCAAGTTGAATAAACGTCACATCTTTATCATAAGATGCTAACGTTTTATTTAAGATTTGTGTTGAATAATCCGTAGAACCATCATCTACAATAATAATCTCAAAATCTTGATTCCTTTGATTTTTTAAGCTATTAATACAATCTTCAATATATTCTTCACTATTAAAATATGTAATAATTATTGATAGTTTATTCAATATCATTCTCTCCAATTTTATTTATGTTTATTCAATTAATTTTTAAGCAATGGGTTTGTGTACTAACTATATCTTATCAGCCTAAGATTTTTTCATCTACACTGTAAAATTATATATTACTTTATCATCGTGATATTTAGATGTTCAATATCCATTATTTATTTAAATTTTGTGTAGTCACAAATTGATGATATTTCTCATGATATTTCATTAATTCGTCATGTGTACCTTCTCCCGTCACACGTCCTTGATCAATAAAAATAATTTGACCTGCTTTTTTAATCGTAGAGAGACGGTGTGCAATCACTATCGTTGTTCTACCTTTCATCAATACTTCTAAAGCTTCTTGAATTTTTTGTTCACTTTCACTATCAAGATTTGCAGTAGCTTCATCAAGTAACAGTATATCTGGATTTTTCACAAAACTTCTAGCGATATCAATACGTTGTCGTTGACCCCCAGACAGTTTTAATCCACGTTCGCCCACTAATGTATCGTATCCTTCATCAAATTGCATAATAAAGTCATGACAATTCGCTAATTTTGCATATTTAATTAGTTCTTCATCAGAGACAGTACGGTTAATACCATATAAGATATTATCTCGAATTGTTCCTGTCATCATAGAGTTTGACTGCATGACATATCCAATTTTGCTACGCCAATTCGTAATTGGAATATCGTAAATACTTTCATTACCATATGTAATATCACCATTATCGATATCATACATACGTTCAATTAAATTAAAAATAGTGCTTTTCCCAGAACCTGAAGGACCAACAAACGCACTAATATCGCCCTGAGGTATACGAAATGATACATGATCAAGAATCGTTTTTACATCATATTTAAATTCTACGTTATTAAATTCAAGTGCTCCATTCTCAATGTTGATATTAGCAATGGGTTTTAACTGTTCCATCGGTTCCACGGGTTCTTGCATAATTTCATAAATACGTTGACTTGCGCCTACAGCTTTTTTGTAATCAGTAACTAGTGTAGATAAGTTCATAAGCGGCATAGATAACTGCATCACATAAAAAATCATAGCTATTAAAGCACCTGCTGTAATAGCACCAGTAGCAATTCTAATTGCACCAAATCCTAAAATAATGGCTATCATTAATAACATAATCACACTTGAAATAGGTTGAATAATCGCTACTATTTTTGCCTGTCTTAAACCTAATTTATATATTTCATTTAAGTTATAATGTGCATTATTTAATTCTTTTTGTTCAGTATTAGAAATTTTTACTAAACGCATTTCTGTCAATACACGACCTAATAATCCACTAAAATTGGCAATTTCTGATTGGGTATGTTTTGAAATTTTTTGCATACGTCTTCCAAGTGGAATCATAATACCCATAAATATTGGAATAGCTATGAAAGTCAGTAAAGTCATTTGCCAGTCCATAATAAACAGCATAATAATAGAACCAATCAATGTGATAATAGCTGGTAGTAATTGTGGTAATTTTTGAGAGATAAAATCGTTAATGATCTTAGTATCATCAGTTAAACGACTCATCAACTGACCACTTTCATTTTTATCAAAAAATGGCATTTTCAGTTTAATCATATGCTCCCACAGTAATGAACGAATGCCATAAATCATTTTTTCTCCAATTTTACTTAAGAGATAAATACCTAAACCGCTAAGTAATGCATTAATGATAAAGATACTTGCAAATAGAACGACAATATTCCAATTAATATTATTAGTAGAAAATTTATCTACTAAGCGACCTGTAAACAGTGGAATCAATAATCCGCTAAGACTTCCTAACGAAGAAATGATAACAGCAGTTATTATTAAACCATAGGGCCAAGACAATCGTTTAAATAGAAAAAATAATGGATTGTGTTGTTTCATAAATAAACCTCTTTAGTCATCAATTTGTATTTGTATTTTTGATATTATATTTAGTGTTTATCCTAATTTAAATGTATTTTAACTGGTAATTCGGTTGTTCTTAGTATAGCATTTTATTTAAAATGTTTTATTACATAAAAATAGGAGTGCCCTAGAATTCGTTTTGAATTCACTGTTCACTCCCAAAAGGATGGGTCAAATCAAAAAATTATTGTTATCTATCTACTTGATTTAACCAATGATTGAGACATAGCTAAACTTCTAAGGTGTCTATATGTGTCTTTAATAAATTATTATTTATTTTGCATCTTTTCCGTATAGCTCTTGTTTAATTTTAGTTGTTGAAATACCCTCAGTGCGTTTTAGATATACAACTTCACATTTGTCTTTTAGGAAGTCAAATTTACCTTCCCAGTCATGGCCCATAACAAAAACATCAACATCATAACGATCAACGTCTGTTTCTTTTTGACCCCATCCATCTTCTGGAATCACTAAATCAACGTAACGAATAGATTCTAACATCATTTTACGTTGTTCAAAATCATAATAAGATTTTTTATTTTTAATTTGGTTAAATTCATCTGTTGATAAAGCTACAATTAAATAATCGCCCATTTCACGAGCTCTTCTTAGTAATTCTATATGGCCATAATGTAATAAATCATATGTACCATATGTAATGACTCTTCTCATATTTCCTTTCTCCTTTACAAATTTTTAACATTAATTAATAATCTTAATTTAGCATAAATATATTTAACATACCATTAATTTTATATTGACATGACTTTTCATCATTTACTTATTCATCATACGTTTCAATGATTGCTTTCCACTAAACACTAATTTTTTAGGCATTACTTGTGCTTTAAAACGTAAAAAACCAGGTCGCCCAATTCCTACCTCAATAAGTATATGTCTCCATAACTCATAGGTCTCACGTGTCCAATGAGTCGCACTTTGCTCTACGGCTTGTACTATTCTAAACAACGCTTCTCCAGAATAATTTGTATGTTGCATACCTCTGATATATTGAGTGATTTTGTCTATAATTTGAAGTGTCACTTTACTGTATTTTATTAAATAGGCTTGAATGAGATAGCTGACAATTAAGTCATCCATACGATAACTATAATATGCTTTTTCGTTAACAAGTAATAACATATCCATGACTTCACGTCGAACTTTTCTAGCATCTTCTAAGTAAGATATAAATGTATCTGCACGTTGATCTGTAATAGAACCTTCTCGCTCATTGTATCCATATACGATAAAAGGAACTAGCTGGATATCCCTTGCCATTAAATAGGCACGAGTGACAAATGTATGTTCTTCACAAAATACTACATCTTCATCAAATCTTAGTGTATTAAATTTAGCTTTGAATAACTTGCCACCTGGTCCAATAGATTGAAGTATTTCTGGCGCTTCTGCTAAAGAAACAATTGCTTCACGATGAATGTCTTCGTGTGTTGGAATGACTTTCCAGTCACCATGCATCCCTCTACCGATTTGCCCAATCACAATATCTAGATGATCATTTTTCTCATAATATTGAATCATTTGATCCATTTTTCCAGGTAAAAATTGATCATCTGCATCTAAGAACATAAAAGCATCGATATCATCTGACATTGCAGAAAGACCCCTATTTCTACTTTTTGCCGCTCCTTGATTGTCTTGATGATAAACAATGAGATGTTTAACTTCTTTTTGCAATTCAGTTAACACTTGTTTTGTACGATCTGTTGATCCATCGTTAATACAAATAATTTCTACATCATGTGTTGTATCAATCGATTTAACTGCTTTTCGAATTGTATTTTCAGCATTATATACTGGAATAATAACCGCTAATTTCATTCTTTCACCAACTTTTCAATAAATTTTAATACGTTTTCTAAGCTTTTTTCACTATTATATTTATGCCAATGTTTAAATAATGGTTTTATTTCTTTTTCATTATATTTAATCTTAGTTACTAATTCATCTATATGTTTCACTTTATAAAATGTTGGAATATCGCGATAAAATTGATTCAATCCGCGCACCTCTTCATACTCTTTTTCGTCAAACACATAAAATAATGTAGGTTTATTGAGTAAGCTAGCTTCTATTGGTAGAGAGCTATAATCACTAATAATAATATCAGCCATCATCATTAGTTCTGACGTTGTCGCAATATGCTCACTATTAGGAATTGATGGATGAAGTTGATTAATGAGAGTATAATTGGGTAATTGCTTTTCAAAATATACTTTATCTATTTGACGATTATCCATTTGATTTTCACGATAAGTAGGCACATATAATGCTAATTTATTGGGAACATTATAATATTTTTTTAAATTTTTTTGCTCCGTCTTAAGGTCTAATTTAAAATATTTGGTTAATCGAGGTAGACCCAATTTAAGCATTTGAGTGCTCTTAGCATCAAATGCACTTTCAAAACATCTACTCATCTCTTCTCCACCGACTAAATAATAATCAGTAGCATTATAAACGCTTTTATATTGTTGAATCATTTTTTTATTATTTAAATCTACTTGATGATCCGTTAAACCAAAATTTTTTAAAGCACCTGAGGCATGCCATGTTTGGATGATGGTCTGTCCTTTTTTCTTATGATACCCTCCGAGCATAAGATAATATGTATCAATCACAATCACTTTTGCTGTACTTATCGTCTTGATATGTCTCACTATATGACTATTTCCAGCAGGAACAAAAGATACATTTTTAAATTGCTTTAGCTTAGCCCACTCTTTTTCTTTAGCAATGACGGTTAGTTCATACCCTTTCTGATTTAATTGCTCAATTATTGGCATAACGTCTTCGGGAAATGTCATTAAAATCGCAATATGATTCGATTTTAGTCGTTTAAATCTAAAAATTTGGTTTACGATAGTAATAAGTGTCATATAAATATTTTTTATCACTACTCTTGTCATCATTTAATCCCCTTACTCGTTAATAAAATAATTTATAAAGAAAGAGTAGGACAGAAATACATTGATTTTGTCTCTACTCCTTATCATTTTCACATACATCTCTATCGACATCGTCTATATTTTATATTTATTTATGATATATATGCTAAAGAGCTTGAAATGCAATCTAATACATTTCAGGCTCTCTACTAATAAATGTAAGTATTGATTTATCTAGCACACGTTTTATAAAAAATCTGCAAAATGATCTCGATATCTACGATGTAATATAGACCCTAATACAAAGAATACTATAATAATCACAATATTATAAAGAAGTAATCTCCAATGTTCAATAAAGTACCATTGATGGAATAAAATTGCTGCGCGATAAGACTCAGCTAAAAAGTATACAGGGTTAAATTTCATAATGTCATTAATTACGCTACTAATTCCAGTATCTTTTGGTATCCATAAAATAGGAGACATATAGAATAAAATTCTTAGTAATGCTTGCATAATCATCTGTGTATCACGAACAATGATTCCAAGTGTTGATGTAAAAAGTGCTACAGAAGCCACAAAGAAAAATGTTAGTGGTACGTAAATTAACAATTGTACAATATGGATAGACGGCATAATGCCATTTCCCATACAAATTGCAATAATAAGTGCTAATAAGCCAATATGGCCATAAAATTTACTTGTTACGATATAAGTTGGAATAATTGATAAAGGGAAATTCATTTTCGCTACTTGGTTAAATTTCATAGATACTGATTTCGTACCTTCAAGAATACCTTGGTTAACAAAGAACCACATGCTAATTCCTACTAGTAACCATAAAATAAATGGAATGCCATGTATCGGTTGATTACTACGAATTCCCATACCAAAGACAAACCAATACACCATAATTTGAAGTGCTGGGTTAAGTAATTCCCAAGCCATACCTAAGTAATTATTTGTATTTGTTATTTTAATTTGAAATTGTGCAAGTCGTTGCACTAAATAAAAGTTTTTTATATGTTCTTTAAAAACAGTTCCTACTGCCGACATTGAATTAAACCACACTTTCAATTGTAAATTCATAATGGCTTTTAATTTCTTTAACTACTGATTAAAATCGTTTTATTATAAAATTTCTAAATCAACGTTTAAAATGATTCATATAAATCCATTATATATTTACGCAACACATTAGTCGAAAATTTTATTAGGATAGACTTAACTCAGAAAAGAAAGTAAAATTAATATATTGTTTACAAAAAAGATACAAAATCTCATATACACTTTACACTAGGTTAATAAATTTAACAACTATTGAGTGATGTATTATAATCTATATAATAAATCATAAGAAAGGAAAAATCATGAGCGTATCTGTTAACATAAATCATGTGACAAAAGAATATCGAATATATCGCAATAACAAAGAACGTATCAAAGATGCGTTAATTCCTAAAAATAAAAACAAAACCTTCTTTGCTTTAAATGATGTGTCTATTACTGCTTATGAAGGTGATGTGATTGGTTTAGTAGGTATAAATGGTTCAGGAAAATCCACGTTAAGCAATATGATTGGTGGTTCATTATCTCCAAGTTCTGGAAATATAGATCGTCATGGTGAAGTAAGTGTCATCGCCATTAATGCCGGTTTAAATGGGAAACTGACGGGCATTGAAAATATTGAATTTAAAATGCTTTGTATGGGGTTTAAAAAGAAAGAAATTAAAAGACTTATGCCTCAAGTTATTGAATTTAGTGAGCTTGGCGAATTCATTTATCAACCTGTTAAAAACTATTCAAGCGGTATGCGTGCGAAACTCGGTTTCTCTATCAATGTAACTATTAATCCTGACATTTTAGTTATCGATGAAGCACTATCTGTTGGCGATCAAACATTTACTCAAAAATGTTTAGATAAAATATATGAGTTTAAAGAAGCAAATAAAACGATTTTCTTTGTAAGTCATAATATCAGACAAGTGCGTGAATTCTGTACTAAAATCGCTTGGATTGAAGGTGGAAAGCTAAAAGAATTTGGTGAATTAGATACAGTGTTACCTAAATATGAGCAATTTTTAAAAGATTTTAAGAAAAAATCTAAAAAAGATCAAAAAGCATTTAGACAACAACTTGATGAAAAACGTTTTGTTGTAAAGTAAAAGAGGTAGAGACCTAAGTGATTCATAAGCTTAAGTCTCATCCTCTTTTATTTTTTCTTCTTATTCTGCAATTTCCAAACTTTAAACATAAATTTAGGAATACTTTTTATACGACCTATTCGCTTCCAATCAATAAGTAATCGGTAGACCCATTCCATATTTAAATTTCTAAAAAGACGAGGCGCTCTTTTTTTAGTACCACTAAACACTTCTAATGAGCCACCTACGCCCATCATTACTGTATGCTTAAAATTACTTTCATTTTTTTGAATCCATTCTTCTTGTTTTGGAACACCCATTCCAACAAATAAATAGTCAGGATTGAAACGTTGAATTCTTTTCACTACAGTTTCATCTGACAGGTCAATATACCCATGATGATACTCAAAAGTAACATTAGGATATTTCTGTTGTAATTTGTGTTGTGCTTGCGCAACAATTTCATTTTTTGATCCTAACAAATATACCTTTTGACTTTGCTCGTGTGCAACTTTAATACATTCTTCCATAAGTTCAATACCTGGTACACGTCGCTTTAATGGTTGTTTTAATCTATTAGAAGCTTTAACTACACCTGTACCATCCGCAATGATATAACTTGCACTATTTATAAGCTTTCGATAGGTTACATGTTCAGAAGCATACACTACGATTTCAGGATTAGCAGTTACAATAAACAAGTTATCATTTGTATTATTTTCAAAAAAATGTTTAATATTTTCAATCATATCCAACATTGTCACATTATCGAATTGTACGCCTAATATATCTACTTTATCGTTTTTTTTCTTTTTTGAACTATACATTTACGTTAACTCCCTGCTTTCTTACCCTCTTTATATGTTGTAATGAATTTATAATAACATCAACTTATTCATCATATATTATTTTTGCCATTGTATTCAAAAATACGTCTAAAGTCTAAAGGACCAGTTTATCTTAATGATTTATAATAGAAGTCATACTATTAACGTGAGGTTGATTATGGATTATTTGCAACAATTTTTAACTACGACTGTTATCTTAAATATTTATTTAGTCATTATTATAGCAATATCTTATATCATTATTCATCAAAATCGACATTGTTCTTTTAATCAATATTTAGATATTTATCTAAATTATATTCCAGTACTGACTCATGAAATGGGTCATATTCTATTTAATAAGTTAAGTGGGGGGCATGCTAAAGATCTTGTCATTGTTGTACGCCCTAGTGAACGTAAAGAAACGTTACAACAAGGCTATGCAATAACACAATCTAAATCAGTTACTGGACAATGTATTACGACATTAGGTGGATATGTCATGCCACCAATCATGTTAATGATAGGTTTTTGGACCATTCATTTTAACTATCCAAGCTTATTTTTAATCTTATATAGTTTGATATTTATGTATTACCTTATTTTAACATCTCGAAAATTGTCTCCCATTATCGTTTTAATCATTTTAATTTCATTATTGTATTTTTTATTGCAAGGCAATAATCAATTTATGATTTTTTATATCGTAGTCCTCCTATGCCATCTTATCTTAGGTGTCCTATTAGGAGAAGTTTTGCAATCTAGTTGGACAATTATATTATTGACTTTCCAAAGAGTAAAAACACATTGGGATGGTAATACTTTAGCTGAATTGACACATTTACCAACATTATTTTATAGTCTATTTTGGATTATGATTAACGGTTTCTCTTTATATTTAATATACAAATTTATGATTTAAAAACGGCTCATCATATTCAAATTGAATAGACGACCGTTTGTTTAATTTTTCTCTACAAATATATTCATTGCATTATCATAACTTAGAATCGTCATAGTTGTATCATTATTTATAATCATGACTTTGTTGGTTTTATCTTTGGATACTATTTCAATGTTATCTCCAATTGAAATATGCTTACTGGATAGATAAACAAGTAAATCCGTTCTATCGCGAACACGTTTAATGTTTACTATGTCTCCTTCATCATATTCAAGTAATGAGTCATTATACTTTTCTTTATAAATATAATTTCTTGGAATAACTCCTCCATGCGGACAAGTTTCAGGATAATTTAACAGTTTATCTATCCTTTCTAAAAATAAGTCAGAAATTTTATGCTCTAAAATTTCCGCTTCTTGATGTACTTCTTCCCAATTATAATTTAACACTTCAATTAAAAATTGTTCTAATAAACGATGTCTTTTTATAATATCGAGTGTATGAGAGAGACCTTCTTTAGAGAGTTTTACCCCTTTATAATGTTTAGTTTCAACAAATCCAGCTTTTTCTAAACGACTTATCATTTCACTTACAGAAGGTGGTTTTATATCTAAATATTGAGATAGTATTTTATTTGAAACGAAAGCGCTATCACCACCATTAGTTAGAATTGCTTTGAGATAATCCTCTTTTTCTTCAGTTAACATGATTTCACCTCATAAACAGTTTCATCTTATTGTATCACGAATGGTTGCGTAATGTGATTGTCTTCTATTATCTTACAATAAGAGGAATACATCTTAAATTTCAATGTTAAACCTTTTATTTATACTTAAAAAAACCTAAGACATAGCGAGTTGTCTTAGGTTTAGTATTAATCATTATTGAATTATTAAATTAGTCAGTTAAACTGTCTACAATAACCATTTCATCATAGTTAATTGCCTCACGTAATTTTAAAGCTGTCGCTTCTGTAATCTCTTCATCACTAATAAGTTCAGTTAAAATACGACGTTGCTCTTTTAAAGCATTCAACTTAATTTTAGTAATTGAATCTTCAGAACGTGTGTTAAAGAAGTTAGATGGTGATAAGTTGTCTATTCTCATTAAATATCCATCACATATCATACCCACTTCTAATTTATTGTCTTCATTTGCCTCTCCCACAAGTCGGCTTACAACATTATAATGGACTCTTTTATTGATTTTAGAAAGTTCCATTAAGTTTTCAGTAACACTTAATGATGAAGCTGCATTTGTACGTGTACGAATATGACGTTTCAAAAGTAATCCTCTAATTCCAACAATAATACGACGAATGAGTGAAGCTTGTCTATAAACTTGTGTACGTTCAGCAAAACGCATATAGTTTTCTAGCATACTTTCCGTAATTTCGCCTTCATCTGCTAATTTTTCAAGTGTTTTTGTTTCTACGTTAAAAGCAATGCGTTGTAAACGTTCAAGCTCTTTTGAATTCTCGTCATCTTTTTCTACTGATTTTAGGAAAGTTAATTTATCATGATATTCTTTAATGACATTTCCATATCGATAGCTTGTTTCAAAGGAGGAATGTTTGTTTAAATAATCAATTACGTGTTCTAAAATATAAATTCTTGCTTCTTTAAAATTCATACTTCCTATTTTAGGTTGAGGTGCATTTTTCGTAACAAAAGGTAAAATGATTTGTGCAATGACTAAGCTTAAGATAACCATTCCTGAAGAAATAAAAAGTAAATCATTACGATACTTAAAGGCTTCATGATTTTGTAAATAGTAAGGTAACGTTAATGCGATGGCAAGTGAAATTGTTCCATGAACACCACAAAATGTCATAATTAACGCATACATACTTCGTTTAGGTGGTTTCTCTTTCGTATTTGTCCCCTCATCATTCATTAATTTTTGGAATGGACTGACTGATAAATAAAATAAAGGATATAGTACATAAACCCAAATAAATCTAAATACATATACAGCCAATGCTACTAATAAAGTAATTCCTATTAAGAAAAGTAAGTTATGTGGTTCACTTTTAATAATTTTTACAATGACTTCCGGCACTAAGAAACCAAGTATCGAGAATACAAAACCATTTAGTGCATAGCCTAAAATATTCCACGTATGGTTATAACTTAGTTGAAGGCGTGTACGTGTTTGAGCAATACGGTCACGTTCAAAACCATGAACAAGTCCGGCTACTACAGCAGCAATAATACCTGAAGCATGGAATAATTCTGCCACAAGATAGGTTACAAACGGTGTTAACAATTGAAGAAATACAAACATATTAATATTTTCAATACCACGTCGTGTTAACGTTAGACGGAATCGAACAAGTAATATACCGATTAACAATCCTACAATGGCCCCTCCTATTGAAGCAATTAAGAATTGTTGAATCGCTTCAAATAATGAGAAAGCGCCAGTAACAAGTATCCCTACTGCTATTTTAAATGAAATGATACCTGCAGCATCATTTAATAAAGACTCACCTTCTAAAATCGTCATTGCACCTTTTGGTAATACTTTACCTTGAGTAATAGCTTGCACTGCCGGAGCATCGGTAGGACAGAGAATTGCGGCAATCGCAAACGCTGCACCAATTGGTAAATCTGGCCATACTAAGTGAATAAATAACCCTACACCTATGACGGTAGTAATTACTAAACCTAATGCCATTAACATGACAGGTTTAATATATCTTCGTAAATGTACCCTAGATACATTAACACCTTCAACAAATAATAAAGGTGCAATGGTAGCTAGCATAAAGAGTTCAGAATCAAAATTGAATTCAACTGGTACAGGCAATATAAAGAGGATCATTCCTAATATGATTTGAATAAATGCAAGAGGTACTTTAGGAATAAAAGTATGAACAAAGGAGCTTACAATAACAACAGCTAGAAATATGAGAATCGTTTCAAATATTTCCAAACTTTCACCCCATTATTTCATATTTAATTTGAGATATAAGATACATTGTCATCTTATTTATTTTAAACGCATATAGTTATTATCTACCGTTTTTATGCTCTCAATTCAATATCAATTTTATCATTAAACTATATTCAGATTAACTAACTTGCACTTTCAAAATAATTCATTTAAAAATTATTAAGATATACAATTATTCTTCTAAATCTTCAATATTTTTATCACCTTGTTGTTTTCTTTCTTCAGCTCTATGGTTTTTAATATCATAATACAGTTTTTCTCGTTGTTCTTCTCTTTTTTTAGCACGACTTTTTAACTCCTCTCTTGTATTAAATTCTTTTGAACTTAATAAAATGGAAGATTGTCTTGGTGCATCATCTTTTCTATACATGTATGCTCCAGTTCGATAAGCTGCTCTAGCAACAAGGTGCATACCAACAGCAGACGTTAAATTAATAAAGACAATGGATAATAATAAACGAACACTAAAGAGACCTTGCGCCGTCGTAAAGTATATTAATACCCCGATTAAAGTAAGTAATACAGAAAGCGTTGAGCTTTTCGTAGAAGCATGACTACGTAAAAAAACATCTTGAAATTTTACAATGCCTATTGCACTAATCACTGCAATAATACTTCCTAGAAAAATAAGGATAGACGCAATCAACTCAGTGACGCTTTTTATGAGTTCCATTGAATACCCGACCTCCTCCAATAAATCTAGAAATAGATACAGAGCTTACAAATGAAATAATCGCAATTAACATAATTGAATCTAAGTACGCATCAGTATCATAAATCACGCTAACCACCCCAACAATGCACATAATTACAGCACTGGCTGCATCAAATGCTACGACTCTGTCTGCTGTTGTAGGACCTTTAATCAAACGAAACAATCCAATAATAAATGCAATACCAAATAATATTAAAGCTCCTGTACTAAAAAAGTTAGTCATCGCTTGGATCATCGTGACACCTCCATAATTAAACGTTCATATTGTTTAATACTTTTTAACAAATTAGCTTTTTCATTTTCAGAAATGTCTATACTATGAATAAAAAATTTATTGGTTAATTTTGAAATTCTAATCACTGTCGATCCAGGCGTAATAATAATTAAAATGGTTAAAAATGTAATGGCCCAATCACTTTTTAACTCTGTTTCATATGTGAGAAGACCAGGATTCATATCTTTTGTTTTAAATAAAATATATTTAATGATACTAAGACTTGAAGTAATTAACTGATACAAATATATGGCTAAAAACTTAATAGCTACCCATATTTTTACTAAATAAAATTCTTGACCAAAGAATCGATGAAGGATATAAATAACAATTAATCCTATAAGATAGCCAGATACAAAGGTAGAGAATAAAAAAGAACCTTGATCTTGAAAGAGTACCCATAGAAAAGCAATTAAGATATTCAATACAATTTGTCTCATTTATTCTCCTCCTTTAAATGCGAATTAACTAAGTGATGGAAGTAAGCATCATTTGTATTTAACTCTGTTGCATTTTTAGTAACATTCATAACAATTGGTGCCGCAAGACCCATAACTAGTACAATTACAGTTAGTATGCCAATCATACATTTTCGATGAACAGGCAATGGGTTGTAATCAACTTGCTCGCCATCTGCATCTCCAAAGTACATAATAAATAGTATTCTAAATAGACTATACATTGCTAAAAGACTTGTTAAAATCATGAGTGCTAATCCAATGTAATTACCATTTTGAACCGCCCCTTGGAAAATAAGCACTTTACCAGGGAACCCACTAAATGGAGGAACTCCGCCAATCGCGAAAATCATAACAATGAATGCTACGCCAAAGAAAGGCTCTCTCTTTGCCAAACCATATAAATACTTATATTCTCTATAACCAGACATATAAACTAAACTACCAATAATAAAGAATAATAATGTTTTTACTACAATATCGTTTGTTAGATAAAAAATAGCACCATGAATTCCAGCAAATGTATTTGACCCTAAGCCTAAAATAATAAAACCAATTGATAAAATAACTTGATATGCTGCAATTTTCTTTATGTCTTTAAATGCAATGACTCCAAAAGCACCAATAACCATTGTAATACAAGACATAAATACAAGTATGGGGTGTGTAATATTTGGATGTTGATCAAATAATAAAGTAAAGAAACGAATTAAAGCATATGCTCCCACTTTCGTCATCAAAGCTGCAAATAAAGCTGCGAGCTCAGTATTTAATACTGCATAAGCTTTAGGTAACCACATAAATAAAACTAACGATGCTTTTGAACCAAATGCAATCATAAATACAATTGCAATGACAACTACCATTTCATTATTGTGAACATCGTCTAAGCGTAATGCAACTTGAGAAAAGTTTAATGTCCCTACTAATTTGTAAAGTAAACCAATACCTAATAAAAACAACCAAGAACCAATAATATTTAAAACAACATAGATAATAGCTGCTCTTAATTGTTCTACTGATTGTCCTAATGTTACAAGCACAAATGATGCAAGTAGCATAATTTCGAACATAACGTAGAGGTTAAATAAGTCAGAAGTTAAAAAAGCACCAATTACACCGGTAGTTAAAAATAAAATAAATGTTGGTAAGTAATAGCGATTCACACGTTTTTCAGCAGGTCCAAATCCATATGCCATAATTAAAGTCACTACAAAAGAAGCGATTGTTACCATGAGTAAACTTAAAGTATCACCTAAAAATTGAATACCAAATGGTGCTTTCCAACCACCAAAATCTAAAGTGATAGGTTTATGATTCATCACATAAATCAATAAAACTAGCGAAATAAGCGTATTAACCGTCATTGTTCCAATATATAAAATCTTCGAAACTCTATTTTTATTCTTCGTAAATACAAGTAATAATGCACAAAGAAGTGGTAAGAGAATCGGAAGGATTAATAAGTTACTGTTCATCATCTTCATCCTCCCTAAGCACATCAATTTCTGATTCTTTTGTAACACGATATGTTCGATAAACTAATACAAGTAAGAAAGCTGTCATACCAAATCCAATAACAATTGCAGTTAAAACAAGTGCTTGTAATAATGGATCGACATAATTGGTATTTGAACCACGAATAAGTGGTTCTGTTACGTAGTCACTATAATGACCCATACTCATAATAATCAAATTACCAGCATGCGTATAAATCGAAATCCCTACAATAATCCGAATTAAATTTAAAGATAATATCATGTATGTCGCTAAGAATACGAGAAATCCTATGATAAGTAATAAAATAAGATTCATGATTTACCCCCACTCAATGCCAACATAATTGTGACAATTACACCCACTACTGAAAGTACTATGCCTAATTCGAAAATTGTCACTGTAGTAATATGCATTTCATTAAATATTGGTAAATGAAGTGTAAATTCACTTTGATATAAAAATGGTTTGCCAAAAAAGGTAGGCGCAATTGCTGTGATTAAAGAAATAAGCGCTCCAATAATCATTAATTTTCTAAAGTCGATAGGTAAACTGTCCAATACTTTTTTTACATCGAAAGCTAAAAACATCAAGATAAAAGCTGAGCTAAAGACGAGACCACCAATAAATCCTCCTCCTGGATTATTATGACCCGCTAAATAAATGTAAAAACCAAAAGTAAGTAAAATGAATACAACAATTTTAGTTACTGTTTTTAAGACTACGTCATTTTCTTTCATCTTGACCCCTCCGATCTTTGTAATTTAATAATGTATAAATACCTAAACCAGCAATAATTAATACCAAACCTTCAAACATAGTATCAAGCGCTCTAAAATCACCTAAAATGGCATTCACAATATTTTTACCACCTGTGAGTTCTTTTGCATTCATATAATATTTAGAAATTGTTTCTAAACCATCACCTTGTTGTGCCATAAACACAAGGGTTACCACTGCGCCTGCAAAAATGAATGCTACAACAATTTTCATAATTTCTTTTTTCTTATCTGCTTTCTTACGTGAAATATTTGGTAAGCGTGAAAAACTAACAATGAATAATATTGTAGTCATCGTCTCTACCACAAGTTGTGTTAAAGCTAAATCAGGTGCTCTCATGATCAAATAAAATAATGCAACTGAATAGCCAATAATTCCATTTAATATTACCATCGTTAAACGTTGTCTTATAAAGACAAGTGCTATACCAACAACACTGATTGAAATAGCAAGCAGTACTTCTAAAGGTCCAAAGTCAGTAACATGCATTAGATGTAGTTTAGGAAACCCTACTCTTAAAAAGCCATACGCTACAAATAGTGAAAACACTAAAAGTGTAATCACATTATAGTAGTTTAATCGGTTCGTCATTACACCACGAATACTACAGCCAGCATAATGTTCAAATACACTATAAGCTTTACGATAGGAATTTGTAATAGACGCTGTTTTGATTAAGCGATGCGTTAACACTTTCCAATTTACTTTTGTTGCTAAAATAATTCCTAAAATAATAACAATGATACTAAAAATAAGCGGTAAATTAATGCCATGCCACTGGGATACATGTGGTGCCATCTTATCGACTTGGATACCTAAGTTTGTGACATTTCTTAATGCAGGTAAAACAATCGGATGCGTAAAGGTATTTGGGATAAAGAAGATAACAGGTAGCATCACAGCAAAGATCATTGCTGGTAAACTGAACAACCATGGCTCATGAATATGCTTTTTAGGAACTTCTTTTTCATTAAATTCTCCCCAATATGTTTCTTTTAGCATGTAAACTGCATAGACAAACGTGAATATACTTGCAATCACGCCTAATGCCACAATTATGATAGTTAAAGTTAAACTAAATTGCTCTAATTCAATAGATTTAACTAAAGAATCAAAAAACATTTCTTTACTTAAAAAACCATTTAAAAATGGTACTCCTGCCATTGATAATGCAGCAAGCGTCATACTCACATGCATTTTAGGAAAGAATTTTCTCATGCCATTTAATTTTCTAATATCTCTTGTGCCCGCTTCATGATCAATAATACCTACACCCATAAATAACGTACATTTAAATAATGCATGATTCATGACATGGAACAAGCCTGCAAATAAAATTAATGTGTAAATTTTAGCCATTGGTCCGCTTGGATGCTGTGCAATACCTCCACCTAAACCGACCATTGTCATAATCATCCCAAGTTGACTAACTGTAGAATAGGCAAGAATTCCTTTCAAATCGTATTGTCTTAAAGCTGTAAGAGATCCAAACATCATTGTGATTAATCCTACAAAAGTAACAATATAAATATAACTATTACTTAAGCCTAATACAGGTGTGAATCTAAAAAGTAAAAATATACCTGCTTTAACCATTGTTGCTGAATGTAGATAGGCACTTACAGGGGTTGGGGCAGCCATAGCTTTAGGTAACCAAATATGAAATGGAAATTGAGCTGATTTTGTAAAAGCTCCAATAAGCATCATAATGATCATTGGAATAAATAAAGGATGCTCGCTAATATGATGACCTTGCGATAAAATTTCAGTAATTGTATTCGTACCTGTCATTATGTACAACATAATAAAACCTGTTAATAATGCTAAGCCACCAAATACCGTAATCATAAACGACTGTATTGCACCTAGCTGACTATTTGCATTACTATACCAATACGAAATAAGTAAGAAAGATGAAACACTTGTGAGTTCCCAGAAGATATACATAAGGATGGTATTATTAGATATTACTATACCTAACATACTAAACATAAATAAAAGTAAGTATATGAAGAATCTAGGTAAGTTATCACCATTAGGTGTTAAATATTGAGTAGCGTAAAAGAAAACAGCTATCCCTATAATAGAAATAATTAAAGCAAACATTAATCCAAGTCCATCTAGTCTTAAATCTAAATTCAAATCAATGGCTGGCATCCAAGCTATTTTAAAAGAAATCACTTTCTGATGAAGTACATTAGGAATTTGAGATAAGAAGTAAACAGAAGCAATCACTGGAGCAAATAGGGAAATATATCCTGCATAGCGTCTTAGAGGTCTAATAAATAAAGTGATTAGAACCATACCCATGATTAGTAAAAGTGCCCCTAGTAAATAAATTAAACTCATCAAAGCCCTCCTTTTTATAAATTTAAAGCAATAATTGTATGATGATCTTCTTTAGGTGACAAACCAATAAATTTCAAAGTTTCATGCGTAGTCTGGTGTCCTAAATATTTTTGAATAATCGCAATAGAAATACCCGATTTATAAGCATGATATGCAAAAGTTTTACGTAGAGTAGTTAAACCAATATGTAAAAGGCCTAATTCTTTAGCTGCGTGGTGAATAATTCGATAAGCTTGCTGACGTGAAAGTTCTTTATGTGTACGAAGAGACTGAAATAAAAGATGATGATCTTTCAACTGATTTTCATAGATATATGTATCAAATTCATTTCTTAAATCAGAAGGTATCATAATTTTGATAAATGGAGCGCTTTGTTGAATCCAAGCTGTCTTTATTTCTTTATTTTCCTTATTCTTTATATCTTCAACTTTAAGATGTAATAAGTCAGTAAGTCGCATACCTGTATGTATCGCCAGTTTAAATAAAAGATAATCTCTGTCTGATTTCATTTGTAACACGTGATACATCTTCTTAATATCATTCTTTTTCTTAATAGGTTCTACATAATTCATTTATCCACCTCAAAAAAGTTTCTTATTTAATGATATATCATATTTTAGTAACATTGAAATATTTCGCTCAACTTTTTTTGATTTTAAGTTACTTTTTTTAAAAATATTTTCGATATATAAAGTGTAAGGAAGTGAAAGTAAGATGAACGAAATTACTCAGTTATCTGTTATTTGTACTCACGTTACACATGATACAAATGGAAAAGCTAAAGAAATTAAACGTCGATTTAATAACATTAATACACGTGCTTCTGAAGCAGACATCAAATCATTTGTAACAACAATTTCAAATTTGATTGAAGAATCTTTCGATAAAGTTGAAGTTGTAAAAACCCAAGGATTAGTTTAATGAATGATTTTATTAAAAAGGAGGTATGAACAATGTCAAAAACTTTAGAACTCATATTTAAGACAAATCTAAACAAAACAGCTAAGTTACAATTACCACAAATTTCAGCAACAATAACAGAGGCAAATGTACAATCAGCAATGGAAAATATCGTTAAATTAGATGTTTTAAGATTTACCAGTGGCGCTCCAAGCAAAGTCGCTTCAGCTCAGATTGTAGATAAAACAACAACAGTTTTATTTGAATTAAATTAATTGACATAGTAGACGTATGTCACAATATCAAATTTTACTTTACGTCTTCTAAACAGTAGATTGAGAATGGATAAAGCGTTCTAAAAGAGTTTTATCCGTTCTCTTTTTTTAGTATAGAATTTTTTTATAAATTTACGTATAATAATCGTATTTGATAGTAAAAATAATGGAGGAATTACGTTTGCTTTTTTTATTTATACTTGGAATTATTGCTGGTATGATGGTTCCTATTCAAACATCGATTAATTCTAGATTAGGTCGATTTACAGAGTCATCTTTTTATGCCTCTACGATTTCTTTTTTTGTAGGAACTCTATTTTTATTAATACTTAATATCATTTTTAATATCCAAATGTTCTCAAGCTCATTTTATGCTGGTCACTCTATTGATTATCATTGGTGGGTTGGTGGCTTGCTTGGTGTATGTTTCTTAACAGGTAACTTATTACTTCTTCCAAGATTAGGTGCAGCACTTACGGTTGTGATGACAGTTGCTGGTCAAATTATAATGGGTGTTATGATTGATACATTGGGGTTACTTGGGGCCAATCAAACATCTTTTACTTTTTTAAAAGGTGTGGGGATTATCGTTTTATTGTTCGGAATTCTTCTTATGAACCATCTACCTAAAAATAAACTTAAAGATAAAAGAAATATCTCACTTTATATTTGGTTGTTAATTGGCTTTATTTTCGGATTTGCGCCTCCGCTACAAACTACAATCAATAGCGGGCTTTCAAAGCAAATGGATTCTTCTTTATTCGCTGCACTAGTTTCTTTTACTATTGGAACTATTGCGTTATTTATTCTAACAATAATATTTAATAGAAGTCTAAAAATTAAACTATCACAACAGCATCTCGGTCGTATTAAACCACTCTATTTTATTGGTGGGATTTTAGGCGTCGTATTCGTTACATCTAATATTATATTAATGCCCTATTTAGGTGCTGCTCTTACAACTATTGTCGCAATGCTTGGCCAAATGATAATGGGCGTCATTATTGATCACTTTGGCATTGGTGTACCTAAAAATGAAATGACTTTCCGTAAATTTACAGGATTAATCGCTATAGCAATTGGTATTGTTTTATTACGTTTATTTTAATGGCTACTAAAATTAAACTTTTATCTAAATCTTCGTCTTCTTAATGCAATAATTGAGAAGACTTTTTTGATGTCATCATTTCGTTATGTTGTATTTAGCTCTAAACTTGTATAATAAATGCATATTAATGTTTAGAGGTGATTATATTTGAAAAAGTTTTTATCCCCCTTATCAATAATGTTAACCTTCCTCCTTCTCCTTATTATTTCGTTTGGATTTTATATTTATTCTAAAATTCCTAAAACGACTCATTTGAGCAAAATAGAAACGATGACTGTAAAACCTCATTACTCTCTTTCTTTTCAAGGCGTTCAGCAAGCTAAACAAAGTTATACACTTTATTATGAGCCCTCATTAGGCATTAGTTCAGATATTCTAGTAAAAAATAATGAGGTTATATCTAAAGATACACCCATATTTAAATATTATAATCCGCACATCGAAAAACATATTCTTGCAAAAAAGAAACTTTTATCTTCAATACAACACTCAAATAAAATATCCTCCGATAACTTCAACCAACAAGTTCAATTATCTAATGATATACTCAATTTACAACAACAACTTCAAACACGCATTTATGCTCCTATTAAAGGTCGAGTCACTGTACTTCAGCCTTTCCCTTCAAAATCTCATACTGAAATTATGCAAATTAATAGTGATGAACGAATCATTCGTGCTAAAATCAAGGAATCTCAACTTAAACAACTTAAAAATAATCAACTTGTTCAAGTTTCTATTAAAAACACTAGGCAATTTGAAGGGAAAATTTTATCTATTTCTTCTATTCCTTATAAAACTGAGACCTCTTCCTCTTTTTATTATGTAGATATTTCTACAGATCCTTCCTACCCTATTGGATACCATTTTGATCTTCACTTAGGAACAACAGAATATGAATTACCCGATAAAGTCATTTACAATAAAAATTATGTTCTAGTTATACATAATAAAAAAATTATAAAAAGAAACATTAAATATATTAAAAGTAAAAAAAGTGGGTATATTATGGTATCCAATGGATTAAATATTGGAGATAAAATTATTACGCATCCTTCTACATCTTTATTAGAAAGCACCGAATAATCTTTTGTTTTAGCATATTAAACTTTAATTTTATAATATGGAGCATCATAATAATTGTTCTTAATTAAATCTTTTATAAAATTTGCTTATTTTTATAAACAAAGTATTAATTAATCAAAACATTGTTTTATTAAGTACATTTTCGTTTACTTTCTAATTTTATTTAGTTATAATTAACTAAATAACATAGAATTAAATTAATTTATTTAATCTAAATTATTAATAGCTTTTTTAAACTAATAGATGACGTTATATATAGATAAATTTAACGGATGCATAAAAAATAGAGAGAATATTAGTTGGGGAGGTCTTAAAATGGCTATTTCAAAAATCAATGACTGCTTTGAATTATTAGCAATGATTACTTATGCAGATAAATTGAAAAGCATTATTAAAAAAGAATTTTCGATCAGCTTTGAAGAATTTGCTGTTTTAACTTATATTAGTCAAAGTAAAGAAGAAGAATATTATTTAAAAGATATTATTAATCACTTAAACTACAAGCAACCTCAAGTAGTAAAAGCAGTGAAAAATTTATCTCAAGAAGATTACTTCGATAAAAAACGTAATGAGCATGATGAAAGAACAGTATTGATTCTTGTAAATGCAACGCAACGTACAAAAATTGATGAGCTACTTAATAGAATTAACAAACGAATCGAAGAAGCTAATAAAGAAACAGAATTATAATAGTAAACTATAAAGAGACTAGAACTTAAAAAACCTAGAATAATAGCCCGTAGATAACATTTGTCTACGGGCCTCTTTTATAGCCATAATTCATATTATATGATGTTGTTTTCTGTAGAATAACTTCATTCTAATATTTATAAACACTGTTTAATCATTCTTTATATCTAGAACACCGCTCTTTAGATTGTTCTGTTTTCTTAGATGTTCGATTATAGATAATTTTGACTCTATGCTTACAATTTTATATCAATAGATTTGTAGTATTAGATACATCATTTTTTTCTACAAAATTTAAATATAATGTTAAAAATTTCTCTTCTTCTTCTATATGAGGTGCATGCCCTGATTCATTAAATAAAACATAATTTATATTTTTAAATTGATTTTCAAACTGTTGATTCTCTTTATTGATAATAATTGGGTCATAACGTCCATCTACTATCATAGTTGGAACATTGATCTCATGTGTGACTGTATTTGATTGATTCTCTGTATCTAATAAGGCTCTTGATGCTACTGCACTATCTTCATCATCTTGTTTACTATATAAACGTTGACGTTGAAACCACTTCATTGCAACATCATTTTTCTTATAAATATATGGAAATAATATAAGTAACGCTTCAGATTTATTAAACCCCGCTACTTTATCTTGGTGCTCAATCATTAACTTTGTAAAACCATGAACAATATCTTCAGATTTAGAAGATATAATTGTTAAAGATCGCACTTTATCTTTATATTTTTCGGTAAAAGCTTGTGCAATCATTCCACCCATATCATGTCCTAATAAATGTGCGCTTTTAATACCTAATTGCTGCATTAACATAGTTAAATCTTTAATGTGATCATTTAAGTTATAACTCATAGGATGTGTAGATTTTCCATGGCCTCTCACATCGTAAACAATGACTCTATAGTGTTTTTTCAACTCTTTTTTTAATGAGTAAAACCCAGCTAAATTACCATCTAAACCATGAATTAAAATAACGGGAATGCCTGTACCTGCATCTTGATAGGCTATCTTTATTTGATTAGACGTTTCAATTTTTTTCATATCGGCACCTCCCTTAGTATTTACTATACCCACTAAAACATATTTAACGCTATAAACATGTATACAATTAATTATTTTTTTATTTAAAAATTTTTATATAATTTAAATAAAAAACTCAACCCTATTCATCATGGTTGAGTTAAAATCAGATATTTTATTAAATACTTCTTCTAGATGATAATCGTATAGTATATGTAACAATTAATACGACGATAATAATCCAAATGATAAGTGAAACAGTTTGAGCGACATTTGAATTTACAATAACAGCATCAATCGTCTTTTGAGAGAATAATAAACCTACTGCTGTATATTCTAATCTTTTAAAAATAACCCCGCATAAACTCATTATAAGTCCCATAAAGAAAATAAATTGATGACTATACATAGTAATAGGAACAATACCTATAGTGAGATTAAATGCACGCATAATAATAAGAATTAAGGCAATAATTGCAATCATATAGCCTATGATTATCTCTGTGCGATTACTATATAAATATTTTTTCCGAGCAATTTGTATATGAATAAAAATAGTAATCGGGAAAATAACAATACAATAAAACAAAGATAATATGGTTGCAGCTTGGAATGGAACGTATTGCTTATCATATAAATATGAAATTAAAATAAAATTGATAATAAAAAATATAATAGGATTCAATTGTAAACCAAATAAATTCCGTTGAATAATTAAGATAATTTGAGCCGTTGCTTTTCCCCTAAAATCAAGATAATCTTGCTTTTTTGCTTCAGATTTTTTAAAGTCGTTACGTATATTTTCTTTAATGTCATCGATAAGTTTAGGGGGCATACCTTTATGAGTAAAATAATCATTCACATTTTCAAGTAATAATTTATCGTT
The DNA here is from genome assembly GCF_001814125.1 of Staphylococcus sp. HMSC072E01. NCBI lineage: Bacteria > Bacillati > Bacillota > Bacilli > Caryophanales > Staphylococcaceae > Staphylococcus > Staphylococcus sp. HMSC072E01. The sequence goes on along the minus strand of NZ_KV814962.1, from coordinate 49,793 downwards.
TGATCGCATATGTTGCTCCTTTATCGAATGCAAGTTTTAAAATACATTCAATTCATTCATTTCAACATTTTATCATAGATTTCAATTGATTTCTTTTCGTAAAAAAGAAGTAGGACAACGAATTCCAGATGGAATTCGTTATCCTACTTCTATATATTTCATTATCTTTTAAATGAAATCAATGATACGTCATTTTAACTAACTACTTCATTACATTATTTGTTAATGTCAATACGATATAATTTTAATACTTTGTCTTTAGGTGAGCTTGAACCAAATTGATAGCTTGTTTTACCGTTTTGAATATAAGCAAAATTGCCGCTTACACTATTATATTGAACGCGTTTAATGGCTTTTTTACCTACACTTTGTGCTACTTTTTGATAAGTTGGACCATTGGCTTGATTATAAGTCATTGATACTCTAGTTACATAACCAGTATTTTTTTTACCGATTGCAGTAACAACTAATACACCTTTGTTTGTATGGAATTCATAGTATTTTTCTTGATTATTTGGATTATATGAATAAATAGGTGTGCCATAGTGATTAATAACATTTTTAATTGATTCACCTATAGTCACATTTTCTAATGTTTTTTGACCTTGAGTTAATTGTTGTACAGTCTGAATCGAATTACCACTAGCTGCTTCAGCATGATTATAGCCTACTCCTGTCATTACTAGTCCAGAAACTAATAGGGCTGTTGCTAACTTTTTCATAAGCATTCGCTCCTTTTTCTTTTATGCTTAATTACAGTATACCCTATTTATGATCAAAATAACAGAAATATTACAAAAACATTACAAAATATTTCATTTTTATAATACATTAATATTGGTAAACAATACTATTTAGTGTTGAGGCATATGTTTTTTTATAAAAGGTGTCACATCATGGATAAACTTCTCTTGTTCTTCTTCAAAAGGATACACGCTTGACTTCGAATACACTTCGAAATATACATTTCCTATTAAATCTGCTACTTCTTTAGATTCAAGAGATGTTATTCTTTCTCCATAAGCACTTGCAACTATAAATGTGGGTTTAGTGATGTACTCAAATACTTCTGCAATTCCTCTTTGTTTAAATACTTCATCTACTGCTTCTGTCTCTTCTTTAGTAGAAATTGAATTAGTATCTTCGACATTTTTTAAGAACTTATTCACTTTACGATGTTTATAATAGCGATGTTTATCTAAAAACTTCTCTTGTTTATCTTCATTCCAGTTACGGATTTTATGTGCGTATTTTCTAAACAATCGTTCTTCTGGTAACTCTCCTTCAATAGATGTCGGATTGATCATTGTTAACGAAGATACATACTCTGGATATTGCTTTGATAAATGCGCAATAATTGTAGCACCCATTTCATGGCCAATAAAAGCCGCTTGATCTATGTAGAGATAATCTAATAATAAAATAATATCATCTGCAAATTCATTGAATTTAATATGTCGTGGTTTATCTGAATATCCATGACCACGTAAATCCAATAATACGACTTGAAATGTTTTTGAAAGTGCATGAGCTAAATTTTGAAAAATTGAAGCATTTTCAAACGCAGTATGTACAAGCACTACTGGGTATCCTTGTCCCATAGTATTGTAATTTAATGTAAATCCACCTTTTCTTGTAAATAATTCCATTTAATTATCTCCTTTTTTTTGTTTATTTACGGATAAAATCGTTAAGAGCTCTTCTATTGTTGTAATGATATAATCTACTTCTTCTTCTAAAGGTTCTAATTCAGCATTTTCTTGTTTATACCAAACACTTACCATTCCCATAGCACGTGCAGGAGCAACATCATTTAAGGCATCATCTCCAACATACATAATTTCTTCTGGTAAGACGCCAAGTTGATCAATCATATCTTCAAAAATACGTGGGTGAGGTTTGCGGTAACCTACTGTTTCAGAAGTTGATAAATAATTAATCACATGTTCTATTCCTAATGAATAAATCCGAAATTGTTTGATCTTTGATTTCCCGTTTGCAATTACACCTAGTAAATAATCATGCTCTGACAACTTTTCCAGTGTGTATAATGTATCGTAGTATGGAAATACATATCGATAGAAATGCATTTCGAAATCATGAAATAAATCTTTCCATTTCAATCTATCGATGTGAAATTGTTTTATTATTTCTTTATATACATAAGGTTTATCGTTATCTTCATCATCATCTAATTCTATAAATTTATGTTTAAAGTCAGCAAGTTGTACATGTACAAAATAATCATGAAAACGTTCATATTGTTCTTCTATAAATTTATCTCGAGACTTAGTTCTATCCAATAATGTGCCTTCTAAATCGAACACAACTGCTTTGATTTGGCTTAAGTCCATTTTTATTTACCTCTTATCAATATAATTATTCTTATTTTAATAATTTTTGTTCACTTCACTAACGTGTTGTATTAGATTGAGTGACTAAAATATAAAATAATATGGGTATCCCAACAAGTGATAAAATAATACTTGCTGGAATTTGCACTGGATTGATAACCATCTTCCCTATAACATCAGCGAATAGCATCGTTAATGCACCTATCAATATGTTTAATGTCATTTGTATAGCAAGACTATATTGAAAATAATATCGTCTAATTAATTGAGGTACAATGATGCCAATAAAACCTATCACACCTATAAACGCTACTGCTATAGCTGTCATAATAGATGTTAACAAAAGTACAATAAATGTTATCCATTGCACATTTAACCCTAGAGACTTACTTTTAGCTTCTCCTAATTGCAAGAGCTTAATGGGTGTAACTAAACTATATATCACAATAATGATTGGCAAAGAAACCATTGTAATATAAACGAGCTCATTCATTTCGGCATTCGCAAATCCTCCGAAATAATAGGCTAACATACGATTCGTACGTTCAGGTTTAATGAGTGTAAGTATATATATTAATGCATTAAAAAAAGCGCCTACCATAAGTCCAGATATGATGAGTACTCTAATTGGAAAATTTCTAGACAATACGATTGTCATTATAACAACAAGTAAAAGTGTCGTGATACTAAAAATGATAGAAAAAATTGGAATAAATAGAAAAGATACGCCTAAAAATATAGCTAAACTTGATCCAAAAGTCGCTCCACTCGCTAAACCAAGTGTAAAGCTATCTGCTAAAGGATTATTTAATACCGTTTGAAATAATTGACCCGTCAACGTTAATATAGCTCCTACCATAAGCGCCTCAAATGTTCTAGGAACTCTAACTTTTAAAAAAATCATTTGATTAAATGCTTGATGTAATGACCCTAAATCCCAAAAAAGACTTATAGCCATTATGATACATAAGAAAAGTGTCCAAACTGAAAATGTTAAATATAGATGTCGTTTCATTTCCACTCACATTTCAATTATTATTTATTTCCTATATTACAATGAATATATCCTTACGACTAATTAAAATAAGATTACAAAATAATTCTTTCTCTGTTTTGCTCAATTTACAAGAATCTATGTTGTATAAAAAGCCTACAACATTGTCAATATCGTTGTAGGCTTTTGAAAAGTCTCTCATCTTAACGTTTTAACGTTTATAAATTGCATCACGTAATTCTTTCATACCCTCATCTATACGAGGTCCTGGTCGTGAAATTTCGTCACCATTGACTGTTTCCACACGTTCATTTTTTACTGCGTTGACTTCAGAGAAACCATCACGTTCTTTAATCACTTCATAATATTCTTCTTTTGAAATACCTTCAGTTGAAATTAAAATATCAGGATTTTTTCTAATAATACTTTCTTTATCTACTGCTTTCCATCCACTAACATTTGAAAATACATTTTTTGTATCTAGTTTTTCTATCATATCATTGAAAAAGGTTTCTTTTCCTGCTGTATATATTTCAGGTTTTGAAGACACTTCTATAAAAACACTCTGTTTTTTATGATGTGCTGGAATTGATTCAATTACTTTTTGAACATTAACTTTTGTTTCTTTGACTAACTGTTTCGCCTCTTTTTCACGATGAGTCACTTTACCTACTTGCTCAAATGAATCGTAGACTTGATTTAAAGACTGAGCGTCTTTAACATATACTACCTTCACACCATTATCAGCTAAACTATCAAGTGTTTTTTTAGCAGATGATTTTTGAGATTCATGAGCTAAAATCAAATCAGGTTTAGCTTTTAAAAGTGCTTCTTTATTTAAGTTCATTGCATCAAATTGTTGCTTGCCTTTTTTCACGTTTTTTGGATAATCATCAACTGTTGATACACCTATAATATTTTTTCCAAGACCAAGTCTATATAATATTTCAGTATTACTTGGAATCAAAGATATAATACGATGATATGTATGAGTATTATCATTGTGATCCGTTGTTTCTTGCTCAGTTGAGTGCGTAGAATGATGTCCTTTTTCACTCGATTGGTTTTGTCCACACGCTGCTAAAACTAATACTAATGTAAATAAAATAATCCACAGCTTCTTATTGTTCATTTATAAACCATACCTTCCTTTCACAATTTTGTTTATTTCATATATTTATCATACCAAATTATTTATATCATTAATTTAATTCTATAAATTTTTATTGTGTAATTTTATATTATTGGTTAAACTTAATGATTTAATTCAATTTCAAAATAAAAAAAGAAGGAAACAGATTTCAAAATACATTCTGTATCCTTCCTTTTTTCATATTATACAGCAGCTATTTTAGGATTTGGACCATACTTATTTGTCCCCTCATCACTATCTTTTATTGTAAATGCAAAAGTGATCACAAGAATAATAAGTAAGACTAAAGACATCGCTGCCAACATAATTCCTGATTCAAGCGCAATCATTCCGTTGAAAAAACCATCAATTGAAATACCGTATGTTCTATCTACAATACTTGAAATTTTTCTAATTAATGTAAATATTAAAATAATAAGAGGCAGAACCAATGTGTGCCCTGTATCATGTAAACGACGCACCGTCATCGTAAACGTTCCTATAAAAATAATGATATCAATGATTTCATACACAATATCAAAAAATGTATGCCCTCCATTTAACCCCAAAGTAATGATATTAAAAAGTAAACTAATGATCACTAAAATAATACAATTAGCTAAAATAGCAAACCAATAATGACGTCTTCTAGTTCGACTTTTTACATTAAAATAATTTTGCCAAAATAATTTGAATGCTTCTATCATGTTTAAGCTCCTTTTATTCATCAGATATATTATACATATATCATCACATATTATAGAACTTTAAAACATCTTTTATTAAATATCATTTCGAATCGCATCAGCAATATATTGATTTAAATTATCGTGTCGTTTGTTATTAATTGTTTTAGCAAATCGCTCATCATTCTCATAAATCGAGGCAATATATTCTAAAAATTGTTCATCTATGTTAGGTACTTGTGTTCGAAGAATATCTTTTAGTTCAAAAATTGCTTGTTTAACCTGTATATGATTTATTTTATAGTTTGCAATGAATAATTCATTCATTTTATCAAAGAATGAATGTAACCTCTCCATTGTTCTCTTATTATTTTGTTGTTTTTCTGTAGAATTCAATTGTTTTTGATTCTCTTTAAAAGCTTGATAATAAGGAGGATGACTATATTTCATTTCAGCTTCTTTCTCATATTGATGTTGTATATTATCATTATTCCATTTACTCATATTAATCTCCTCTTTTCTATGATTAACGAGATGATGATTAAGAAAATGAATCATTTTGTTTAATTGATCTCTTTGTGCAACAATACACTGATAATTATTTTCTAATATTATATTTTTCTCTTCTATACTGTTACTAAAATAAAGTTGAATATCTGCTAATGATAAATTCAGTTCTCTTAGAAATTGAATAGTCTGTAATTTAGAGATATCCTTAGAAGAATAATAGCGATAACCATTAGATGCAATATAAGTTGGCACAAGCAACTCAATTTCATGGTAATAATGAAGTGTGCGTTTAGTTACTTCGGTAATATGACTCACGTCATTGGGTGTAAAGTATACCTGATTTTCCATTCTGACATCCTGCCTTTTTCTTAATCTATTTGATTCACTTCTCTTTTCATCTCTCTATAAAAGAGACTAAGCTATGACGTCACGTTAAGGTCAATCCATATTTGTAAAATATGGATCTAAGAAATGATATCTTTGTTCAATGGAGCCATTAAAATAATTTTTCCCAAAATTATCTAGTAAAGCATGAAATTCATTTGCATCTTGATTTGTAAAGTTTGAAGGTAATTCAACATGTCTTTTTAATTTATCGTAATTCTCAGTATTGGCATAACCGAGTTTTCTATATAACCGACGTGTATAATGATCAGGAATAAATTCAACCCTCTCAAAAATGTAGACTAGCAATACATCTGCTGTTTCACTTCCAATACCATGTAGTTTAAGTAATTCATTTCTTAAATGTTCTCCATATACTTCATTAATTTTGCAATAATCAAACTGATATTGATTTAACCAGTTGAATAATGTAGAAATTGCTTTTGCTTTATTGTTATAGAAACCACTAGAGCGGATTAATATTTTTAGTTCTTCTATCGGCAGATCTAATATGTTTTGAGGTTCAAAATGGGTTGCTTCTTTCAGCCGTCTAAGAGAAAGTGCAGCATTATTCCAGTTTGTATTTTGAACTAATATAGCACCTAATATAATCTCTTCACGTGTATCTGCTGGCCACCATCCTTGAGGACCCATATGTTTTAATAATGCTTTGTAAAGTTGTTCTGTAGTCATCATTGACATCTTTTTACCTTTCTATAAAAAATAAACACCTTCACAAATAAATATTCGTAAAGGTGCTTTTAATTTAAAAGTATTTATATTACATTGATTCTGGTGCTGATACACCCACTAATGCTAATGCATTATGTAATGTAATTTTAACAGCTTCAATAAGAGCAACATGTGCTTTTGTTTTTTCAATATCATCAGATAATACCTTTTCAGCATTATAGAATTTATGGAATGCTGAAGCTAGGTCTTGAATATAATTAGTTAATCGATGTGGTGCACGACTTTCAGCAGCACTCTCAATTGTAGGCTCAAACTCTGCTACTTTCTTCAATAAATCAATCGCTTTTTCATTTGTAATGGTACTAAAATCAGCGTTTTTGTCTATTTCAATCCCTTTTTCTTTAGCTTGTTTTAAAATTGAACAAATACGTGCATGTGCATATTGTGCATAATAAATTGGATTATCTTGAGATTGCTCTTTTGCAAGTTCCAAATCAAAATCAAAGTGCGAATCAGGACTACGCATTGTTAAGAAATAGCGCGCCGCATCAATGCCTACTTCATCCATAATTTCACGTAACGTAATTGCATTACCTGTACGTTTACTCATTTTAACTTCTTCGCCATTTTGCATTAAACGAACCATTTGCATAATTTGAATTTCTAAACGATCGCTATCTACACCAAATGTTTCTAAACTTGCTTTTAAACGATTAATATAACCATGATGATCTGCACCCATTAAATCGATTAAAATATCATTGCCACGATTAATTTTATTGTAGTGATACGCTGTATCAGGTGTAAAGTACGTATAGTTACCATCTTTTTTGATTAGTACTCTATCTTTATCATCCTTAAAGTCTGACGTACGTAACCAAGTGGCACCATCTGCTTCATACGTATAGCCTAACTCATGCATTTTTTCTAATGTATTATCAATCGCACCATTTTCGTATAGTGATGTTTCACTAAACCAATTATCAAAATGAACATTGAAATCTGATAAATCTTTTTTCAATTTATCCATTTCATAATCAACACCCAATTGTCTAAATGTTTTTAAGCGTTCTTCATCAGAGTAATCTTTCATTTCCGGATGTTTTTTGGCTAAGTCTTTACCAATTTCGACAATGTCTTTACCATTATAGCCATCTGTTGGCATTTCATGGCTTGTATCCCCTAATGCCTCAAAGAAACGTGTTTCAATTGAACGTGCTAAATTTGTAATTTGATTACCAGCATCATTAATATAATATTCACGTGTTACATCGTAACCAGCTGCAATTAAAATATTTGCTAGTGAATCACCTACAGCAGCATTTCGAGCATGTCCAATATGTAAGTCACCAGTTGGATTTGCTGATACATATTCTAATAATATTTTTTTGTTTTTTGGTTCTTCCGCATAACCAAATTTATCCCCTTTTTGAATTGCTTCTGAGATGACAGCTGTTAAATATTGATTATCTAAATAAAAGTTGATAAATCCTGGACCAGCGATATCTACTTGTTTTACGTTTGCTTTACTTGTATCTAAATTGTCTACAATAGCTTGAGCAATATCGCGTGGATTACGTTTAGCAATTTTAGTTAAGACCATTGCAATATTAGTAGAATAGTCTCCATTTTTAGTATCTTTAGGGATTTCAACTTTAATTTCAGGAATATCTTCTGCTAGATTTGCTTTTTTAATACTTGCTTCAATTTCTTGTATTAAAGTTTTCTTTACTTTTTCAATAATATTCATTCGCCTATCTCCTTATACTTAAGTTCATATTGATATGAGCCCATTTTTTCGTCATTTTGATGTAATTCGTATTGTATTTTTAATTTTCCACCATTTTCATTTACAAAATGTAAAATACTCTTAGTTCTTACTATTAATGGAATGCGTCCTGCTGGTATAGTGTAAAGTGTTGTAGTGTCCTTACCTTCAACGAAGTGTAAGTTCATATTGATATCACCTTTACGTATCAACTTCACGCCATTGTCTTCAATTTTAATTGTTACACTAACAACTGCACTTTCAATTTGTTCTTGATATCGAATATAATCGGCATGTTTTTGTTGCCATGATCCTTGAGAAGAAAATTCAAATGTTTGTTTTTCTCCATTTTGTTTTAAGACTTGTTTCGTTTGAATGTGTATATTCTTATCCAACGTCTGACTCACCTTAATCTTTAAAATATTACACCACATTATAGCATAAATCCTATAGTGCTTGAAGTTAACAAAATTCTATCAACATTAGTTAAATAGTTATCATAACAACGTCAGTAAAACAAAAGTCATTTTGCGTTCATTGTTCCATTTAAGTCCTTTCCCCAACTTACGTTACCCGTTGACTTTCTCTTTGAAAGTCTTTGTGTTGGGGCCCTGCTACAATTAAAAAATCTTGATATCCTGTGTTTTTAATTTAATTATCTACTTCTATGTAATGAAAAAGAGTCTAAGACGCTTATGTTTTAAGTCTCAGACTCTATTTTTCCAAGCTATTATGTTTTGAATGTCACCATTGGTATCATGGTATTACTTTTTTCTTTCTAATATGTCTGCTTTTGATTCAAGTTCAACAATATCATAATGATACTTTTCTAAAAGTGTTCTATATTTATAGAAGAAAATGATGCCGAAACCGATTGATGATACAAATAATAAGATATTTTTCATTTGCTGTCCTCTTTACTCCATAAATTAGATATAATCTTTTAAATAATTATATCATTAAATAACATTTCTTAATAACTAAATTAGATTAACTGTACCTTATTTCCCAGAAATAAATACTTTTGCTTCACTATCTTCTCCGCACCTATGAAATAAAATCTTTATATATTTTTTATTAATATATTAGAATTTAATTACCATTCGACCTGTAATAGTTCCTTTTTCCATTTCTTCAAAAATATCATTTATTTCTTCTAATTTACGTGTTTGAACTTTAGGTATAACCTTACCTTCAGCAGCAAATTGAAATGCTTCTTTTAAGTCTTGTCGTGTTCCCACTAAAGAACCTACCACTTCGATACCATCGAGAACTAAACGAGGAATTTCTAAATCCATTTTTTCAACAGGTAAACCAACCGCTACAACACGCGCGCCAGCTTTAACAACATCTACTGCTTGATTAAATGGCGTTTTAGCTACAGCTGTAATTACTGTTGCATCAAGTCCTTTTTCATCAGTTAATTTATTAACTTCTTCAACAGCATCTTGATTTTTTGTGTTAACAACTGCATCTGCACCTAGTTCTTTCGCAAAATTTAATTTATCGTCACTAATATCAAAAGCAACCACTTTAGCGTTGAATACATTTTTCGCATATTGTAATGCTAAGTTACCTAAACCACCAATACCGAATATCCCAATCCATTGACCTGGTTGAATTTGACTTACTTTAACTGCTTTATATGTGGTTACGCCTGCACATGTAATTGAAGACGCTGCTGCTGGATCTAAAGTTTCAGGTACTTTAACTGCATAGTCTGCTGTAACAATTACTTGTTCCGCCATCGCACCATCAACTGTATAACCTGCATTTTTCACATTACGACATAAAGTTTCACGGCCTGTTGTGCAATATTCACAATGACCACAGCTTTCAAATAACCAAGCAATAGAAACGCGATCACCTACTTTTAAAGATGTCACATCATCTGCTATTTTGATTACACGTCCAATACCCTCATGTCCTAAAGTTCGACCTGTTACATCTCCGAAATCTGCATTTTTAACGTGTAAATCTGTGTGACATACACCACAATACTCTGTTTGAACTAAAGCTTCACCTGGTTCTAAGTTACGTAATTCTTTGTTTTCCACATTTACTTTATGATTATGCGTTACTACTGCTGCTTTCATGGCAAATCACTCCTTATTCAATATAATTACAACCTAATTTCATTATATGTAAACGATTACAAAAATGGAAATATTTTACTTTTTTTATGATTAATTATTTAATTACTTATATTTCTATTAATTTCCTTTAATTAAAAAACGAGCATTAAGTATGCTATACTTTTAATTGTAATAAACATATAATTTACTATTTATCATCATGACTTATTGGAGGGGAAAACTGTGAAAACACATGTTTTATATGGGAAATCCGAAGTTGAAGTCGAAGTGCCAGATGATAGTACAGTCATAGAACCACAAAATATCGAGGCCCTTGAAGATTATACTTCAGCAATTCAAAATGTCTTAAGACATCCTACTGGCTCAAAACCATTAAAAGAATTAGTAAATAAGGATGATATTGTTTCAATAGTCATAAGCGATATTACACGTCCAACACCTAACCATATACTGGTCCCCCTACTCATTGAAGAATTAAATCACGTTCCTCGTGAAAATTTCGTCATTATTAATGGCACAGGAACACATCGTGATCAAACACGTGATGAATTAATTCAAATGTTAGGAGAAGATATCGTTGATTCTGTTAAAATCGTTCAGAATCACTGCAATGAAAAAGAAAATCTTACTAAAGTTGGACACAGTAAATATGGTTGCGATGCTTACTTAAATAAAGACTATGTAGCATCTGATTTTAAAATTGTTACTGGCTTTATCGAACCTCACTTCTTTGCAGGTTTTTCTGGTGGACCTAAAGGAATCATGCCTGGCATCGCTGGTCTTGAAACCATTCAAACATTTCATAATGCAAAAATGATTGGTGATCCAAGATCGACTTGGGGAAACCTAGAAGATAATCCTGTTCAAGATATGGCACGTGAAGTTAATAAAATGTGTAAACCAAACTTTATGTTAAATGTCGCTTTAAATAAAGATAAACAAATCACTTCAGCTTTTGGTGGTGATGTATTTGAAGCTCATAAAGAAGGGTGTGCATATGTTAAAGAACATGCCATGTTTAAATGTGATGATCGCTTTGATGTTGTCATTGCTTCAAATTCTGGTTATCCACTCGATCAAAATTTATATCAAACCGTTAAAGGTATGAGTGCGGCAAGTAAAGTTGTTAAAAAAGATGGGAATATTATTATGGTTTCAGAATGTGCAGATGGTTTTCCAGACCATGGTAAATTTGCTGAAATTTTCAAAATGGCTGATACACCGCAAGGTATCTTAGATTTAATTCATGATCCAAACTTTTCAGAGGTTGACCAATGGCAAGTACAAAAACAGGCAAGCATTCAAACCTTCGCAAATGTGTATGTTTACTCAGAACTTACTGACCAACAATTAAAAGATTCAATGTTAAATCCTACTTCAAATATTGAAAAAACAATTGCTGATTTAGAAGAACAGTATGGTCGTAAATTGAGTATTGGTGTAATGCCACAAGGACCCTTGACAATTCCTTATGTAGAAGATGAAGACTAATTGAAAGGATTGATAAATATGACTGAATTATTAAATAAAGAAAATACTTTAGATACATTATTAAAAGAAATGGAAAGTGTTGTTATTGCATTTTCTGGTGGCGTAGATAGTAGTTTAGTATTAAAAAAAGCCATCAATGTATTAGGTAAAGAAAATGTTAAACCCGTCGTTGTAAAATCAGAACTTTTCAGAAATGAAGAATTTAATAAAGCTATTGAATTGGGGCATGAACTAGGTATTGACGTTGTAGAAACTGAAATGGCGGAATTACAAGATGAAAATATTGTTAGAAATACACCTGAAAGTTGGTACTATAGTAAACGATTAATGTATAGCAAATTAACAGACATTAAAGAGACACTTGGTTTCAACTATGTATTAGATGGTATGATTATGGATGATTTAGAAGATTTCCGTCCTGGTTTAAAAGCAAGAGATGAATTCAAGGTACGTAGTGTACTTCAAGAAGCTAAATTATATAAAACTGAAGTTCGTGAACTTAGTAAAAAATATGATTTACCTGTTTGGAATAAACCAGCATTGTGTAGCTTAGCTTCTCGAATCCCTTATGGCGAAGCATTAAGTTTCACTAAAGTAAACAAAGTAAACGAAGCTGAAAAACATATCTTAAACTTAGGGGTTAACAATGTTCGTGTACGTTATCACCAAAATATTGCACGTATTGAAGTTTCAGAAGAAGATTTAGCTACAGTAATTAAAAATAAAGATAATATTACGTTACGTTTAAAAGAATTAGGTTTTGATTATGTAACTGTAGACTTAGAAGGTTACCGCACAGGTAGTATGAACGAAGTCATTGATACAAAAAACACTAAATTAGTATAAGGACGTACACTTATGAGTAATGATCAACATTTTATTGAAAATCTGCTCGAAGGTGTAAAATCAAACCAAATATCAATTGATGAAGCTAAAGCCCAACTTAGTCATTACGACGAATTGGGCTTTGCTAAAATTGATTTACATAGAGCAAAGCGTCAAGGTTTTCCAGAAGTTATCTTTGGACAAGGTAAAACAAAAGAACAAATTGATACCATTATAACTAGTTTATCTCGTTATCACCATGTAATTCTTGTTACACGTATTAATGAAGAAAAAGCAAATTATGTATTAGAAAAACATCCGCATTTAGAATATCATCCTGAAGCTCGCATTGTTTGTACTCCGATTGCCTCGGTTCAAAAATCAAAATATTATATTTCTGTGCTTTGTGCCGGAACTTCAGACTTACCGGTTTCTGAAGAAGCAGCTATTACTGCGGAACTTATGGGCATTACTGTGAAACGTTACTATGATGTTGGCGTTTCGGGGATACATCGTTTGTTTGAACATATTCATGAAATTCGACAAGGTAAAGTAAGTATAGTCATTGCTGGAATGGAAGGTGCTCTTGCAAGCGTAGTAGGTGGACTCGTAGACCATCCCGTTTATGCTGTTCCTACCAGTGTAGGTTATGGCGCTAACTTTAATGGTGTCACTACTCTTTTATCTATGGTAAATAGCTGTGCACCAGGTACCAGTGTCTTAAATATCGATAATGGATTTGGTGCAGGGTACAATGCCGCAATGATTATGAATATGTTAGAAAAAAATGAGGATGAGAGAAATATATGAGTAACGCATTATACTTAGATTGTCATGCAGGTATTGCTGGAGACATGCTCCTAGCTGCGTTGGTAGACTTAGGTGCTTCACCAAACGAAATAGAACATGAACTTAAAAAATTACCTATTGATAATTTTAAGTTAAATTTTAAAAAAGAAATGAAACAAGGTATTCATGCAATGACTTTATCCATTGATTTTCATGAGTCACATCACCATCGAACAGCATCTGATATATTTAAAATGATTGATGAAAGTGATTTAGATGAAAGAGTAAAAATGAGAAGTAAGTCTATTTTTGAAACGATTGGTCATGCAGAGGCAAAAATTCATGGCATGTCTATTAAAGACGTTCATTTTCATGAAGTCGGTGCCATGGATTCTATCATTGACATCGTTGGAGGGTGTATCGCTTTAGAATTACTTAATATCGATCATTTGTACTGTTCACCCATTCCTACTGGAAATGGGAAAATTAAAATAGCGCATGGTATATATCCAGTACCGGCACCTGCCACAGCAGAAATTTTAAAAGGTATACCATTAGCAAGCTTTGACGTTCACAGCGAACTGACTACACCGACAGGCGCAGCAATTGCTAAAAGTTTAGTGACAGAATTCGGCCCTTTTCCAGCTGCTACGATGCAACATATCGGATACGGCGCAGGGACTAAAAATTTTGATTTTCCAAATGTAATTAGAGCGATTCAATTTACAGATAATGAGACAAGTTATGATCAAGTACAAGTGTTAGAATGTCAAATGGATGATATGACACCAGAAACGTTAGGTCATTTTATGGATACTGCATTACAAAACGATGTATTAGACATATACTATTCCCCTATTATTATGAAAAAAAATCGACCAGCTACTCAGTTAACTATTATTTGTAAAGTTGAAGATAAATTGCGTATTGAAGATATGATATTAAAACATACATCCTCACTTGGCGTACGTAGTTATAAAGTGAATCGTCGAATTTTAGATAGAACATTTCGTGATATTCAAACGCCATATGGAAATGTTTCAATTAAACTTTCTTTAAAAAATGGAAAAATTTTTAAAATAAAGCCTGAATATGAAGATTTAAGAGTTATTAGTAAACAAACTGAACAATCTTTTCAACAGATTTATCATAATGTAATGAAATCAGTTCATCAGTTTTATAATATTGGAGATACTTTAGAAAAATAAAAACTCGAGATACTCAGTCATTGAATATGCACTGCTGAGTGTCTCGAGTTTTTTCTAATCAAATGCCTTAAATAACGCCTCGTTTGAGTTATTCCACATCGTTTCATTATGGGATATTAAAAAATCTTTTAATACTTTTTTATTTTCTTCACCAATTTGATCAATAATAACTTGATGTTTCATAGACTTATCCATCATATTGACATGTTCTGGCATACTCTTATAACCTCGACGAATACTTTTATTTACAAGTAAATAACATGCAGTGACGCCCGCGTAATAAGGACCATTTTCACCACGTTCAGTAGTCACCCAACATAACCAATATTCCTTAGCCTCTGGACCTTCCACTGATTCTTTATCAGTAATCCACTTTACGCCTTTTTCTACTTCCGCACGTGCATGCATACCGCCAATATCAACAAATGCTTCTTTATTTGCAACATCGATAAATACAGGTGCAATATTATCTAAACTAATCGCTCCTATATTTGTACCTTTATGACCATCTAGAGGATCATTTTTTATAATATTAAATTTAAACCCTTTATTTTCTGCCACGATGATTCCTCCAATACTTCTTTACCTTTTCACACTCGCTATTAAATAATAGCGTATATTATCATCAAATATTTAATTTAATTCATTCAATAAATTAATAATTGAACCTTTCACTTCCGAATCTTTAATATTAAGAATCATTTCTTTAGGATAGTATAGTTTATAGTCTTCTCGATTAATCCCAGTAATACTTGAAATGACTAACGATTGGCTACTAATTTCTTTAATACTACCATTTCGTCGTAACAAATGGATAGGTTGTCGATTAGAACCAGGTCGATCATAATCATATGGTAAATCTGAAAATGCTTCACTAACAAAATAATATTCCGGGTCAATGCCACCTTCAATAAATAAATCCTGTAATTCAGTAATTGTAATAATCGAACCATCAAATGGAATATACTTAAAGAGATCACGATTAATAAATCGACGCGCTAAATCACTTAAGATCTCATCTTCTTCATGTATCCATTTCTTCAAATAAAATAATACAGTTACTTCATCTAATTCTACATACTGATCAATTGTAATTGTACCTTCAAAAAATGGAATAAATTCTTTTGGATACATTTTAAATTGATAGTCTTCCTTATAAAGCTGTTTGACTCGCTTAAGACAATTATTTAATAGTACTTCTCCACCACGACTTACGGGATGAAAATAGATTTGCCAATACATTTGGTAACGACTCATAATAAAATTTTCTACAGCATGCATACCACTTTCTTTAATAAGTACTTCATCTTTTGATGGTCTCATTAATCGAAGTATACGCTCCATATCAAATGTACCATAAGATACACCGGTGAAATAAGCATCACGTTGCAAATAGTCCATACGATCAGCATCAATTTGAGATGAAATCATGGAAATGACTAATTTATTTTTATGCGTTTTATTAATAACATCGGCTACTTCCTGAGGAAAGGTCTCAGACACTCTACTTAATACTTCGTTAACCTCAGTGTTTCCAGTAATAATTTCTTGGGTAAACGCTTCGTGATCCGTATTAAATATCTTCTCAAAACTATGTGAGAACGGCCCATGACCCAAATCATGTAATAAAGCTGCACATAAAGCAAGGGGGCGATCTTTATTATTCCATGCTTCACGCCCAACAAATGATTCATCAATCATACGTCTTACAATTTCATAGACTCCTAAAGAGTGTCCAAAACGACTGTGTTCTGCAGTATGAAAGGCAAGGTATAATGTACCTAATTGCTTAATACGACGCAAGCGCTGAAATTCTTTAGCTTTAATTAAATCCCATATCAGTTGATCTTTAACATGAACATACTTATGAATTGGATCTTTAAATACTTTTTCTTCAGCTAATTTTTTAGTTACATAAGATGATTGTGTCAAATTCATCCTCCTCTTTCATACTTGCTTTCATCAGTAGTAATATGAATTTAAGTTAATTAATTCTTATAATACTTTCTTCATTAACGCTAAATCTAATTGTTCACCATACATTTCTGGTTGATATGAACGAATTATTTCGAAACCATGATGTTGATAATAATGAATAGCTTCTTTGTTCTTATTATCCACTTCTAAAAAGACCGTATCATATTCATTTTCAAATTCTTGTAATCCTTTTTCAAGTAAACTTGTGCCATAACCTTTATGTTGTACACCTGGATGAACATAATGGGCAGCTAAGTACAATTCTTTACCATAGATAAAGTTAGCAAATCCTACAATTTCATTATTTTCTTCAACAACTAAAAAAAGTTGATCTTCTAATCGCTTTTTTAAATGGTGTTCATTATACGAAGCTGCTAATAATTCATTAACTGTTGATACTGCATAAATATTTAAATAGGTATTATACCAAGCTTTTGTAGCTACATCTCTTATTGCTATAACGTCATTAGTTGTCGCTTTTCTAACTGTATACATGCTTCATTCTCCTGACATTTCATTGTAATTTAATAACAAAATTATATCATAGTATATTAATAAACGCTTTCACTCAACCTTATTAAGACAGGACTGCATTCCATTCCTGTGCTCTTTCTAGAGCATATACATCTTTCATAACATCTCCAGGTCTTTCTGCTGTACCAATAATATAACCATTTAGTTTTGCTCCGAGAAAATCTAAACTATATTCTAATTGTTTAATGCAAGGTTTCGCTTTTACTTTCGGACAATCTCCCCCAACTAAGATTAATCTAAAATCAATGTTAGACATTTTAGTTTTAAAATCCTGATATTTAGGATCGATTAATGATTCTGACCAATGATCGATAAATGCCTTTAAAGATGCTGACACACTATACCAATACACAGGGGATGCAAAAATAACTGTATCACTTTCAAGCACTTGGTCAATAATCAATTGATAATCATCTATGTATGACTCAATTTGCTTTGATTCGTGCCTATAATCTCTTACAGGTTTAAAATGATATTGTGTTAAATCAATCCAATTATATTGTTTTCCTTCTAGAGCATATTGTGTTAATTGAGCAGTATTTCCTTGGGGACGACTTCCACCAAATAATACAGTAATCATATATCTTACCTCTTTTTTAGTTTATATTATTAATGTATTTTTTCTATTTACTTATTATGTACCCCATCTTTTTACTTTTATTTATAATAAAAACTCCTACACCTATATAAACGGTGTAGGAGTCATTATTACTTTTATTTAGCGTACTTTATTCAATTGGGAATAAAGTATCTATTTTCTTAATTTCTTCTTCAGTCAGTTCAATATTTGCTGCTTCAATGTTTTCTACAACTTGATCAGCACGTTTCGCACCAGGAATAACAACATCAAGTGATGGACGTGTTAAATAGAATGCTAATACAATATTAGCAATACTTGTATTATGAGTTTCAGCAATACTTGATAATTCTTTTACTCGACGTACGTTATCATTGAACACTTCTGGTTGGAAATCACGACGAGTTGCACGATGATCATCAAAAGTTTGATTTTCTTCATATTTACCAGCTAAAATACCAGAAGCTAATGGGAAATAGGGTACAAACGTAATATCATTTTCAGCTGCGTATTTCATTACTTCTTCATTTTCACGATGTAGTAAATTATATTCTAATTGAACAACATCCACATATCCGTCTTTATTCGCCTCTTTAAGTTGATCTAACGTAAAGTTTGAAACACCTATTGCTTTAATTTTTCCTTCTTTTTTAAGTTCTTGTAATGCTGCCACAGCTTCATCTTTTGGTGTATCCTCATCAGGAAAATGAATGTAATACAAGTCAATATAATCCACTTGCAAGCGTTCTAAGCTCTCTTCAACTTGTTGTTTTAAATAATCAGGTTGGTTATTTTGAACAACATCGCCATTATTTTTAATAACATGTGAACCTTTAGTTGCAATTTGAACTTTTTCACGAGGATATTCCTTTACAACTTCTCCTACAAGTTCTTCTGAGCGTTTAGGTCCATAAATAAACGCAGTATCAATTAAAGTAATACCATTATCAATAGCTTTTCTAACGACATCTTTCCCTTGCTCTTCATCTAAATTAGGATATAAATTATGTCCTCCGACTGCATTTGCGCCTAATGCAACTGGAAATACATGAACATCAGATTTTCCTAATTGTACAAATTCTGCCATGATATTCACAACTCCTTAAACTATAGTTTCTATTTATAGTTTACCCAATTAGTAATGATAAATGCATTCAATAGTGTTTAAAACATTAAATTTGACATAGTCTTTATTTTATATTTAAATGTAACTAATAAAGTTACATTTAGGAGGTGACTCATTTGAATTTAGAATTTAACATTGCCGTTCACGTACTTTGTTTTTTAGTAAAACACGACAACCAACAATTCAGTAGTCAAACTTTAGCAAAATTAACTTGCCTCAATCCAGTTCAATTACGTAGAGTGACTACTGTTTTAAATCAATATCAGTTTATTAAGACTTCTCGTGGTAAAAACGGTGGGTATAGTGCAAATCATTCAACTGCTAGCATTAAGCTATCAGTACTATATCGTATATTTGTGCTCGAAAAAGACAGCCAACAGCGTATTTTCACAGGTCATGAGCAGAGCGATTGTGAAATATCAAGAAACATAGCAAAGACCATGTCACACTATAATCAAAAGGAATATCGTGTTATTTTAAATTTTTATGATACCCTCACAATTAATGATGTAATGAATGATACACTTCAGGAGGATACAACATATGACACATTATAATTTAATCGTTATTGGTTTTGGTAAAGCCGGAAAAACACTTGCCAAATATGCATCATCACAAGGACAACAGGTTGCTTTAATTGAACAGTTTAAAGAAAGCTATGGCGGCACATGCATAAATCATGGCTGTATTCCGTCTAAAGTGCTTGTTAACGATGGTATTAAACATGTCGATTTTTCAACTGCCTTTTCAAGAAAAAAAGAAGTAGTCAAAGCATTAAATCAAAAAAACTATTTAAACTTAGAAAATGATGAAAACATTACCTTGTTAAACTTTAAAGCACAATTTAAATCTAATACAGAAGTCGAATTAATTGATGAAAAAGGTAAGTTAGTTCAAACACTGACCGCAGATAAAATTTTAATTAATACAGGTGCAAAATCTAATATTCCTAATATTAAAGGTATAGACTTAGCACAAAATGTATATGATTCAAAAGGACTATTAAATATTTCTTATCAACCTAAAGAATTAGTAATTATTGGTGGAGGATATATTGCATTAGAATTTGCCTCAATGTTTCAAAACTTCGGTACAAACGTAACTGTATTAGAATATAATAAACAATTTATGGCCAGAGAAGATCAAGAAATAGTCACACACATGATTAATGATTTTAAAGATAAAGGCGTACGTTTAATCACTAATGTTGAAACAAAAGCATTAAAAAATGAAGGTGATTTGACAACGGTTGAAACTTCACAAGGGAACTTTACTGGTGATGCAATCTTACTTGCTACAGGACGTGTACCAAATACAGATTTAGCTTTAGACAATACAGATATTGAGTTAGGCACTCACGGAGAAATAAAAGTAAACAACCATTTACAAACCTCTGTATCACATATTTATGCTGCTGGAGATGTAAAAGGTGGATTACAATTCACTTATATTTCTTTAGATGACTTTAGAATCTTGAAATCTGAATTATTCGGTGACCGTTCACGACACACTGAAAATCGTGGTACTATCCCTTATACAGTATTTATCGACCCACCACTTTCTCGTGTTGGTATGACCGCTTTAGAAGCACAACAATTAAATTATAATTACGTTGAAAACAATTTATTTATTAATACTTTACCAAAACACAAAATTAATAACGATGGTCGCGGTCTTTTCAAAGTTGTAATCAATAAAGATAATAATGAAATATTAGGTGCTACTTTATATGGTAAAGGTTCTGAAGAAATTATTAATTTAATTAAACTTGCTATCGACCAACATATTCCTTATCAAGTATTACGTGATAATATTTATACTCATCCAACAATAGCTGAATCATTTAATGACTTATTTAATATTTAATAAAAAAGCTCGTAAACCCATTTTTTAATGAGTTTGCGAGCTTCTTTATCATCGATATAGATTATTTACTTGCTTTACGCTTTGCTAATTTTTCTTTTAATTTTCTATCTTGTTCTTCTTTACGACGCTTACGTTCTTCATTACGTTTTCTCAAACGTTCTTCTTCTTCAGGATCACGTGGTTTTTTTAATTGTGTAGTGACTTTTTCCATAAGTTCATCTTCAGTCAATGCAGCAAGTGGGCGATTATTAACAAAAGCAAATGTCTTACGGCGACCTGGACCACAGTATGACTGACAGCCTATTTCAATTTCAGCATCAGGATCTAATTTTTCTAATTTTTTCTTTAATGATTTTAAGTTAACTGCCTGACATTCGTCACAAATCAAAAATTTATTCTTCACTTCGCTACCCACCTTTACATTATTTTCACTCATATTTACTTCCATTCATGTATTACAACTCTAATTATTTTACTCTTTTTAATTAAAAATTCAAGCACTAAAAAAGATTTGCTATAAATAAAAAGCAAGACATATATTTCTTAATAAAATGTCTCGCTTCATCATAATAGTAGTCTTATTGTCCGTGATATATTTTAAATTTCAAAGGTTTAATGCCTTCTTTTTCCCATACTTCATAAATAGAGGGCTTATCAACTTTATTATCGATAATTGTAATACCACAATCTCCTCCACCAGCGCCAGAAGTTTTTGCTGCACCGCCAAAACGTTCACCAATATCACATAATAATTTTAATTTTTTTGTTTCAATATCAACCGTAGCCTCTTTATCCATTTGCTGAATAATACTACGATTTTGACGAATCATTTTTTGTACACCTTTTATATTATTCGTTTTAAAAGCATAGATTAAATTTTCAACACACGTATTTGATTGTTCAAGAAACTTACCATAAAAAATAGGATCAGATTTCAAACGCTTGACTTCACTTACTAAGTGAGGCGACGAAGCAGGAGAACCGGTCCATCCTATGAGGACTTCCATATTTTCAGGCGCTTGTAAAGGTTCTATATGAAGACCAGGCCAGTTTTTTTCTAATACTTCTTCTACAGAGGTTTCTTTCATTTGTTGCTTTACCCATTCGTGATCAAACGTACTATAGGCAAGCCATCCACTATAAACACTAACAGCAATATCTCCGCATGAACTTAAACTTTGTAATCTCATATTTGAAATAACCGCGAGCTTATAAATATAAAGATTGGATAACTCCATTTCATAAAATTCATTTAGAACCTTAATCACAGATACTAAAACTGCAGCACTAGAACCTAAACCATACTTTTGTCCTGATGCATCTGCAAGATTACTATCAATAGTAAGATGAAAATGTTTTAATTTTATATTACAACTTTTCGCATACTGCTCAAACACTTCAATAGCAGTGACTACATATTTGAGTTGATTGGCTGCATGTACATCTGATATTTCTATTTTATCTTCATTACGATTAAATGTGACAGGTTCATAGTGTAATGTTTTAGAATGAATCGTACCTGTAATTTCATTTGAAGCTTCAATAGCAGCCGTGACAAAACGATCTACTGCAATTAACACTGATTTATATCCCGGCTCGGTTACAGCATATTCGCCCGCTATATAAAGTTTTCCTGGCGCTTTTGCCTGAATCATTATATCTCTTCCCTACTTAATTATTTCGACTCCTGTGTGTGTAATATCACTTGTTATAATTTGATCTTTATTAAATACTTCTAAAAATTGATTCACAATCGCCTGTTGATGTTTCTTTTCTATTAGAACTTTTACATTTGGTCCTGCATCCATAGTAAAATAACAAGGTAATCCTGCTTCTCTACATTCATGTACAATTCTCATAGCTTCGTAGCTTTCCGGCACAAGATATGTAAATGGTGGCTGTGCACCTAAATTTGTTGCGTGCATTCTCAAACCGTTTGCCTCAATCACTTCACCCATTCGTTTAAAATCTTTTTGGGCAATCGCTTGTTTTGTGACTTTTAAATCTTCCTCTACATGATCTAACCAGTATTGATAAAAACGTGAGGTATCACGAGTTAAAGACATACCTGAACGACTTGACACTTTCTTTGATTTATTGTTAATAACTACAAAAATCATAGCTAAGTCATTCTCGAAGCCATCTGACTCAATTTGATGGGCGTAAGACGTTTTATCATCATAACCTTTTTCCCATTCAGCAAAACCACCATAAATACTTCTTGATGCTGATCCAGAACCACGACGAGCAAGGCGAGATAAATCTTTATCTGATAGGTTTAAATCAAGCGCTTCATTGCAAGCACCAGCTAAAGCTGCATATGCACTAGCTGAAGAAGCTAAACCGGCAGCAGTAGGCACAAAATTATCACTTTCTATTAGTGCATACGTTGAAATACCAGCTTCTTTTCGAATCATATCCATATAACGTTGAATTTTAGCGCTTTCTTTAGCATTAACAGCTTCTTTATTTAAAATAAGTTGATCTTCTGTTAATGAATCATCAAACGTTACACGTGTTTCTGTATAGAAACGCTCTAATGTCACTGATAAACTATTATTCATAGGAATAATTAGATTTTCATCTGCTTTTCCCCAATATTTTATTAGAGCAATATTCGTATGGGCGCGTGCTTTACCACTTTTTTTCAAAGATTTATCCTCCTAACTTTTCAATCCAAGTATGTTGCGCTCCAGCTTTTTCGGCTGCTGCAACAATAGTTTTAGCAGTCACTTCTTCTTTAGTTAGAATTAACATGCTGCCTCCTCGTCCACCACCAGTTAATTTACCAGCTACTGCACCATGTTGTCTTCCAATTTCGAGTAATGTTTCGATTTTATCGTGACTGACTGTCAATGTTCTTAAATCGTTTTGACATTGATTAAATATATTAGCAAGCTGATCAAAGCTATGATGGTTAATTGCATCACTAGCTAAATAAACAAGAGAGCCAATATGTTCAATGACATTCATATATGACTCATCGTTATCACATAAACGATGTACATCTTCAACTGCTTGTTTTGTAGAGCCTTTAACTCCTGTATCAATAACAACCATATAGCCATCTAAATCAAGGGACTTTAAAATTTCAACTTCTCCTTTTTGATACCAAACGGGTTGATTCGTTACAATCGTTTTTGTATCAATACCACTTGGTTTACCATGAGCAATGCGTTCAGCCCAGTCTGCATTTTCTAGTAATTCTTTATCAGATAGCGGTAATTCTAAATAATCATAACTTGCTCTTATAAAAGCTACTGCTACTGCTGCACTCGAACCTAAACCTCGAGAAGGTGGTAAATTAGCTTGAATTTTAATCAACAATGGTTCTTCAACATGTTTGCTTTCTACGAAGTGTGTAATAAGTGATTTCAAATGATCAGGTGCATCGTATAAAGGACCATCATAAACATCACTCTGAATTGCTGAATAATTACCTTTTTCTAGGCTTTCAATAAGCACTTTTACTTTTCCTGAAGTAAATGGAATGGCGATTGCTGGCTGGCCAAAAGTTACAGCATGCTCACCAATCAATATAATTTTTCCGTTAGATTCTCCATAGCCACGTCGTACCATGATCTCTCACCTTTAATATTCTTTCTAAAATGATTTCAACATTCATTAATGTTATTTTAAAATTGAACGTATTTATACATTTGTACATGTCATGTCACACATATGTTTATACTCATTTACTTCAAATCTTGCATTTGTGTTAATACATCAATAAATAGTATAAAACTTTGTCAAAAATAGTTCAAAACTTTGAAATATTTATATCCTAAAAAATGTTATAATCAACATAATTATGGTTAAATTATCGTTCTTAAATGAATCCACCTCATCTATATTACTATAAAAAATAATAAGAATGTAGCAATTTTTATATTTTTGAAGGTAAATATATACTTTAGTTGTATGATTGCATGCTAAAAAGGGAGTAAGCTAAAATTCACTTAGAATTTTTCTTACTCCCTTTTATCTTATTTTAATCTAAGGAACGATTCATTTTCTCATTACGTTCAATCATTTTATCGAAATATCCTTCATAACGTTGCCACTCATCCTCTGTAATTGGATTCATATTTAGCTGGCCACCTAAGTCTTTAATCGCATAAAGTAATTGGAACATCACATCTTGAACTTTAATGTCCCGATGAAGTAATGTTTCCAAAGATGCCATACATTCTGGTTTAATATCCGGATATTTAAATTTCGTAACTTCACCTTTCAAGGAACGTTGATAAAATTCATGCATCATTTCAGCTCTTTCTTCACCAGAGCCTTCAACACATAAATAAATTTGAACTGCAATACCTCCACGTACCCGTCGTTGTGAAATACCAGCAAATTTTTTTCCATCAATACTTAAATCAAATCTTCCAGGACAATATGAATGCTCTATTTCTTTAGTATCTATATCTACATTTTCATTTTCGAACATTTTACAAATAAGTAAATACATCACTGTGAATGCTTCATCAATGGTTGTCTCAGTTTGTCCTTTAAAAATAAGCGAAATATTTAAAACACCTTGGTCTAATACAACCCCAAGACCACCAGAATTTCTAACGATTGCATTATAACCGATCTCGTCAGTTAAGTATTGAATACCGTCTTTTAAAAATGGTAAACGTGAATCATGTATACCTAAAATGACAGTGTGTTGATGAATCCATGTTCTTACAACGTTACAAGATATATCTTTTCCTACACTTTCTGAAAACGTGTCATCAAATGCAAATGACTGCATTGGCGCTAAACCTGAAGAATGGTCTATATAGCGCCAATGAATGTCATTAAAATACTTACTCGCTAAATCCATTATTGTAATGTTTGAGCAGCAGTGATAATTGATAAGTTATAAACGTCTTCAGTAGAGCAACCACGAGATAAATCATTTACAGGTGAATTAAGACCTTGTAAAACTGGACCAATCGCTTCAAATCCACCTAAACGTTGTGCAATTTTGTAGCCAATATTACCTGCTTCTAAACTTGGGAATACAAATACATTTGCGTCACCTTGAATTTTTGCTCCAGGTGCTTTTTTCTCTGCAACTGCAGGTACAATCGCAGCATCAAATTGAAATTCTCCATCAACCACTACATTATCTAAACCTTCAGATTCCACTTTTTCTTGTGCTAATTTTACTGCGTTAGCGACTTTTTCTACATCATCTGATTTAGCTGAACCTTTAGTTGAGAAACTTAACATAGCAACACGTGGGTCCATACCAAAACTTTTTGCTGATTTTGCACTTTCTACGGCAATTTCTGCTAAATCAGAAGATTCTAATGTTGGATTGATAGCACAATCACCAAATATATATTGTTTATCTTCTTTAATCATAAAGAAGATACCAGATGTTCTAGATACGCCAGGTTTTGTTTTAATAATTTGTAAGGCAGGACGGACAGTATCTCCAGTTGAATGCGCAGCACCACTTACTAATCCATCAGCATGATCAGCGTATACTAACATTGTTCCAAAATAGTTAACATTGTTTAATAATTCTTGAGCTTGTTCTTCAGTAGCTTTACCTTTACGACGTTCTACGAAAGATTTGACTAATTCAGGTTTCAAATCACTTTTAGAAGGATCGATAATTTGAATATTAGAGATATCTAATCCTTTATCCTGAGCTAAAGTATTTACTTTTTCTTCATTACCTAATACTAAAGGTGTAACATAGTCAGTTGCTTGTAACTTTGTAGCCGCTGTTAATACTCGTTCATCTTCACCTTCCGGTAATACAATTCTAACGTTTTTTCCTGAAAGTTTTTCTTGTAATACATCTAATAAACTAGACATAATGCCCTCCTCAAATTTTTTAAATAATAATATTTTCACCTTAATTATACTTTATTTCTTTTAATATTTCTATTTCATTAATTTGTAATCTTTTAAGTATGTGTGACAATTCTCTTTATGATAAAATTTAATCTGTATTGATAGAAAATATATTTAAAGGAGCGATAGATATGAGTGAAGCAGCTGAAACATTAGATGGTTGGTATAGCCTTCATTTATTTTACGCTGTCGATTGGGCAACTTTTAGATTGGTGCCAGAAGATGAGCGCGAAGCAATGATTAATGAATTTAAAGTATTTATCGAAAATAAAGCCACTGCCAGAGAAAAACAAGCTGGAGATTATGCTTTATATAATATTACAGGTCAAAAAGCAGATATTTTATTATGGTATTTACGTCCAGAAATGAAAGAATTGAATGAAATTGAAAATGAATTAAATAAATTAAGAATTGCTGATTTCTTCATTCAAACTTATTCATATGTATCTGTGATTGAGTTAGGTAACTATTTAGCTGGTAAATCAGACGAAGATCCTTATGAAAATCCACATATTAAAGCAAGATTATATCCAGAATTGCCTAGAACAGAATATATTTGTTTCTATCCAATGAATAAACGTCGTAATGAAACATATAACTGGTATATGTTACCAATGGAAGATCGTAAAAAACTAATGTATAACCATGGTATGATTGGACGCAAATTCGCTGGTAAAATTAAACAATTTATTACTGGTTCAGTAGGTTTTGATGATTTTGAATGGGGCGTCACATTATTCTCAGATGATGTTCTACAATTCAAGAAAATTATTTATGAAATGCGTTTTGATGAAACGACTGCTCGCTATGGCGACTTTGGTAGTTTCTATATCGGCCATATTTTAACTACTGATCATTTCGATCAATTTTTTGCAATTTAATATATAAATGGAGCAAAGACTAGCATAGTAGACGCCAGTCTTTGCTCCATTTTTCAATAAATTAATATATTTATATAAGACAATTAGTTTCCGAGATAAAGTACACTTTTTACAAAGTGTACTTCAAGTAGTATGGTTTGGGAGAACTTCATTACTACTCTGAACATTAACAAATCACAAAAGTGCTGTCGCTACCCAGCACAATTTTGACTTGTTAACTATTATTATTTAACCGAATTGTAATGTTCTGAAACATTATTGTTATAAATTAATTGTTTTTTAACATTAAATTTTATTTTCATTAAAATATATTTACCTACTATTGAGGTATAATGTTAATCATATTATGATTGTTAAGTTTTATAATGTAAGGTAGTTATTTTCATGTACTTCTACTATAATAATGATTACATCTTAACGAATGGTGATGAAATGGAAAATACAAATAAACAAGAACATATAGATGAAACTTTAATCAAAGACGTCGTCATGATGGCTGGACGTATATTACTTGAATCTGGCGCGGAAGGAACACGTGTAGAAGATACGATGACACGTATTGCCCGAAAACTAGGATATCCTGAAAGCAATAGCTTCGTTACAAATACAGTCATTCAATTTACTTTACATAACGAATCTTACCCCCGAATATTTAGAATTAATTCCCGTGATACTAATCTCATTAAAATTTCACAAGCAAATGAAATATCACGATTAATCACAAAAGGGGATATCTCTTTAGAAGATGCAAAAGAGCGATTAGAAAAAATATATATTGCAAAACGAGATAGTAGCTTAACATTTAAAGGGATTGCTGCTGCCATTATTGCAATTAGTTTCCTATATTTGCAAGGTGGCCAATTTATCGATGTGATTACTGCTCTACTTGCAGGTAGTATTGGGTATCTGGTTGTTGAAATTTTGGATCGCCGATTACACGCCCAATTTATTCCAGAATTCGTCGGATCCTTAGTTATTGGTATTATCGCAGTATTCGGTCATTGGTTAGCGCCAAGTGGTGATTTAGCTACTATTATTATTGCTGCAGTCATGCCTATTGTACCTGGAGTACTGATTACGAATGCTATACAAGATTTATTTGGTGGTCATATGATGATGTTTACTACTAAGTCTTTAGAAGCACTTGTCACCGCATTTGGTATTGGTGCCGGCGTAGGTTCGATATTAATATTAGTTTAGGAGTACGCATAAATGTTTTGGTTATTTAATTTTATATTTAGTTATACAGCTTCTCTCTTTTTCTGTGTCATCTTTGACGCTCCTAGAAAGCTGTATCTATCGTGTGGTTTTGTTGGAGCTTGTGGATGGATGGTATATATTTTATTCTACCAAGGTTTGAATATACATACGATTTATTCAAGTTTTTTCGGTAGCTTTACATTGGGTTTAATCAGTCATTACATGGCTCGTAAAAAACGTGAACCTGCAATCATTTTCATGGTTACTGGTATTATTCCATTAGTTCCTGGTGGACTTGCTTTTGATGCAACTAAAAATCTAGTCTTATTACAATTTGGTAAAGCAATCAACACAATGCTCGAAGTCACACTTATCGCTGGTGCGATTGCATTAGGATTATTATTCGCAGACCAAATTTCAAAAATCATCGTTTCTGGTTTCGCTCGACGACGTAAACGTATATAACAATAAAACGCGAGAGATTGTTGGTAATTAACCCTCATCTCTCGCGTTTACGTATATTATTTTTTATCTTTTATCATTTCTTTAACTTCTCGTTCTGATTGATTTAAAATCAGACGACTTAATTCATCATTATTCATATTTTTTAATTTAGGGTATCGAACTACAAAGAAAATAAGACCAATCACTAACCAACTACCCAATGCAATATATGAAGGCATTGAAAGTGAAGCCGGTGATCCTGGAACTAATAATAAAAGTAAAAAGATAAATGAAACAATAGAACCTAAAATAGCAAAGGTCTTATAAATAGGACCATACGTGTTACTTTGTTTATTGTAACTAAATAGCTTAGCAGCAGATAAACAAGTAATAAAATAAGCAATAGATACACCTGTTGAAGACATATCAACAATCCATGTCAATGCGGTACGTCCTAACCATGGCGCAATTAAAGTAATAGCTACTAAAAAGATAATGGCTACATAGGGTGTTTTATATTTTGGATGTAATTTACTAAACGCTTTAGGCATGATACCAGCACGTCCCATTGAGAATAGTAATCGACTTGAACTCATTAAGAATCCATTTAATCCAGTAAAAATCCCCATAATAATAGCAATCGCTAATATTCCTAAGCCAATATAACCAAAAGCAGTTTGTGTTTCAGCGCCTGTTAACCATAAATTTCCATTAAAGTTCGCATTATTCGTACCCAACCATCCTGTGTATAAAATCATAATGACATAAGTTAAAGCTGCCGCTAATAAACTGTATACAATCAATTTAAACGTTTTGTTTGGCGAGAAATTAAACTCTTCTGCTGTTTGTGGAATATTATCAAATCCCACATAAGCCCATGGTGCAATAGATACAATCATAATAATGGAATTAAACCATCCAAGTTCTTTACTTGCTAAAGGTTGTAAGTTGCTTAACGAAAAGTTATTTCCGAAAAATGAACCTACAAACATAAGTACAACAATAATGACCATTGCTACACAAAAATAATATTGGAGTGTACCAGAAACACTTGCACCACGAATTGCAATAAACATAAATACTAGTAATAATACCGTAGCAATAACTATTTCTGTTATGTAAACATCCCATCCAGCAATCGTATATAATCTTCCACTATTCAAAATGTTTGGCAGTAAAAACTTAATTAATAAACTAAATGCTGTCGCATTTAACGCTACTACACAAACATAACCGAATGTTAAGAACCACGATGAAAAGAAACTCACATATCTTCCAAAGCTTAAATAACTAAACGCGAATGCACCGCCTGACACAGGAAAACGTTCGACTAATGCACCATAACTTACAGCAATTAATATCATCAATAAAGCACCAATAACAATACCAATTGCCGAAGCAATCGGACCTGATTGTTTAATCCAATCACCGGGCAGTATGAATGCTCCCCATCCGATACACGAGCCATAAGCAATCGCCCAAACAAATTTTTCAGAGAGGTTTTGCTTTAAATCTCCTCTATCTATCTCTCGATTTTTATCATTCATAAAATAAACTCACCTCGAGTACTTAACATACCCTAAAAGGTGAGTTTACTAACCAAAATATAATTATCCTGCAAATTTAAATGTTGCAATAATTAACATTAACCATCCCACAATAAAGAGTATGCCCCCTATTGGTGTAATCGCTCCTAAAATACGAATTTGAGTCAATGCAAGAATATATAATGAGCCACTAAATAGCACAATACCAAAGAACAGAAGCCATCCTGCCCAATTCACATTAATAGAAGTTGTACCACTAATGATGCCAATCAGAATTAATCCTAGACCATGATACATTTGATAATTCACTGCTTTTTCCCATACTGACATATATTTATCAGAGAGTTTTCCTTCAAGTCCATGTGCACCAAAAGCACCCGTACCAACAGACATCATCGTACACAATGCACCTAAAATTATAAATACTTTCATCATAATGTTTTAGTTCTCCTAACTTATTTTTAATTAAAAATCAAATATTGATTCACCATTTCCAATTTCATCATCCGTCACCATCATATTAGACGATTTAGTTTGATGCTTCATTGTTTGTGGAACTTTACCACCCATCGCTTCAATTTCTGCAGCAGTAATCGCTGAATGATTTGAAGGCTTATTTGAAAATGAAGATTCAGAAGTTACACTATTAGTAAAATCATGTGTTGATTTTTTAGAAGGTCGTTTCGAAACATCGGAATAAAGAGATGTTAAGGTATGAATCGCATACATATGCTTTTCAAACTGCTGTTCATCTTGAGCTTCATCTGCCTGCACTAATTCGTGTTCTATAAGTTGAATTAATTGTTCTTTGTTCAATTAAGATTCCCCACTTTCGCACCATTGTATGGGTGTTTTACCTTTTGATTCTAAATAATCATTTGTACGAGAGTAAGGTTTAGACCCAAAGAAACCTCGATAAGCAGATAATGGACTTGGATGAACAGATTTAATAATATGATGCTTTGCTGTATCAATTAATTTTATCTTTTGCTGCGCAGGTTTTCCCCATAAGATAAAGACAACATCTTCGCGATAATCTGAAATAGCTTTAATGACTTCATCTGTAAAGATTTCCCATCCAATGTCCTTATGGGAATGCGCTTCACCTTTACGTACAGTTAGTACAGTATTTAATAACAGAACACCTTCACGCGCCCAGTCTTGTAGATGTGGAGAAGTTCTATGACAACCAATATCATCTTCTAATTCTTGATACATATTTCTTAAAGAGGGTGGAAATTTAGCGTTAGGTTGAACTGAAAATGCTAACCCATGTGCTTGGTTAGGTCCATGATATGGATCTTGACCCAAAATAACAACTTTAATATCTTCAAATGGTGTTAAATCAAAAGCTTGATAAATATTTTCTCTATCTGGATAGACGATTTGTGTCGTATATTCTTTTTCTAAAAAATCATGCATTGCTTTAAAATCATGTTTTGTTGTAATGTCATGAAAAATGTCTGACCATTCCATCGTTTTCACCTCATTTCTATTTTAACATAGGACCCCTCTGAAACGTGATATAAATCGCCTTACTATCTTCATGCTAGAACAATAGTTGAGTTACATGATATGATAAATAAAGATGTAAATAATTGACAGGAGTGATAATACATGGCATTAAAAAAAGTATTAACAATTGCCGGTTCTGATACAAGCGCTGGCGCAGGTATGCAAGCCGA
This sequence comes from Staphylococcus sp. HMSC072E01, assembly GCF_001814125.1. Classification (NCBI taxonomy): domain Bacteria; kingdom Bacillati; phylum Bacillota; class Bacilli; order Caryophanales; family Staphylococcaceae; genus Staphylococcus; species Staphylococcus sp. HMSC072E01. The sequence continues at coordinate 17,170 of NZ_KV814962.1, read as the reverse complement.
CCTTAAAACATTTCAAGAACTAAACACTTACGGTATGGTAGCTTTAACAGCTGTTGTAACAATGGACAAAGAAACTTGGTCTCACGATGTGACACCACTTCCAATGGATGTATTCGAAAAACAATTAGAAACAGTCATTTCAATTGGTCCAGATGCTGTTAAAACAGGCATGCTTGGAACTGAAGAAATCATTAAACGTGCTGGCGAAGCATTTGAACAATCAGGTGCAAAATATTTCGTAGTAGACCCAGTTATGGTATGTAAAGGGGAAGACGAAGTACTTAACCCAGGAAATACAGATGCAATGATTAAATATTTATTACCTAAAGCAACAGTCGTAACACCTAATTTATTTGAAGCTGGTCAATTATCTGGATTAGGTAAATTAACGTCAATTGAAGATATGAAAAAAGCTGCAAAAATCATTTATGATCAAGGTGCTCAACATATTATTATTAAAGGTGGTAAAGCATTAGATCAAGATAAATCTTATGACTTATATTATGATGGTCAAACATATTATCAATTAACAACTGATATGTTCCAACAAAGTTATAACCACGGTGCAGGTTGTACATTCGCAGCAGCTACAACAGCTTACTTGGCAAATGGTAAATCACCTAAAGAAGCTGTTATTAGCGCTAAAGCATTTGTAGCATCAGCAATTAAAAATGGTTGGAAAATGAACGACTTTGTAGGCCCAGTTGATCACGGCGCATACAACCGCGTAGAACACATCGACGTCGACGTCAAAGAAGTTTAAAGAAGTACTGCATTTTTGAAAAAATGCTAGTACTTCTTATGCAAAAGACATTAGTCTTTTGTAATCCTTAATTAGATTTCATTGTCCTTCCCCGACACCCCAACTCGCGTTGATCGTTGACTTTCTTTTTGAAAGTCTCTTTGTTGGGGCCCCAGCATTAGAGTTGAAAGAAGCTAATCAGCGTACTTTCAATTCAATCAGCTACTGTCTGTACTGCATTTTTAAAGAAATATAAGCACTTCTAAAGCTTTTAATCTTGTGTATGATAGTTTGGTCACACTAGGATTAAAAGCTTTTCTTATATCTTCATTATCTTCTAGGTATTTAGTCGTAGTATGCTCTACACAGTTCGTTGCAGTAAAAGTTAGTACCATAGACTCATGTTTCTTATCATAAAATCCATTACTATATTAAGTGTAGAGAGACAAAGGAGGAATTAACAACATGATTATCTACAAGCAAAATATAGAAAACGGTATCCCAATATACGAAATCATTACAAAGACCTTCAAGACGATGACGGTAAAATTCGATGAAACGTTTAGTAAAAATGACATCTATCCATTGCTCTCTCTACTAGAAAGTGACGTTGATAACATGAAATTAAGTTATTCATCACATTTCAAAAATTAAAAAGTGTTTTTCGTAATTGAATACGAAAACCGACGAATATTTCAAAATCTTTTTTTAAAGTTAAGACGCCCCTAATACTCAAAACTTTAAAAAGTCATTAATGATTCAAAAGCTCACCCTAATAAAATAGCGTTAATGTTAGCCAAAAATGTCCCCTTTTGGAAACTTAGAGAGAAACTTTAAGTTATACTAACATTAACGCTATATCTTTATAATATTGTTTCTTTTTTAACACCTATGGTGGGTTATCAACGGTTAAATAAATAATTATAAATCAATATGATTACTTTTTTTAGTAATAACTATTTTTTCTTCACCATTTAAACCAAAGACGTTTATTTCATTATGACTCACTTTTTTTAAGATAACTTCTTCGTCTATATCTATAATCTTTCTATACTTAACGTTAAATTGTGTCCACTCTATTTGAAAATACGCTAATACACAATCCACCACCAGTTGACCAGGGACAATGGTTGAATGAAGCTCATTTTTATCATTAACAAGGCGAAGATAATGACTCACTTTATCATGACTAAACCTCATCATTTACCTCCTTTTTTATAAACGTTTGCCTAATAAATATACATTGTCTATTATCTTTATATATTTTTAAATCGTAGATATATTGGATATATGTTTTAAACTTTTTCGTACTTTTATGTGTTAAGTACGCCTCATATTTTAGCCTACATTTTAATGATTCAAATTCTTCACATGTTGTTCGCACAAGAAGAATATTTTCTTGTTGAAACTTTTGGAACAACTTAAATTTTGGCCAAACGTTTGCACACATGAGTGGAGGCACTACGCCTTTATACGTTCTTTCAACTACTTCGCAATACTCTCTTACTTCTTGCTCATTAAAATCTATTTCTATTTTCTCATAAGCCCTATCGTTCGAAGAGTATAGCATTTCCCATTCCTCCTCCAATCCCCATCGTAGCAACTCCCCGCTTCCAATGTGTCATATTTAATAATCTAGTGATTAACGCTACGCCACTTGCGCTATAAGGATGACCAGACGCAATGGCTCCACCCCACTGATTGACTTGATTAATATTTAATTTTAACTCTTGAATTGAAGCTAAAACTTGTGAGCTAAATGCCTCATTAAGTTCTATTGCATCAATGTCACTTATTTTTAAATTTTGTTTTTTTAGTAATTTTGTTACAGCAGGTACTGGTCCAATACCTAGTCGTTTCGGATTGACACCTATTGTCACTGCATCTGTAAACATCATTCCCTCTGATATTCCGTATTGTAATGCCGTTTCTTGATTCATAACGAGTGCAAGCGCAGCGCCGTCATTTTTCATACAACTATTTCCAACCGTTACTGTTCCGTTAGCTAGTAAAGGACGTAATCGATTTAATCGTTGTTCAGTAAGTGTTGGCTTAATACTTTCATCTTTATCAAATAAATGACCTTTGATGTTTAAAGGTACAATTTCATTACTTATACTTCCATTCTTATAATATTGATGTGTGAGATGATGACTACGTATCGCAAAGGCATCTTGTTGTTTACGCGTAATATGATAATATTGCGCAACATTTTCAGCTGCCTCTATCATACTTGGATCTTGACCTTTTGGTGCAAAAGAGGCACGCTCATAAAATTCTGGTAATTGGGTATCATACACTGATTGAGGCCGTTTAATCTTCCAAGGAGCACGACTCGTGCTTTCTACTCCTCCAGCTATATAAATATGACCTGCACCAGCTTGAACCATTCGACATGCATATATAATACTTTCTAACCCTGACCCACATTGACGGTCCATTGTAACACCTGGAATACTCTCAGCTAGACCTGCTTCTAATAAGGCTTTACGAGCAATATTTCCACCATTACCTACGATATTTCCAATCACTACATCATCGATATCAGGTATTATTTTAGGAAAAGTTGAATTCATTTCTTCAAATAAGGGCATGAGTAATGTTTCGGGTTCTAAATGTTTCAATTTCCCACCGTATTTGCCAAAAGGTGTACGTTTCGCCCATATAATGACCGGTTGGTTCATCATTTAAAGTCTCCTTTTACATAGGCAGTACGCATTTTATTTCGAGCAACTTTGCCACTTTGGGTATATTGCATACTGTCTACTTTTATCAATTTGGAAGGTACATCATATCGTGATAGAACTTTCATAATATGTTGTCTCACAGTTTGGTACTCAAGTTCTATCGATCCTGTATATAGTAAAACCGCTATTTCCCCAAAACGTGGATGCGGTTCTCCTATAACCATCGCTTCTTCTACTCCATCAATATTTTTTATCATTTGTTCAATAACTTGAGGATAAACATTTTTACCTCCAATAATTAATCGTTCATTTTGACGACTCACTAAATATAATTGATTATCTTTAATATAAGCGTAATCGCCTGTTTTAATCCATGTTTCAGGTAATACGACAGATTGATTTACATATCCAGAGAATATCATATTACTTTTTACATTTAATAACCCTATATGATTCTTGTCTTTTTCCTCTAAACCAATCGTTACATTTTGAAATATGTATCCCACTGAATCAACAGAAGCTTTACGGTTAATGTTATAACTAATAAAACTTGCTTCTGACGTTCCAAAAAATTCAATAATATTAGCATGCTGAAATGTTTCGGCTATACGCTTAAACAACGAAGAAGAGAGTTTCGCCCCACTACTTAAAATAGTCGTTAAATGTAGGTGATCGTGATTTATTTTTGTTATTGCATGTAGCATTGTTGGAACAAGAAATAATGCACTATTTGTTGTTTGTTGTTTCATTTTGCTAACGAGCTTAGTCGCATTAAAACGGGTTTGTCCAATAAATGTTCTCCCTGTATATAACGCATAAATACAAGTGTATAAAGACAATGAATGTGCAAGTGGTCCCGGTGCTACAAGTATGTTTTCTTTATGACGAAGTAGCTTTTCATTTTCTTTGTATGACGCAAGCCAAGATGGTTCATTTCGATAATATGCTTTAGGTAACCCTGTTGTCCCAGATGTAAAACCAATATGTAATAGTTGATGGACTTGTGACTGCTCATTTAAATATGTTGGATATGTTTCAGAAGACGTTGTCTTTATCAGTCTATGCTGTTCATCAACAAGATAGTCAATATGATACGTTTCAATCAGTTGATGAATTGTTACTTCAGACCATTGATCATCTAAAAAACATGGAATACTTCCTTGTTCTAATATTGCAAAATAATTCAACATATTATGTAAAGGACTTTTACTTAACAATCCTACTCGGGACCCTTTCGGTAAATGCATGAAGACTGATTTTAATTGCTGTATTGCTGTATAAAGTTCTTGATATGTCAATACATCTTCTTCGAACGATAGTGCAATCATATCTGGTTGTTCTACTGAATAGTGATTTAATTTATTTAGTATTTCTAACATATGACCCTCTCTAAATGTTAACTGGATTAATTATTATATTAACATTATATAAAAAATAACACATAAAAAAATCACTCTAACTATTAGTTCTTTTAACTAACAATTAGAGTGTTTTTTCATCAAAGCGGTATATCGTAATAATAATGTTGGTCATAACCTTTTTTAATAGTTTCAATTGAACCGTATTGTTTAAGCATTTGACTACAATGTTTAAATTCATCTTCAGTTAAAAAACGTGGTTGCCAAAATGTTTCTTTATTATTGCTATAAATTGGATAAAGTTTCAAGGATAAGTCATTTTCAGGAGTGATAGTAAGACGTGCAATAAAACTGTATGGAGGTACAAAACGTTGATCATATTCTCCATTACTATTGAATATTCCATTGCCGATACTATACACCACAGTAGTTCGATTAATTTTCTCAATACTTTGCATCATATGTGCACCGTGACCAATAATTAAATCTGCTCCCGCTTCTTCTAATAACTGTGCATATTCACGTTGTTTTATCTGAACTTTACTAAAGTCGACACCCCAGTGAGCAATGACAATCACTTTAGCACCTTCTTCTTTCACTTTAGAAATTTGCTTATACAAAGAAGGATTAATACAAGCAACACCGGGTTTATTTCCTATTGCATAAAAATCGTATTCTCTATACATAGGACGTCGATACCAATATGCATTAAATATTGTATATTTTTGACCATTATAGTTAAGTACAAAAGGCTTTTCTGCTTCTTCTTGTGTATTTCCAGCACCTATTGTATATAGGTTCTCTGCTTCAAACTGTTTAATTGTTCGGTTTAATCCTCCTACGTTACAGTCCATTAAATGATTATTAGCAAGCGTGGCTAAATGAATATATTCTTTTTTTAAAGCACGAGTTGTTTCTTCCTCAGAAGCATGTAAAACATAAGGTTTACGTTGTCTTAAATAAGCATTATCATCATCAGAAATAGCTGCCTCGAAATTACATATATTAAAATCTCCTGTTTTTAAGAAATCACGAATACCATCAAAACTGTAATGTCGACCTTTAGATGTTAATGCATCATCGATATCTTTTGCTTGGCGTTTTTTAGTGTAATATTCACCAAAATAAGTATCCCCGATAATGTTCATTTCAAATGGTGATTTACGTTTCTTACGAATCGAATCACGTTTAGTATGTTTAGGCTTACCCTGTGTCACTTGCATAATTGAATTATAAATTAATTCATCTCTATGAAACGCATCTTTAGCACCTAACACAACTGTAATATATTCTTCACCATTTATTTTAGACAATACTGTCCCGATAGAGTGATCTTGACCGTAGAAGAAACCATGCGTAATCATTCCATAATTAAACAAATTAGAAACTGTTTGGTAATATTTATTTTTAAACGTATATGATGTACGCGACAATATATCTTTTATAAAAGGATGTTTATTAAATAATTTTTGACTGACTACAAATAAGTCATCTAATGAAACTTGTTGTACCTTATCATTCATAGGACGTCCCTAATATTTAACGCGATGGTTTTACTTCTATCTAAACTCTGAATCTCTTCTTTAATATATTTCATAGCATGTTGATTAGAACCTATCACTTTATTGGCTAACATCAAGATAGCATTTGGAGAAGCTGTGACTAATGCCGCTGATAAGATAGTATCTAGTGATAGTTTATCTCCGTGTTTCAAAAGTATAGAGTGAGGTTGCTTGCTTTCTTTTATTGACTGCTTGTCTGGTTCATATATAGTGTTCATTTGTAGACAATTTGCAAATAGTAAATCTAAGATTCGATTCATCAATAACACATTACCTACGCCTTAATTTTGAATGACTTTTTGATTACCTAAATATGCTATTTTTTCACCAGTAGACACCTTGTAAGTAGCGACATCATATCCAGTGCTTGGAACTTTTGGGAGATTTACTAATTGTGGCGATTTTTGTGCTTGCATAATCAATTGATCTTTTATTTTATAAAATTTACCGTTCCTATTTGAACCTTGAATTAAGATGACATCCTCATCTTCAATAATATTTGCTACCTCTCGAGCTAAGTCATCATAATGTTTATAATAGCCACCAATCATATATTTTGGCAATTGTTTAAGAGTATATTAATATCTTTTCCATATCCAAAAACTAAATCCACATGATGATGAATGAGTGTCTTTGCTATATTTTCATGTTGTCGCTGAATATCATCCCTTTCTAAATCCATAAGTTGACCAAGCACGGCTATTGTTTTGCCTTTATAAAATCTTGATTTATTTTCTAATGCTCTAATTCCTTCTATCATTGATTTAGCTGTTACATTCCATGAATTATCTATAACTATAAAATTAATATGGTTTAAAGTGGTATAAGTTTCTAAATTTTGAGCACCTTTATTTGGCTTATAATTTACTAAAGTATCTAAAACAGTATTTAAAGGTATTTCGAAAATTTTTAAAATAGTTAAAACACCGAATATATTTTGAAGCACGGCTTTACTAAATATTGAAGTTTGAAAATTGACTATTTTACCTAAAACATTTAATTATACTTTTATTGCATTTTTGGTTTCACTTATCGTTTCAATGTGAACATCACCATGTATATTAAAACCATAAGTTATAATATTATGGTTTTAATTTGAAATAGTATCATATACTCTTTCAAAGTTATCCATATCACGATTTAAAATTACATAACTATGATAATTCATTCCATGAGTAAGTTGAGATTTTAATAGCGCAGTTTCTTCAACCGTTCGCTGATGATCAGACCCTACAGACGTAATGCTCACTATATCGGGTGGTACATCATCAGTTACTACTGTTTCTGGTAAATGCCATACTTTATCTTCAGATACCTCTAAAACTAAATAATCAGGATTAGTAATTGCATTAGCAATGGTTAACATCATTTCCATTCGCGAATTATAATTTTCTTTAGTAGCCTCAACTGAATGATTGATACTTAATAATTCATTCAATAAACTTTTTGTGGTAAATTCACCTGTAGTTCCAGTTATTGCTATTGTTGTTCCATTAAAATGTTTATAGGAAAAAGCAGCCAATTTACGAATGATATCGTATGAATTATTTACTATAAATTGAGGAATTCGTTCATCTAAATATTCAATAGGATGTATTGCTATAACCCCATAAATATCGTCTTGATAGTTGTATAAGTTAGTATGTGTGTCTTTCCAATTAGAATATTTAGGCGTTAAAACATCTTTATGCCACATTTCCTCATTAATTGCTATAAAAAGTGTCTTATAGCTTTTTTTACTATATTCTTTTGGCTGTCTTTCGGTTAATATCTATATGATCTGTAAACCAATCTTTTTGGGGTTTTCGATACCAATATCCTTCTAGTAATGCTTCTATAAGTGAAATGTCATAAACCATGAATTCCCTCCTATTTGTAATACTTCAATTAAATAGGTATTTCGAAATAGAAATGTTCGTCTTTATCTTTAATAAGATTAGATGAAAGGCCTAATGTTTTTAATAAAGTGAAACAATGTTCTAACTCTTCTTCGCTCACACATCTTGGTTGCCATCTTGTTTCTGAGTTATCGTGATAAATCGGATATAACTTTAGACACATTGTGTGATTGGGTTGAATATTTATTTGAGGAATAAAACTATAAGGGAAATCATTCATACTTCTTTCATCTGCCTCATTACCAAAAATACCTACACCAATATCATAAAGTACAGTAGTTGCGTTCATTTGCTCAATGCCTTGCATATGATAGTTGCCGTGACCAATGATGATGTCAGCACCTGCTACACTTAATCGCTGAGCCTGGAGACGTTGATACATTGTAATATCTTGAGTAGAATCTTGCTGTTTTTTTCCCCAATGCGCTATAACAATTACTTTAGTTTTAGGATCCTCACGTTTAGCTACACTTATTTGTTCATAAATAAATGGATTCAAACAAGCAATACCTTTTTCTTCTCCGATAGCGTATCGATTAAATGCATAGTAATTTTCTGACTGATAATAATAAGTATTAAAAATCATATAGCGTTGATGGTTAACATAAATGACAAATGGTTTCTCTGCGTTTTGTTGATTATACCCAGCACCAATATTATAAATATCATGTTCTTCTAGTAATTCTAAAGTTCGGTTTAATCCTTCTTCATCACTGTCCATAAGATGAGGACTGGCTAAAGAAATTAAATCAATATTTTCTTGCTTTAATATTTCTAAAGTACCTACTTCATTTGAGCGTCTTATATTATGAACTCTTTGTTCCAAATAGGTATTTTCAATATCAAACATAGGTGTATCGAGCATACAAATATTAAAGTCTCCTTTATCTAATAATGGTCTTATTTTTTCAAACCGAGATGAAGAAGATTGTAATGCTGTTTCAGGCATAGGAACATTTGAAAGTTCTTCAAAATACGTATCTCCTAAAATATTTATCTTATAGGCTTCTTGTTTAACTTTACGTATATTTTCAATTCTTAGCTTTTTATTTTCATTATTAAGTGCATTTGATAAGGTACGATAAATAATTGCATCTCTATGAAATGCATTTCTCGCACCTAAAACCACCGTAATATATGTCTCACCTTTAAATTTCGAACGAACAATACCAATAGAATCATTTACACCATAGAATAACCCATGAGTAATCAGTCCATAGTCATATAAATTACTACGCATTTTATATGTACTATTTTTAAAGGTGTAACTTGAAATAGATAATATATCTCTAACAACTGGATAATTAGTAAATAGTAATTTACCAATTAAGAATAAATTACCTAACGTTAATTTTTGCTTTTTACCTTCTATAGGAAGACCTGTAATATTTTCTGCAATATTACTGTTTAATCCTAAAGCTTTTACCATAACTTTCATCATATTCAAACTATTTTCACTAGAACCTAGTACACGATTCGCTAACATCATTGAAGCATTAGGAGCGTTACTCACTAAAGCAGCAGATAAAATATCTTCTAATTGAATCTCATCATCATTTTCAAGTGGAATTGCATGCTTTTTATTATTCATATTTAAAGATTGTGTATCTGGTTTAAACGTCTGACTACGATGTAATTTTTTTGAAAATAATAGGTTTAAAATGCGATGAATAACTAGTAAGTTCCCTACACCTTGGTTTTGTGTCACATACTGATTACCATATTGTGCTACTTTTTCACCCGTTCTCATATTAAAGACTGCAGATCCATACCCTTCACTAGGAGGCAAGATATCTTTAATTGTCTTAAATCCAATAGGTTTAGTAGCTGCCACTTCAATAATTTTATCTTGAAGTGCCTTCCATTCTTCAGATTCATTACTGCCTTTAATTAATAGACTATCTTCATTTTCCAAAATCACTGCGACTGTATGTACAAGTTGATCTACTGAATGATAATATCCAATGACTTGAGTTGTAGGTAAATGCCTTAAACAATAAACAGTATCTTTACCATAACCTATGACTAAATCAATATTAGATTGTCGTATTTCTTCTGCCAGAGCTCGATATTGCCCTTCTTTGTTTTCTTCAGTAATACCAAATAAATGGCCTATAATCGCAATGGTTTTACCTTTAAAATACACTTTTTGATTATTTAATTCTTTTAATGCCTCCCTCATTCCATCCATTGTAGGCTCATTATTACTATTAACAATCTCATAGATATCACCTTTATACGTATGATGTTGAGTAGCTTGGTGACGATCTTCAACTGGTATAAATTCTTTCAAATCATGAATAATCGTATAGAGAGGGATATGAAGGACTTTTAATGTAGTTAAAACACTAAGTACTTGTTTTATTTTTTCAATACCATGTATTTTTATTTGAAAATCTATATTTTCACCAAGTATATTTGCTTTAACTTGCTCAAATTCACCAAACTTTTTATTACGTAATACAAAAACATCTGAGTTGGGAATAAAACCATAAGAAATAAAATTAAGTTTTAGATCCTCAATACTTTTATGCAATGATTCGAATCCTTCGCTATCACTGTTCATAATCACTGTACTATCTACAAACATTGGCTTAATTAGTTGCGTATAATGTTCTATTACAGAATTAAGATTTTTCGTTTCTGTTTGTTCAATTGAAGAAATAATTGAAATATCTGGAATATACTTCTCAAATTGTTTTAAATTTGAAGTTAAAACCTGATAATAGGCATTAGAAATAATATATTCTGTTTCTTCAGAACTACTAGCTAAAGCAGTTAAAAGGTTAATATAAGGATGATCATACTGTTTAATTAGTGATATATGTTCTCCTTTAGTAAGTAATTCATTAAGCAACGTATTAATTGTGACAAGATCATTTTTGTTAGTACCTGTAGTTGCAATAAGTGTTGCATCTGCTGTGTCATATGCACTATGTGCTAGTTTATCTAATGCTTCATAAGGATCATCTACAATGAATTGTGGAATAGATACATCTAATTGTGGAATAGGCGTCTTTACAACTACACCAGAAATATATTGAGAGGCATGCGATACAATCGAATGTGTATCGTGCCATTCACTATTATCTTTAACATGAGATTTCCATGTATCGTTATCAATAGCTACAAATAATGATTGATGATGACTTCGATAATCTTCACGTGCTTGAGCATAACTTGCTACAACATTATCTACTGCCCAATCTTCTTTAGGGGATACATACCAATCTCCTTCCAGTATTTCTTCAATACGCTTCTTATCAAATACCATTGTAAAACTCCCAGCTTATATATTTAGAATCTCTTTATATTAACGTATTCTATAATTGTTATTTTAATATTTTCTTATATGTATTATGCATTATAATTAATAAAATTTTACATTTTCCACAAGTCCATAACATACTATTTATTATATATCTTTTTTTATTGTATATATATATTTATAGTTAATTTTATTAAAATGATACACAAAAATAGGGATTTCTAAATTAGAAATCCCTACTCTCTTAACCATACTAATTTATTCTAAATTAGCATGATTGTCTTGCATTGTTTCTTCATTAATATTAAAGGCATCCATTAATCCAATCACGACACTATCTAAAAAGATGAGTGAAGATTGTTCAAATAGACTACCTAATGGCTGTTCAGAGCCTTCTGCTTCATGTTTCGTTCCTGCAGGTAAAGTAATCACTGTATCAGCGACATCGCCAATTTTAGATTCTTTTTTAGTTGTTATTAAAGCAATTTTAGCACCAACTGAATGTGCCTTTTCAGCTAATAATCTTAGGTGTTCTGTTGATCCAGAACCGGAAATAATAATTAATAAATCATGCTCTTTAATAGATGGCGTTGTTGCTTCACCTATTGCAGATGCATCTTTTCCTAGTTGATTCAAACGCATTGCAAAGCTATTAGCAACATATCCAGAGCGACCTTTACCAGCTGTAAAGATACGAGATGCGCCAACCACTTCATTTGCAAAACGTCCATAATCATTATCCTCTAGATGTGATAACGTGTTATCTATTTCTTCAAGAATTAAATGATAATTGTTAAAAGTTGGCATTTTATTTACCTTCAATCGCTTCACGACATTGTTTAGCTGCTTCTACAGGATCATCTGCATTAGCAATACCGCCACCAACAATAACTAAATCAGGTTCTTCTGCTACAATTTCTTTAATTGTTTCAGGTTTAATACCACCAGCTACGGCTACTTTAGAATTTTTAATGACTGATTTAACTGTACGTAAGCTTTCTAATGGAGATTGTCCTTCAGCTTGTAAATCATAACCAGTATGAACAGCGATATAATCAGCGCCCATTTCATCTAATTCTTTCGCACGTTTTTCTAAATCTTGTACAGCAATCATATCAACTAACAATTGTTTACCATGTTTGTGTGCTTCTTCAACCGCACCTTTAATTGAAGCATCTTCTGCAACACCTAAGATAGTCACAACATCTGCACCAAATTTAATAGCTTGGCTTACTTCATAGTCTGCTGCATCCATAATTTTTAAATCAGCTAACACTTTCGCATTATTAATATTTTCATTTAAATGTTGAACAGCTGGTAATCCTTCATTAATAACGATAGGTGTACCAATTTCTACGATATCCACATATTCTTCAACTTTTTTAGCTAATTTTGCTGCTTCTTCTTTATTTAATAAATCGATTGCTAATTGTAATTCCATTACAAACATCCTTTCGTATCATAATCATAGTACTATAGATACCCATGATAAATATTTTTAAACATTTAAATCACTTCGAATTATTTTCCTTCATTTACAAATAAATTGAGCATAGGGATACAATTCAGTCGTTCTTTTTAGTACAATAGATAGATACACACATTGTATGGTTGCAAGGAGTGAACATGTTGGAACCCATTAAAGCTGAAGAAGTACAACGATTATTAACTACATTTGAAAACAAACCTGTCTATTTGCATGTTGAAACGACGAATGGTGCATATGCTAACCATTTTGATCAACGTGTGTTTAATGCAGGTACGTTTTTACGAAATATACAAGTCACATATGAACATGCGCAACTAAAGGGCGGAGATAAAGATCCATTTCGTGTTGGGTTGAAACTTCGTGATGGAGGTTGGGTATATGTACAAGGCCTGACTCACTATGAAATCAATGATAATAATGAATTTTTAATAGCTGGATTTAATTACGAAGGACAGTTGGCTGCAACGATTGAAATCAGTGAACAGCCGTTCACAGTATAGAGGAGGAAGATTCATGAAAGATGAAAGACATGTACTAATGATATTTCCACATCCCGATGATGAAACCTTCTCATCTGCTGGGACGATCGCAAGTTATATTGAAAACGGAGTGCCTGTCACTTATGCCTGTCTCACATTAGGACAAATGGGACGTAATTTAGGCAATCCCCCTTTTGCGACAAGAGAGTCACTACCTTATATTCGCGAAAAAGAATTAGAAGATGCTATGAAAGTGATTGGTATTACTGATTTACGTAAAATGGGTTTAAGAGATAAAACAGTAGAATTTGAGCCACATGAGCAAATGGATGATATGGTAAAAACATTGATTGAGGAGACAAATCCATCAGTGATTATTTCATTTTATCCAAAATTTGCTGTACATCCAGACCATGAAGCAACAGCTGAAGCTGTCGTAAGAACAGTAGGACGTATGCCTAAAGAAGAGCGTCCAAGACTTCAACTCGTAGCATTCAGTAATGATGCACCGGATATTTTAGGAGAACCTGATATATTAAATGACATTAGTCAATATAAAGAGATTAAATTACAAGCGTTTGAAGCTCATAAATCTCAAACAGGTCCTTTCTTAAAACAATTAGCTAGCCCTGAAGTTGGCGGAGAAACACAAAGTTTTCTAGAAGTCGAACCTTATTGGACATATCGTTTCGACAATTAAAATCATTAGAGGAGGTACAATAAACGAATGACTGAATTTGATTTATCTACTCGAGAAGGTCGCTGGAAACATTTTGGTTCAGTAGACCCTATCAAAGGTACAAAACCTACCACTAAAAATGAAATGACTGACTTACAAAGTACACATAAAAACTTCTTATTTGAAATTGAAGAAGTGGGTATTAAAAATTTAGTATATCCTGTTAAAATCGATCAATTTCAAACAGCAGGTACATTTAGTTTCTCAACAAGCTTAAATAAAGATGAAAAAGGGATTAACATGAGTCGTATCTTAGAAAGTGTTGAGAAACATTATAATAATGGTTTAGAACTTGATTTCGATACACTATATCAAGTATTACGTACATTACAAGACAATATGAAACAGAATGCTGCGGGAGTAGACGTTTCAGGCAAATGGTTCTTTGATCGTTATAGTCCTGTAACTCATATCAAAGCAGTGGGTCATGCTGATGTTACTTACGGTTTAGCAATTCATAAAGATCAAGTAACGCGTAAAGAAATTACCCTCACAGCTACTGTAACAACACTTTGTCCTTGCTCTAAAGAAATTAGCGAATACTCTGCTCATAATCAACGTGGTGTTGTAACAGTGAAAGTGTATTTAGATAAAAATTCTGAAATGACAGATGATTACAAAGAAAAGATTTTAGATGCAATGGAAGCAAATGCAAGCTCTATTCTTTATCCAATTTTAAAACGTCCTGATGAAAAACGCGTAACAGAACGTGCATATGAAAATCCACGTTTCGTTGAAGATTTAATTCGTTTAATTGCTGCAGATTTAGTAGATTTTGACTGGATTGATGGCTTTGACATTGAATGTCGAAACGAAGAATCCATTCACCAACACGATGCTTTCGCAAGACTAAAATATAGAAAATAAATAATACCCCCTATATTGAGTGAACACATACACTGAATATAGGGGGTATATTTTATTTTTTAAAAGCTTTTTGAAATTGCACATAACCTGAAACATAATGTTCAATATCATCAATTCTGACTCGATATCCATGATGTTTGATAAAGAAACTACCCAAAATACGACTTGGATTTTTAAAATACATTGCTACTTCTGGATAGAAAAATCCAACACGTTGATACTCTGCCCTTGTATAAATCACATCAATCAGTTGTTGCTCATCTATTAAATGTTGAACGATATGTTCGAAACCTGTTTCCTTAGCTTTCTGTATTAATTTATAAGTTGCCATTAACATTTCTAAAAATGTTGGAAATGTCGTTTCACGTTGTTCAATATAATCTAAATGTGTATTGACATTTTTTATACCAAACTCAACATATTTTTCTTTAGGATCAATCTGTACTAGTTCATTAGTGCAATACCCAAGCCAATGATCATGATACTGCCAATAACGATTTTCTATAAAGTAATTCATTAATTTCTTTACTGTATATAGCCATATTTCATTATGGTCTTGTTGATATAATCTTAATAATGCTAAACATGCTTCACCATCATAATAAACAATTCTAAATTTTTCTTTTACTGTCAAATCAGGATAATTTAAAACATGTGTGGTTTCATACGTGTCTTTATTAATCATTGAAATGATACCTTTTGCTACTTTTTGCGCAGCTTTAAGATAACGTTCATTACGATTTACTTTTAGATATTCACATACTGCAAAAATAAAGGCTGCGTTTTGTCCTAATTTAATTTCATTTATATCTTTAGTATCATCGAATACATAACCTTTATTATCATATTCATAAATATAATTATTTATAACATAGTCAATTGCTTTTTCAATAGAATTTAAATCTCTTCCTAAATAGGTTAGCCCCTCTATTAATGCATAGGTTGATGACGAGTGTCTTAACATATTATAAAAGCTAATTTCTTTATCGAAATGTGGGAAATAACCATAATTATAACGACCATTGTCATGTAACATTCCTTGTAAGTAATCTACACTACTTACTATTAAGTCATCTACTTCTTGATATAAATCGTCTACTTTTCTTAACCCTTTTTTATATCCAGACTCATATAGTTCATAAATTTCATCATTATCTAATATATATCCTTTGGTCCAAAATTTAATAACTTCTTTATTTTTAAAAAATTGATGAGAATAACCATTTTTGTGTGTGGTATATTTTCTTAAATAATTATTAATATTATCTTCTGACAAAAACATTTTTTTAGTCTTCTTATCAGGTCTTACAAATGCATTCGCATTAATTTCTTCAGGTAAAAAAGTCATATTCCAATAAGAATCGAAAGCAATACCAAAATCAATATAATTACGACGTGTTTCAATTAATTGTTTTTTGACAGTATCAAAAGGCACTGTTTCTGTATGAGTTACAACATCTAATTTAACCCATTCGGGTAATTGACCAGACTTTTTCTTGAAATTTTGACAATGTTTTAAAATGTCTCTTTCTAAATAACATAAATTTTTTAAGAGCTTCACTTTAGCTTTAATATTAGGTTTTCCTATGCTTAAAAAAATATATTTCTCAACTTGTCCTGTATTTTTTACTTCTTGTACTAATTCTTTAACTTTAGTTTCTAAACTCATGTTAGCCTCCACTCAAATAAACTAATTTTACATATATTATAACAATAATTATTATCTTTATATAAAAAAGCCAGGCCGTTTTAATGACCTAGCTTTCTTTTTATTAGTATCTATCTAACTTTTAAAGACAATTATTTATTTTCTTTTTTATTTCTACGACGTTTGCTAGCAAAGAATAATGATCCTGCTGCAGCGAATAATGAACCTAATAATGTACCATTTGTTTGTTCTTTGTTACCAGTATCAGGCAATTGTTCTTTATCATGTTGTTTGTTTTCTGAATCTGCATCGCTGTCTGCGTCTGCATCTGCATCGCTATCAGAGTCTGCATCACTGTCTGCATCTGCATCGCTATCTGCGTCTGCATCACTGTCTGTATCTGCATCGCTGTCTGCGTCTGCATCACTGTCTG